>DASWVJ010000340.1:0-9558 GCA_036406295.1 Bradyrhizobium sp.
CGCTCGACATAGATGCCGCTGGCAAGCGGATTCTTCACGGAGATGCGCACGACATTCCTACCTGATCGCTCGAGGCGGTCAGCGATGTTGCGGCAATAGATGTCGTCGACGCCGACGATGCTGGTGCCGCGTGGCTGCACGCCGGCGACGAGGCGTTCCTTCACCGCGGCGTAATTTTCCAGCGTGCCGTGGCGGTCGATATGGTCCTCGCTGATATTGAGCAGAATGCCGACCGAGGGATCGAGCGAGGGCGCAAGATCGATCTGATAGGACGACAGCTCGATCACATGCACGCGGCCCATGCGCGGCGGCTCCAGCGACAGGATCGCGGTGCCGATATTGCCGCCCATCTGGGTGTCGTAGCCGGCGAATTTGGTCAGATGCGCGATCAACGCCGTGGTGGTGGACTTGCCGTTGGTGCCGGTGATGGCGACGAAGGGCGCGTCCGGTGCGTGGCGGCGGCGCTCGCGGCAGAACAGCTCGATGTCGCCGATCACCTCGACGCCGGCCTGACGCGCCATCAAGACGCTCCAGTGCGGTGCCGGATGGGTCAGCGGCGCGCCGGGGGTGAGGATCAGCGCGGCGAAATTTTCCCAGGATGTGCTGCGCAGGTCCGCGGTAGTGAAGCCGGCCTGCGCCGCCTTGGCGACATTGTCGGAATTGTCGTCGGCGGCGACGACATCAGCTCCGCCCACCTTCAGCGCGTGACAGCTTGCAAGCCCGGAGCCGCCGAGGCCGAACACTGCGACCGTCCTGCCCGCAAAGGAGGTAACGGGGATCATGATTACCCCGCGGTCATTCCGGGGCATGCGAAGCATGAACCCGGAATCCAAAGGTTAGTTACATCGAGATTCCGGGTTCGCGCTCCGCGCGCCCCGGAATGACGGCTGTGGGGCCGCACCTTCATCAACGCAGCTTCAGCGTGGAGAGACCGGCGAGTGCCAGCATCACCGAGATGATCCAGAAGCGGATCACGATCTGCGGCTCGGTCCAGCCCTTCTGCTCGAAATGATGATGCAGCGGCGCCATGCGGAACACGCGCTTGCCTGTCAGCTTGAAGGAAGCGACCTGCACGATGACGGAAATAGCTTCCACCACGAACAGCCCGCCGATGACGGCCAGCACGATCTCGTGCTTCACCGCCACCGCGGTGGCGCCCAGCATGCCGCCGAGCGCGAGCGAGCCGGTGTCACCCATGAAGATCGAGGCCGGCGGCGCGTTGAACCAGAGGAAGCCGAGGCCGGCGCCCAGCACCGCGCCGCAGACCACCGCGAGTTCGCCGGTGCCCGCGACGTATCTGATCTGCAGGTAATCGGAGAACACGGCGTTGCCCGTGAGGTAGGCGATCATGCCGAAACTTGCAGCCGCGATCATCACAGGTACGATGGCAAGGCCGTCGAGACCGTCGGTGAGGTTGACCGCATTGCCCGCACCGACGATGACGAAGGCGCCGAAGATCACGAAGAACCAGCCGAAATTGATGACAAGCTCCTTAAAGAACGGAATCTGCAGAGACGTCGACGCCGTGTCGCGGCCCAGCCGCACCAAGAGATAACAGGCGGCGAGCGCGATGATGCCTTCGAGCAGAAGCCGGAGCTTGCCGGCAAAGCCGCTGTGCGATTGCTTGGTCACCTTCAGGTAATCGTCATAGAAGCCGACGAAGCCGAAGCCGAGCGTCACCGCGAGCACGATCCAGACATAGGGATTGACTGGGTTGGCCCAGAGCAGCGTCGAGACCACGAGGCCCGACAGGATCATCAGCCCGCCCATGGTGGGCGTGCCCTTCTTGGCGATGAGATGCGATTGCGGGCCGTCGGTGCGGATCGGCTGGCCTTTGCCCTGGCGCAGGCGCAGATGATCGATGATCCAGGGCCCGAACAGAAACACGAACAGCGCGCCCGTCACCATCGCACCGCCCGTGCGGAAGGTGATGTAGCGGAACACGTTCAGGAGACCCTTGAGGAATCCAAGGACCGGAACCGTGTTCGAAAGTTCGATCAGCCAATATAACATTCACTATGCCCCATGCCGCTGACGCGGCCGTGCCGGAAAGGCGAGACGCCCTTTAACCATGGCCTCGCGCGAAGGGCGAGTCATGGCGGGTTGAAAGTTTGCGTGAACCATATGCGCCTCACGCCTTTGACTGCAGTGCGGCGACCAGCCTGGGCACGAACTTGTTCACCCAGAACATCTTCTTGCTGCCCTTGACCACCACGACATCGCCGCCGCGCAAGAGGCCTGCCACCTGCTGCGGCTCCAGCGTGGCGGGGTCCTCGTGCCAGCCCAGGCCCTTGTCTCTGGGCAGGAGCGTGTAGAGGTGATGCATCAGCGGGCCGACGCAATAGACGCCGTCGATGCCGTCGAGATGTTCCGCAAGGCCCGTGTGGTAGGACGGCGCCTCGTCGCCAAGCTCCAACATGTCGCCGAGGATGGCGATGCGGCGGCCTTTCGCGACGGGCCGCGCCTTCAGGCTGTCGAGCGCGGCGACCATGCTCGCCGGATTGCCGTTGAAGCTGTCGTCGATCAGGGTTGCGCCCGCCACCGTCTGCTCGACGCCGCGGCCGGTCATGATGCCGACATCGTTGAGTTCGGGCGCCAGCGCAGCAGCGTCGAGGCCGGCGGCATGGACCGACGCAAGCGCAGCGAGCGCATTGTGTAGGCGGTGCGGCGCGCCGGGCGTGAGACTGAAGCTGATCTGCCTGCCGCCGACGTCGGCCGTGACATCCCAGCTCTCGCCGCGCGCGGCATGTTTCACTTCACGCACTTCGCAGCCGTCGCCGAAGCGGATGGTCCTGCCCTTCCACTCCGGCGCGTCGACGTCGGCCGGCAGCACCAGCACGCCGTCCTTCGGCAAGCCTATCGCAATGGAAACTTTCTCGCGGCGGATCGCCTCCAGGCTGCCGAGCTTTTCCAGATGCACCGGCTGCACGTTGACGACGAGGGCCACCGTCGGCCGCGCGAGTTCCGACAGGCGCGAGATTTCGCCGACCTGGTTCATGCCCATCTCGACGACCCAGACACTGGCTGCGGGATCGCCATTGCACAGCGTCAGCGGCACGCCCCAGAAATTGTTGAAGCTGGAAGGACTGGCAAAGGCCCTGGGATAGGCGGCGATGAATTCCTTGGTCGAAGTCTTGCCGGCGCTGCCGGTGAGACCGATGACGGGACCGCCGTAGCGCGCCCGCGCGGCACGGCCGAGCGCCCAAAGGCCATCGATCAATGTGTCCTTGACGACGAGTTGCGGAACGCTGATGCCTTCAATGCTGTGCGGCACGATCATCGCGACCGCGCCGGCGGCTTGCGCATTGGCCGCGAACTCCCAGCCGTCGCGCGCGCTGGCAAAGCTCGAGACGAAGCCGCCGCTCGGCGTGCCGGACAGTGCGACGAACAGGCTGCCGGGCTTCACGAGCCGGCTGTCCTGCGTGACGAAATCGATTGGCATGTCGGGGAATTTTTCCGACAGGCCAAGCGCACGGGCGACTTCTGCGACCGTCCAAAGCGGCTTCGCGCTCATGCCACCCTCGATGAAAGTGCGGCCGCAACCGCATCGTGATCGGAAAACGGCAGCGTCTGGCTGCCTACGATCTGTCCGGTCTCGTGGCCCTTGCCGGCGATCAGCAGCGCATCGCCCGGCTGCAGCGCAGCGATGGCGGCGCGGATCGCCTCGCTGCGGTCGCCGATTTCCCTGGCGCCACCGGCTGCAGCAAGGATGGCGGCGCGGATCGCCGCCGGATTCTCGCTGCGCGGGTTGTCGTCGGTAATGATGACGCTGTCTGCATTCTCTGCGGCGATCGCGCCCATCAACGGGCGCTTGCCCGCATCGCGGTCGCCGCCGGCGCCGAACACGACGACAAGTTTCCGCTTTGCATAAGGCCGCAGCGCCTGCAGCGCCTTGGCCAGCGCGTCCGGCTTGTGCGCGTAGTCGACGAAAACAGGCGCGCCGTTGCGCTCGCCGACGTGTTCCAGCCGGCCCTTTGCGCCTTCGAGACTCTCGATGGCAGCAAAGACCTTTTCGACGTCGCTGCCGGTGCCGATGGCAAGGCCTGCGGCGACCAGCGCGTTCTCGATCTGGAATTCACCGACCAGCGGAAGCCTTACTGCATGCTTGCGGCGGCGATGCTCGATGACGAGCTTTTGTGCAAAGCCCTCGATGCTGGCTTCGACGAGGCGGATGCCCTCATTGCCGTCTGCCTTGCGGCCGATTGCGATGATGCGGAGCTTTCGCGCACGTGCGGCGTCGATCACCTGGCTTGAGCAATCATGATCGGCTGAAATCACCGCCGCACCGCCGTCGCTCACGAGGTCGCGGAACAGCCGCAGCTTTGCATTGAGGTAGTGCGCGACGTCGGGATGATAGTCCATATGATCGCGCGAGAGATTGGTGAAGCCGCCGGCGGCGATGCGCACGCCATCGAGGCGATACTGGTCGAGGCCGTGCGAGGACGCCTCGAAGGCGAGATGCGTGACGCCGTCGCGCGCGATCTCGTCGAGCTGGCGATGCAGCGCGATCGGATCGGGCGTGGTCAGCGAGCCGTAGACGGTGCGCTTCGGCGAGACGAGGCCGATGGTGCCGATGCTCGCGGAGTCATGGCCAAGGCTCTGCCATATCTGCCGCGTGAAGGCAGCCACGGACGTCTTGCCGCTGGTGCCGGTGACGGCGGCGATGGTCTGCGGTTGAAGCGGAAAGAATCTTGCCGCGGCCAGCGCCAGCGCGCGGCGCGGATTGGGCGTCACCACGAAGGGAACATTGGCGCTGTCCGGCCGATGCTCGCTTGCAACCGCGACCGCGCCCGCCGTGATGGCCGCATTGATGAAGCGCGAGCCGTCGGTCTTGCTGCCGGCAAGCGCAAAGAACAAATCGCCCGACTTCACGACGCGGCTGTCGACGGCAAGCCCCCTCACCTCGACCGCCTCGGCGTGCGGATCGATCGTGGCATCAGTGCCGAAGAGATCGCGAAGTCGCATGCTGTTCCGTTCCGGCCGGCCGCGGGGCCTCGGAGACTCACACCGGCAATAGCAGTGGATTACTGATTTGTCCTCGATGCCGCAAGAATGAGGCGGTCGGACGGCGGCAGGTCGAAGCGGGGTTCGACCCCCAAGAGGGGTGCGATACGGGCAATAACATTGCCGCCGGTCGGCACCGCGTTCCAGCCCGAGGTGATGAACCCGTGGGTTTCCGGCAGCGCTTTCGGCTCATCCAGCATGATCAGCAGCTGGTATTGCGGGTTGTCGGCAGGCAGGATCGCCGTGAAGGAATTGAGCACCTGCTTCTTGGAATAGCGGCCGCCCACCACCTTTTCCGAGGTGCCGGTCTTGCCGCCGATGTAGTAGCCCTTGACGTCGGCCTTCTTGGCGGTTCCGATTTCGGCATTGAGCCGCATCAGATAGCGGATCTTTTCCGACGTGTCAGGCTTGATGACCCGCTTCGCCATGGCTCTGGCGTCTTCTTCCGTGCGCTTCAGGAAGGTCGGCGGAATGAGGAGACCGCCATTGACCATGGCGTTTATGCCCATCACCGCCTGCAGCGGCGCCACCGCGATGCCGTGACCGAATGCGATGGTGATGGTGTTGAGCTCGGCCCAGCGCTTGGGCACGATCGGCGCCGTGCTCTCCGGCAGCTCCGTGCGCAGGCGATCGAGCTGGCCGACCTTCTTCAGGAAGGCCTTGTGCGCCTCGACGCCCTGGCTGAGCGCAACGCGCGCCGCACCGACGTTCGACGAGAATGTGAACACTTCCGACAGCGTGATCGAGCGGCCCAGCGGATGGGTATCGTGGATCGCGAATTTTCCATAGTGCAGCGCGCCGCGCGCGTCATAGAGCGTGTTGAGATTGGCCTTGCCGGAATCCAGCGCCATCGCGAGCGTCAACGTCTTGAAGGTCGAGCCCATCTCGAACACGCCCGTGGTGAGGCGGTTGATGCGATCGGGGTCGTGCGCTTCCTTCGGATTGTTGGGATCGAAATCCGGCAGCGACACCAGGGCGACGATCTCGCCGGTCCTGACGTTGGAGACGAGGCCTGAGGCAGCCTTGGCCTTGTACTTGTCCTTGGCCTTGAGCAATTCGTCGCGCAGTGCGTGCTCGACACGCAAATCGACCGACAGCTCGACCGGCTTCTGCAGCCGGTCGGTGGCAAAGCCCGCACGGTGCAGATCGGCCAGACCGTTACTGTCCAGCCATTTCTCCATGCCGGCGATGCCCTGGTTGTCGATGTTGACGAGGCCGATCAAATGCGCGACCTCGGCGCCGGTCGGATAGACACGCTTGTTCTCGCGCAGGAAGCCGATGCCGGGAATGCCGAGCTTGTGGATGGCCTGCTGCTGCTTGGGCGAGATCTCGCGCTTCAGCCAGACAAAGCCCTTGCGTGTGGAAAGGCGATCGCGCACCTCGATGGTGTCGAGGTCGGGCAGCACGCCGGTGAGCAGTTCGATCGCCTCGTCCTTGTCGATGATGCGGCGCGGCTCGGCGAACAGGCTGGGCGTCTTGATGTCGGTGGCAAGGATCTCGCCGTTGCGGTCGACGATGTCGGGCCGCGCGGTGGCAATGGCATCCTGCGAGGCGGCGCGCCGCGCGCCGTGGCTGTCGGCGCCGATCGCGAACATCACGAGCCGTCCGCCGATCACGGCATAGACCGCGGCAAACGCCAGGATGGCGAAACCGACGCGGGCGCGCGCCTTGGCGTTGCGATCGACATTGCGCCCGTAAAGCAGGCTGCGGATCAGCCGCTGCCGCCACGGCTCGGTCGGCTTTTTGGCATTACGCTCACTCATCGCCGCGCTCCCCCAGGCGGCACCGAGCCGGTGACGAGATTGCCATCACCCGAAGCCTCGATGGTGTTGAGCATCGCGCCGATCGGATCGGGATCGCGGGTAAAGTTCGGCGGACGTTCCGGCAAATTCTTCAACTGATCATGTTGCTGGGCGGTGACCGGCTTCAGCCCGAGATGGCGCTCGGCCAGTCCCTGCAACCGCAGCGGCGCATCGAGCTTGGCCCATTCGGCGCGCAGCACGGCAATCGCGTCGCGCTGCTCGCGGATTTCCGCATTCAGCCGCTGCACCCGCTCGACGCGCGAGGTCGACTCCATCTTGATGCGGTAGACATAGGCTGCGGCGAACACCAGCATGCCGACGACGAGGAAATGGATGAGCCGCATGGATCAGCCTCCCCTCATGATATCGGAGAGACGCGGCCAGTCCGGCAATTTGTCCTCGGCATGGGCCGGCACCGCCGTGCGCTCCGCGGCGCGCAGCTTCGCCGAACGCGCGCGCGGATTGGTCGCGATCTCGGCCTCGCCGGGCGTGACCGGGCGCTTTGTCAGGATCTCGAAGCTGGGTGCGGCCTGCGCGACCTCGGGCAGATGCCGCGAACCTGCGGAAACCTTGCCGCGGTCGGCAAGAAAGTTCTTGACGATGCGGTCTTCCAGCGAATGGAACGCGACGACGACAAGCCGGCCGCCCGGTTTCAGCACGCGCTCGGCGGCGCAAAGCGCTTCATGCAGCTCGTCGAGCTCTTCATTGACGAAGATGCGCAGCGCTTGGAACGTTCGCGTCGCCGGATGAATCTCGTTCGGCTTGGCGCGCACCACCTTGGCGACGAGCCCGGCCAGCGCACCCGTGGTCGCAATCGGCGCCTCTTTCCGCGCGGCGACGATGGCGCGCGCAATGCGGCGGGAATTCCGCTCCTCGCCATAGATGTAGATGATGTCAGCGAGATCCGTCTCGGAAGCCCTGGCGACAACATCCGCCGCGGTCGGTCCTTCCTGCCCCATCCGCATGTCGAGCGGTCCGTCGAAACGGAAGGAAAAGCCTCGCTCGGCCTGATCGAGCTGCATCGAGGAGACGCCGACATCCATGACGACGCCGTCCACCGCATCGACGCCTTGCGCGGCGCAGACATCGGCGAGATTGGAGAAGCGGTCCTGCACCAGAACCAGCCGGCCTTCCGAGCGGTCGACGAGATCGAAACCCCCGGCAATCGCCGTACGGTCGCGGTCGATGCCGATCACCCTTGTTCCGGCAACGTCAAGGATGGCCTGGCTGTAGCCGCCCGCACCGAAGGTTGCATCGACATAGACACCGCCCGCATGCGGCGCGAGCCACTCGACCGCCTCGCGGCCGAGCACGGAGATATGGCGTTGCGCCGACATCATGCGCGGGCTCCGGCTGCGATGTGCCGGACGGAACAAGGGAACCCTGACGCTGACAGGCCCATGGCGCTTCAAACCCCTGCGCTTCGCCGGGCTGTTCCGGTCGAAATACCGCCGCACGCCAAGATCGCTGGTCCCGCCGGGCCGCAAACCCTGTTCTCTCGACGGAATTTGCCGGGCTGCCATGGGATTTCGAGCGCGAAAATGGCCTTGGCCGCTCCCCACAGAGGTCGCGGCTCTTCACTACTTAGTAACGTCACTTAGCCTTAAGAAAGCGTTGACGCTTCGGCTCAGCCTTTACGATTGCGGCCCGGGCACTGATGCACCCTGCACACACTCCACCAAAATGCGCCCCGCACGGGTGACTTCCCGATTGCCACGACCACATCGTAAATGAATAGTAAATGTCCACCTTTGTTTGCCGTCGTCTTGCCCGGTTTTGGGTTTTGTCATGCCGTCTGGTTCGTTCGCGTCTGCTGGTATTGATTCGAAGCGTCAACGCGCCCTCCCGATTCCAAGGGGCACCGCGGACATGAAGGCCTTCACCCCCGATTCCTCGATCGCTTCCGACGTCATTCCCTCGCCGAACCATGGCGAGCGGAACAACGGCCGCGTGCCCGACATGATCCTCCTGCACTACACCGGCATGCCCGACGTCGAGGGCGCGATCGCCCAACTGTGCACGCCCGGTACCGACGTGTCCGCGCACTACATCGTGCTGGAGGATGGCCGCATCGTGCAATGCGTGCCGGAAGCAAAACGCGCCTGGCATGCCGGCGTGTCGAATTGGGCGGGCGAGGACGACATCAATTCCTGCTCGATCGGCATCGAGATCGTCAATCGCGGCCATGACTGGGGCTATCCGGACTTTCCGCTGCGCCAGATTGCGGCCGTGATCGCGCTGTGCCGGGGCATCATGCTCCGCCGCAATATTCCCGGTCATCGTGTGCTCGGGCATTCCGATGTCGCACCGTCGCGCAAGAAGGATCCGGGCGAGAAATTCCCGTGGCATTCGCTGGCCAATTCCGGCGTCGGCCACTGGGTGCATCCGGCGCCGATCGTGCGCGGCGACTTGCTGCAACTCGGCGCCATCAGCGACGATGTCATGAACATGCAGACCGCGTTTGCGAGGTACGGCTACGGCATTCCCGTGACCGGCAAATATGACGGCGCCACCATGGACGTGGTTTCGGCATTCCAGCGTCACTTCCGCCCCACCAAGGTCGACGGAATCTGCGATCGCTCGACCATGGAAACGCTGCATGCGCTGTTGTCGAGCCTGCCGAGCGAGGCCGTGAACGTGGCAACGAAGTAGTTCCGCAGCGGCGGCGAGCCCCCTCACCCCGTCTTCATTGGGGGAAGAGACGAGCGACAGCTCGCTCTTGGAGGGTCGGGGTGAGGGGCAGTTCGCCGCG
>DASWVJ010000341.1:0-3771 GCA_036406295.1 Bradyrhizobium sp.
CGGCGTCGTCTCGGGGCTGTTGTTGGCATTGTCCGCCGCGCCGGCGGGAGCCGAGATTCCAGACCTGCAGACGGGACGGGTGCCGACCCTGGCGCCGCTGGTCAAGGAGGTGACGCCGGCCGTCGTCAATATCTCGGTGCAGGGGCGGGTGCGGGAGGATAATCCGTATTACCAGGACCCGGTATTCCGTGAGTTCTACAACGTCCCAAAGCAACTGGAGAAGGAAGTCGACTCGACCGGGTCCGGCGTGATCGTTGATGCCGAACGGGGCTATGTCCTGACCGCGAACCATGTCGTGGCCAACGCCACCACGGTGCAGATCAGGACAAAAGACGGCCGCAAGTTCGCCGGCAGGGTGCTCGGCCGCGACGCGCCCACCGACATTGCGATGCTGCAGATCAGGGAACCCGTCGGGCTGAAGGCCATTCCGCCCGGCGACAGCGACGCGCTCGAGGTCGGCGACTTCGTGATCGCGGTCGGCAACCCCTTCGGCCTCGGCCAGACCGTCACCTCGGGCCTCGTCAGTGCGCTGGGGCGCACCGGCTTCGGCAAGCAAGGCTATGAGGATTTCATCCAGACCGATGCGGCGATCAATCCCGGCAATTCCGGAGGCGGGCTGATCAACCTGAGAGGCGAGCTGGTCGGCATCAATACTGCGATCATTTCGCCCGGCGGCGGCAATGTGGGAATCGGATTCGCGGTGCCGATCAACATGGCGCGGAAGGTGATGGAGCAGCTCGTAGCGAACGGCCGGGTCGAGCGTGGGCGTATCGGCATTGCGCTGGAATTTCTGGAAGCGCCGGCCACCGGATTGATGCAGGGCGCCCGCATCAAGGAAGTGAGTCCCAGCTCGCCGGCGGAGCGCGCAGGGCTTCGCCGCGGCGACATCATTCTCAAGGTCAACGACATCCCGATCCGGAGCGCGGCGCAGATGCGCAACCTGATCGGGCTTACACCGGTAGGACATCAGGTGCGCCTGACGATCGAGCGCAATCGTACGACGGAGAACGCTACGGTGGAGGTCGTGCCATTGAGCGACCAGAAGGTGAGGACGCGGGACCGGGGCGAGAGAGCAGGGCGGATCAGCCCGAAGGCGCAATCCGCCGACATATAGCTAAGTCAGCGGCGGATCACGCTGCGCTAACCGCCCACGGCCGTACGATCCGTCAGCCTGGCAGCAGCCGTTTGGGCAGGCTGAAGGCGAGTCGGTAGAGCGGCAGCGCCTCCAGTGCGCCATGATCGTCGGCAGGCAATTTGGCGCGAAGCTGATGGAGCGCAGCGCGCACGGCGAGCTCGTCCAGCCCCTCGATCAAGACGATCGCCGCGAAGGAGCCGTCATCGCTGCGCATGCCCTTCTCGCTGGTCTTGATCGAGGTCTTCGCGACGTCGGTGAAAAGGACGCGTGCGGCAATGATCCGGTCGAGGCGGGCAAGTTCGGCCGTCACAGCGGCGGCATCGAAGGCCGGCACGGCATCGAGGCGCAAGGGCGCGATGATGCCGCCCTGGCCGAGGCCGGCCGATGCAGCGACACGCCCGCCGCCACGCGCAAAGTTGCCCAGGCGCGGCATGATGCGTTGCGACCACGGCGTCGGCGCGTTGAGCCGCGCCAGATAGTCGGCGCCGCCGACCACGTTTTCATCAGCGAGCTCGTAGAGGATGAAGTAGCGGTTCGCGGCCGTGCCCAGCGCGCGGAAGATGCGGCACGCCAAAAATCCGTTGACGCCGACGCGTTCGGCTGCGTGTTCGCGTGTGATCCAGTGCGCCCAGTCGGTCTCGTTCTCAGGCGTGAGGTCGCTCCAGATCGCGAGATAGCCTGCCCCCTGCATGCGGATCGGCCTCACACCACCTTGCGCCGGCGCAGTTCGGCGATCTCGTTATTGGCAAAGCCGAACTCGGCCAGCACTTCCTCGGTCTGCTCGCCGAATTCCGGCGGGGGCGCCGCCATTCGGCTCGGCGTGCGCGACAGCGTCACGGGCTGGCCGACCAGCTGGATGTGACGGTTCTCATCGTTCGGCACGTGCTGTGCCATGCCGAGATGCTTGACCTGCGCATCCTCGAACATCTGATCGATGGAATAGATGGGGCCGCAGGGCACGCCGGCGGCGTTCAATTCCCTGACCCAGGTTTCCGTTGAACGCTTCTCGGTGAGCTTGTTGATCGCGGCATTGAGCGCGTCGCGGTTCTTCGACCGCGCGGGCGCGGTGGCGTAGTCGGGATTGCTGATCAACTCCGGCGCGCCGATCGCCTGCGCACAGCGCTCCCAGATGCGCCCGCCGGTCGTGGCGATGTTGATGTAGCCGTCGGAAGTCTTGAACACACCGGTCGGGATGGAGGTCGGATGATTGTTGCCGGCCTGCTTTGCCACTTCCTTTTCCATCAGCCAGCGCGCGGCCTGGAAGTCGAGCATGAAGATCTGCGCCTGCAATAGCGAGGTCTGCACCCACTGGCCTTCGCCGGAAACGTCGCGTTCCAGCAGCGCGGTGAGGATGCCAAGCGCGCAGAACAGCCCGGCAGTGAGGTCGGCCACGGGAATGCCGACCCGCATCGGGCCGGCGCCGGGCGCTCCGGTTACCGACATCAGCCCGCCCATACCTTGCGCGATCTGATCAAAGCCCGGACGCTTGTGGTAGGGCCCGTCCTGGCCAAATCCGGAAATGCTGCCATAGACGATGCGCGGATTGACCTTGCGCATGCTGTCGTAATCGATGCCAAGCTTGCCCTTCACGTCGGGTCGAAAATTCTCGACGATGACGTCGGCCTGCCCGGCGAGCCGCATGAACACTTCGAGCCCCTTGGGATCTTTCAGGTTCAGCGTCATGGCCCGCTTGTTGCGGTGCAAATTCTGGAAGTCGGAGCCATGGCGCGGGCCGCCGGGCTGCTCGCCCGCGGCATCGTCCAGCAGCGCGTCGACCTTGATGACGTTGGCGCCCCAGTCGGCGAGCTGCCGCACGCAGGTCGGCCCGGAGCGGACGCGGGTGAGGTCGAGCACGGTGAAGCGGGACAGGGCCTGGGAAGCGCGCGGGAAGGGCATTGAAAATCTCTCGTTTTCTTGGCCGGCCGAAAAAGGCGTGAGGGCTTTGGCTTAAACAATTTGTGAGACATTTCCAATGCTGGCAGGCGCGGGGCTGTACCGCACAGACGTACAGGTTCCGGTCCACCGGTCGCTTGACGGGAGATCTTGCGGGTGGATAGGGCCCGACAATTTCCCGCCGCCGGCGCATGAAGGCGCGACAATGCCGCGACTGCGGCAGGGCCGGGGGCCCGCGGCTTTCCGGTTATCGACAATCGCTCGTCCGGATGCTAGCCGCCTGTGACCGGCCAGAGAGGTGGAGACGTGATCCAGCTTGCACAATTCGCGAACGCGTCCACGCGGGCGCGGCAATGAAAGGCAGCCGCGCGCAAAGGCTGTTCGACGGGTGGGGCGCGAGTCTTACGCAGCTGCTGTTGGGGATCACGCAGCAGGTCGGTCTCGTCCCGGTCTTTCTTTATTTCACGTCGAGTGTCTTCCTTGCCGCCTGGCTTGCGCTGTATGCGGCGGGCAGTCTTGTCGCCATCGCGGACTCAGGCCTCCATTCGCGCTCGCTGAACCGCTTTCTGTCGTTCAAGTCTGGCGTCGATCCGGACGGGCGGACAGCGCGCTACTATGCCGCGATGCTCAGGGTCTATTTCGTCGCGGCAGGTCTGCTGATCGCAGCAAGCCTCGCCGCGATTGCGATTTTCCCGCCCTCGCGCCTGCTCGGATTCTCCGGAGTGGCACACTTCGATGCAGCC
>DASWVJ010000342.1:0-6852 GCA_036406295.1 Bradyrhizobium sp.
GCGGCTTCTCGCCGCGCGCGCGCAAGGACCGCGTCACCATCACGCATGCCGATGCCTCCGGCACCTCGCGCGAGATCGTGCCGCCGGGCACGCCCATCAGCCCCGGCGATACCGTGCTCGTCGGCGAGCGCTGGTTCTGACCATGCCTCTCGCCGAAGGCCAGCCGCTCCGCATCCTGCACGCGACGCGCGCCCCCGTCGGCGGCATCATCAGGCACATCCTGGATCTCGCCAACGGACAGGCCGATCGGGGCCATCACGTCGGAATCATCGCCGACAGCCTGACCGGCGGCGAACGCGCTAACGCGGCGCTGGCCGAGATTGCACCGCGCATGAAGCTCGGCGTCTATCGCGTTGCCATCAGGCGCGAACCGTCCCTGCTCGACTTCGCCACCTGGGTGCGCTTCATGACCATGGTCCGCCGCCTCAAGCCGGATGTGCTGCACGGCCATGGCGCCAAGGCCGGCGCTTTCCTGCGCATGCGCGGCGGCTCGAAGGACTCGATCCGGGTCTACACCCCGCATGGCGGTTCGCTGCACTATCCGCTCTCGACCATCAAGGGTCAGCTCTACAGCCGCCTTGAGCGCATGCTGATGAACAATACTGAGCTGTTCCTGTTCGAAAGCGCCTTTGCGCGCGATACCTACCAGCGCATGATCGGCAAGCCCGGGGCGCTGGTCCGCACCGTCTTCAACGGGGTCGCGGCCGGCGAATTCGATCCGATCGTGAAGGCGGACGATGCGAGTGATGTCGCCTATGTCGGCGAGTTCCGGCACATCAAGGGCGCCGATCTGTTGATCGACGCGGTGGCGCGGCTGCGCGTCGACGGCAAGAACGTGACGCTGACCCTTGGCGGCGATGGCGAGGAGATGGATCAGCTGAAAGCGCAGGTATCGAAACTGCACCTCGGCGAGGCCGTACGCTTCATCGGACATGTGAAGGCGCGCTACGGCTTCTCCAAGGGCTCGCTGCTGGTCGTGCCTTCCCGTGGCGATTCCATGCCCTATGTCGTGATCGAGGCAGCCGCCGCAGGTATCCCGATGGTGGCGGCCAAGGTGGGCGGCATCCCGGAGATCTTTGGCCCCGACCACGCCGATGCCCTGTTCGCGCCGAACCCCGGGGCCATGGCCGACGCCATCGAGAGCGCACTCGACGACATGGCAGCGGCGCAGGCGCGCGCCAAAGCGCTGCGCGAGCGCATCTTCCAACACTTCTCCCAGAAGGCCATGGTCGAGGGCGTGCTGGCCGGTTACCGCGACGCGTTTGCCAATCGTTAACCGTTATTTACCACTGTAACTGTTTCTTCGAATTTGTCCCGTAAGTCCAAGACGTAGGCAATTCCGCTGCGGCACGCGCATGCCTGCGTGCCGCTCAAGAACGGATGTGGACAACGTGGACCCGATTAACGCACGCTCGATGCTGGACGCCGCGGCGATGGCTGCCGTCACCATGGATGCCGCCGGCCCGCCGCGGGTCGAGCGGCGGCGGCGCCTGTCGCCGGCAGCCCTTGCCGTCACCAATCAGAAGGTCAGCAAGGCCTATTCGCCGATCGTGATCAGCGGCGTTGTGCGCATCGCCGATTTCCTGCTGATCTCGGTGATCGGCATTTCGCTCTACCTGTTCTACGCAGCTCCGCTTAGCGGCTTCTATTGGGAATACATCGCCGCCATTCTCAGCATGGCGGCTGCCGCGGTCATCTCCTTCCAGGCCGCTGATCTCTACGAGGTGCAGATATTTCGCGGCCAGCTCCGCCAGATGACGCGGATGATCTCGGCCTGGGCCTTCGTGTTCCTCCTGTTCATCGGAGCCTCCTTCTTCGCCAAGCTCGGCAACGAAGTGTCGCGGCTGTGGCTTGCCGGCTTCTTTCTGATCGGTCTGGCTGTGCTGATCGGCGAACGGCTGATCCTGCGCACGCTGGTACGCAGCTGGGCCCGCGACGGCCGGCTCGACCGCCGCACCGTCATCGTGGGTTCCGACCAGAGTGGCGAGCAGCTGGTCGAGGCGCTGCACAAGCAGGACGATTCCGACATCCACGTACTCGGCGTGTTCGACGACCGCAACGACACCCGCGCGCTCGAGACCTGCGCCGGCAGCCCGAAGCTCGGCAAGGTCGACGACATCGTCGAATTCGCCCGCCGCACCCGCGTCGATCTCGTGCTGTTCGCGCTGCCGATCTCGGCCGAGTCGCGCATTCTGGAAATGCTGAAGAAGCTGTGGGTGCTGCCGGTCGACATCCGCCTCTCCGCACACACCAACAAGCTGCGCTTCCGCCCGCGCTCCTATTCCTATCTCGGCGAGGTGCCCACCCTCGACATGTTCGAGGCGCCGATCACCGACTGGGACCTGGTGATGAAGTGGCTGTTCGACCGCGTGGTCGGCGGCATCTGCCTCCTGGTGGCGCTGCCCGTGATGGCGCTGGTCGCGCTCGCGATCAAGCTTGACAGCCCCGGCCCGGTGCTGTTCCGGCAGAAGCGCTTCGGCTTCAACAACGAGCGCATCGACGTCTTCAAGTTCCGCTCGCTCTATCACCACCAGGCCGACCCGACCGCCTCCAAGGTCGTGACCAAGAACGATCCGCGCGTCACCCGCATCGGCCGCATCATCCGCAAGACTTCGCTCGACGAGCTGCCGCAGCTCTTCAACGTGGTGTTCAAGGGCAATCTCTCGCTGGTCGGCCCGCGTCCGCATGCGGTACAGGGCAAGCTGCAGAGCCGCCTGTTCGACGAGGCTGTCGATGGCTATTTCGCCCGCCATCGCGTCAAGCCCGGCATCACCGGCTGGGCGCAGATCAACGGCTGGCGCGGCGAGATCGACAACGAAGAGAAGATCCAGAAGCGCGTCGAGTTCGACCTCTATTACATCGAGAACTGGTCGGTGCTGTTCGACCTCTACATTCTCCTGAAGACGCCGCTGGCGTTGCTGACCAAGAACGAGAACGCGTATTGAGGTTGTCATACCCCGCGCATGCGGGGCATCCAGTAAACCGCGGCGTCAAGGCGAAAACTCGCTGCCTCGGATTACTGGATCGCCCGGTCAAGCCGGGCGATGACAGCAGTGGTTGTGACTGTTAGTTGCGTGTAGTTGCGTGAGTATCCGATGGCCTATGCGGCATCAGCCGGCAATACGCTAGCGCCCGTGGCAGCGCCCGGCCTGCTCGCCCTGCAGCGCGCGCTGGTGTGGCTGGTCGGCGCCTCCGTCGCGATCGTCTTCATCGAGCCGAGTCCCTACGAGGTCGCAACCCTGCTTGCGACCGTCGTCTTCGTCGCCACGGGGATGCGGATGCGGCTGGTGTTCATGCCGCTGCTGCTGCTGCTGTTCCTGCTCAATGTCGGCTACATGATAGCCGCCGTGCCCGTGATGGACCGGCCGGGTGTCACCAACTGGGTGGCGACCTCCTGGTACATGGCCGTGACAGTCGTCTTCTTCGCCATGGTGGTGTCGGAGGATACCGCGGCCCGGCTCGACATGCTCCGCCGCGGCCTGATCGTAGGTGCCGTCGTGGCGTCGCTGGCGGGCATTGCCGGCTATCTCAACCTCGTTCCTGGCGGATATGATCTCCTGACGCTTTATGGCCGCGCCCGCGGCACCTTCAAGGACCCGAACGTGTTCGGCGCGTTCCTGATCCTGCCCGCCTTGCTCGTGCTGCAGAGCGTGGTTTCGGACCGGCTCGGAAAATCGCTCCGCAGCAGCATCGCGCTTGCCATCATGGCGCTCGCCATCCTGCTCGCGTTCTCGCGCGCCGCCTGGGGCGGTCTCGCGATCACTGCGGCCTTCATGCTGGCGCTGATGGTGCTGACGAGCACTTCGTACAAGCAGCGCTCCCGCATCATCGTGATGGCGCTGATTGCGGTGATCCTCGCCGCGATGCTGGTCGCCGTGCTGTTGTCGTTCGATTCGATCTCGCAGATGTTCAAGGAGCGCGCCAGCCTTGAGCAGGGCTACGACTCCGGCCGCTTCGGCCGGTTCGGCCGCCACATCCTCGGCGCCGAGATGGCGCTTGACCTGCCGTTCGGCATCGGGCCGCTGCAGTTCAACCGTTACTTCCCGGAAGACACCCATAACTCCTACCTGAACGCCTTCATGTCGGGCGGCTGGCTGTCTGGCGTGTGTTATCCCGCGCTGATATTCACCACCGTCATGACAGGCTTCCGCTACATCTTCGTGCGCGTGCCCTGGCAGAAGACGTATCTTGCCGTCTTCGCCGCCTTCCTCGGCACGGTCGGTGAAAGCTTCATCATCGACACCGACCATTGGCGGCATTTCTGGCTGATGCTGGGCTGCATGTGGGGCATGTTCGCCGCCGCCCAGCGCTACAAGGCGAGCGTCTCGACTACTTCCGTGCCGGCTTCGACGGCCGTGCCGCAGGCTTCTGCTGCTTTGTCTTGAGATCGTCGAGCACGCCGAGCATGGTGTCGTAGCCCTCCGTCATGAAGCGCAGCAGCAGCTTCAGCTCGGCGTCGGTATAGCCCTCCCAGTTCTTCGTCACCGCCTTCTGCAGCGGCTCATAGAAGCTACCGATCCTGCCCAGCGCGTCCGGCACGATGGCGATATAGACCTTGCGCCGGTCCGCTTCGTCGCGCTCGCGCCGCACCAGGCCCGCCTTCTCCATCCGGTCCACCAAGCCCGTGATCGCGCCGGTCGTGAGCCCTGTGAGCTCCGCAAGCCGGCCCGCCGTCACCCGACCCTCAATGTTGAGAAAATCCAGGCATTCGAGGTCGGAACTCGAGATGCCGACGGCATTCGCCACCGTCTGCCCGAAAATCACGCCGAGCCCGGAGGATTTCCGCACCGCATGTTCCAGTTCCTGCATCAGCGCAGCGCGCGCCTTTGCCCTTGACAGCGCCGGCTTCATATCTTAGTCCATTAATATCTTAGTCGATAAGATATTTAGCAACTGTAAGTTTGGTAGCCCACGCCCGTCCAGGGAGCAAGCCCATGACGCGACACCCCCGCAAAGCCCTCATCATCGGCGCCGGCATTGCCGGCCCCGTGGCCGCGATCTTCCTGAAACAGGCCGGCTTTTCGGCCGAATTGTTCGAGGCCTGGCCCCATTCCACCGGCATCGGCGGGGGCCTGCAGATCGCCCCCAACGGCATGCATGTGCTGGCCGAGCTCGGCCTTGCCGAAGAGATGATTCGCCACGGCTCGATCGCCGAATCCTTCGATTTCTATTCGCAGTCCGGCCGCCTGCTCGGCTCGCTCAACCGCAACATGGCGGCCCGCTTCGGCCAGCCTGCGGTCAACATGTGCCGCGCCACGCTGAACGAGGCGCTGATCAGCAAAGCCTGGTGCAGCAATGTCGAGCTTCATTTCGAGAAGCGGCTGGCGGCGATCGAGGACCGCGCCGACCGGCCGCTGGTCGCCCATTTCACCGACGGCTCGGCCGCCGAGGGCGATTTCATCATCGGCGCCGACGGCGTACATTCCGCGGTGCGCGCGCACGTCGTTCCCGACAGCCCCACGCCGTTCGATACCGGCCTGATCGGCTTCGGCGGCTTCGTGCCGCGCCAAGTGCTCGCAAGCCATCCGATCGGCCAGCGCGTCGAGACGACCTTCGGCCAGAGCGGCTTCTTCGGCTACGGCTTCTGCAGCGCCGATCCTGCCGATGGCGTGATGTGGTGGTCGACGCAGCCCTCGCACGGCATCGATGCCGCAACCTTCCGCGCCATGAGTCAGCACGCGATCAAGCGGCATCTGCAAAGCTTCCATCATGGCTGGCACGACCCGATTCCGCAAATTCTGGACGCGGCGGAAAACATCGTCGTGACCGACACGCTCGATGTCGCCACGCTGCCGGTGTGGTCACGCGGCCGCGCGCTCCTGATCGGCGATGCCGCCCACGCCACGAGCCCGCATGCCGGCCAGGGCGCTTCGCTGGCGCTCGAGGATGCGATGCGGTTCGGCAAGCTGATGAGCCAGGATCAGGAGCTCGGCCTCACCTTCCAGAATTTCGAGTCCGAGCGCCGCCCGCGCGCAGAAAAGATCGTCGCGCTCGCCCGCCGCAACGGCAACAGCAAGCGCGAATTCTCCGCCACCGGCGCCTGGCTCAGGGATCACATGCTGAAGCTGATGCTGCCGATCGCATCCAAGGGCATGGAGTGGATGTATGCGTATGATCCAAGGCGAGCGGCATAACAGGCCGTCATGCCGCGAAGGCGGGGCATCCTTGGACGGGTCGCGGGCGATGCCGATTGAGAGTGCTGCGCGTGCGTCACTTCTCCGGCCGGAACGTGATCCCGGCGTGCTGTTCCAGCCGCTGGATCAGCTTGTGACCCATCGCCGCGCCCGGCGTCCAGATTCCCGGCGCCGTGTCGGCCGCATCGCGCAACATGCACATCGCACATTCGGCGATCATCTTCGACGTCGAGCCGTAGCCGGGATCGCGATCACCCTTCACCACGGCGCGCGCCTTGCGGCCATCGGGCGCAATCGCGACGAACAGCAGGTCGTAGTAGCCGCTCTCACGCTCTTCCTTCGACGGCCCCTCGCCCGGCTTCGGTACATCGGCGCCCGAGAGCTTGTTGTTCGCCGCCATTACCTTTCTGGCGGTCGCTTCGCCCTGCTCGCCCGGCCCCGTGATCACCATCTCGTCGTAGACGAAGTCTTTTCCATACGGGAAACCCAGCAGCATGTTGGAGCGATGGACGTTGCGTGTGTTGATGTTCGCCATCACGAACGGCGCAGTCCAGGTCTTGAGCTCCTCGTCATAGACCGGCCGGTTGCCCGGCGGCTGCTTCGGCCCCTCAAAGCCCGGCGTCAGCGAGAACGGATTTTTCAGGAGCGCCACCAGACTCAAATCCTTCGCCGCCGCCTCGAAGATCGCGCGCATGCTGGCCGCGGTGCCGCCCGAGAA
>DASWVJ010000343.1:0-3653 GCA_036406295.1 Bradyrhizobium sp.
CCTCACAGCATCCCCGCCTCTTCCTCTTCCGCCTTCTCGATCAGCTCCTCGCTCACCACGACATCCCGCCGTGGCACCAGGAAGAACATCGCTGCGGCGCAGGCGACCGACAGCGCGAAGATTGCCGCCGTCAGCGGCAGCGTCGTGCTGGAATGGCCGCCGAGATAGGCACCGAACTGCGAGAGCAGCGCACCGACACCTTGCTGCAGGAATCCCATCGCGCCGGAGGCGGTGCCGGCGGCTTCAGGCCGGACGCTGATGGCGCCGGCCGCGGCATTGGCCATCACGAAAGCGTTGGCGACCATCACGATCATCTGGGTGCCGAACAACCAGGATGGTGACTGGTTGATGCCGGCAAAACTCCAGATCAGGTTGAGAAGGCTGCCGCCGAGTTGCAGCGCGAGCCCGAACCAGATCAGCTTCTCCAGCGAATGACGCGGCGCAAAGCGCACGCAGAAGAGGTTGCCGACCAGGTACGCAAAGCCCGTGGTGGCGAACCACGCGCCGTATTCGGCCGTGGTGCGCCCCATCTGCGTTACCACGATATAGGGCCCGCCGCCGGCGAAAGTGAAGATGATCTGCGAGGCCAGCATTTGGCACAGCACATAGCCGATGAAGGCACGGCTCCGCAGCAGCGAGCCGACGTCGCCGCGGAAGCCGCCGCTCTCGGTTCGCGCGCGCCGCGTCTCCGGCAGCGCGATCGCGATCAACACGGCCACGCTCAGCGAGGCGATCGTGATGAAATAGAAGATCGCACGCCAGCCGAACGCGATCTCCAGCAGGCCGCCCGCCAGCGCGCTCAGCATCTGCGCCACCATCATCACGGCGATGACGAGGCTGATCATGGCGCCGATGCGGTCGCGGCCGAAGAGGTCGCGGATGATGGCGCGGCTTATCACCATGCCCGAAGCGCCGCCGAGCGCCTGCAGGAAACGGGCGGCGATCAGCTGCGGCAGGGTCTGCGCCAGCGAGCAGCCGACGCTCGCCGCGACCATCAGGGCGAGTCCGGCCAGCAGCACCGGCCGGCGGCCGAACTTGTCCGACAGCGGCCCCATGATCAGCTGCGAGCAGGCGATGCCGACCATGTAGAGCGACACCGTCATCTGCGCGACCTGGATGTCGCTCTGGAAGGTGGCGGCCAGCACCGGCAGTGCCGGCACCAGCATGTAGAGCGAGATCGGCGCGACGCCCGTCATCAGCACGAGCATCAGCAGCATCAGGCGCGACGTCGTGAGGTCGTGCCTGTCCGTCGCCGTGCCGGGCGGCCTGCCCCTCACACCGTGCATTTTGCTCTGATCCGAACTATTCGATTCGACTGTAGCGGGATCGCATTGCGCGAATACGGCTGTTTCGGCATGCGGCCATGAGGATTTCGGGAGGCGGTGAGAGAAGCGCATCGGTGCTGGCCGGGCCACGCGCCCCAAAGGTTCAACGAGCGAGACGCAGGCGTGACCCGCCGATTGCGCGTCAACGGTGAGTTACGCGTCGCTAACCCAGCCTACGCTGATTGCTTCAGCTTGGCGGTCGCCTGGTCCAGCCACAGCTTCGTCGCGTGATCATCGAGCTGCGGCCGCACGATCCTGGCGACATCAGCGTGATAATCGTTGAGCCATTTCAGCTCGGCTGCATCGAGCATCTTGACGTCGATCAGGCGGCGGTCGATCGGCGCGAAGGTCAGCGTCTCGAACGCGTTCACCGGTTTCTCCGAGCCGTTGATGTCGGCGCCGACGACGAGCTCGAGGTTCTCGATCCGGATGCCGTAGGCGTCCGCCTTGTAGTAACCCGGCTCGTTGGAGAGGATCATGCCGCGCTTCAGCGGCGTGGTGCCGAGCTTGGAGATGCGCGCCGGCCCCTCATGCACCGAGAGATAGCTGCCGACGCCATGGCCGGTGCCGTGCTCGAAATCGAGCCCGGCCTGCCACAAGAACTGCCGGGCAAGGGAATCGAGCTGCGCGCCGGTGGTGCCGTCGGGGAAGACCGCGCGTGCGATCGCGATATGGCCGCGCAGCACGCGGGTGAAGCGGTCGCGCATCTCCGCGGTCGGCTCGCCGATCGCAATCGTGCGGGTGACGTCGGTGGTGCCGTCCTGATACTGCGCGCCGGAATCGATCAGCAGCAGATCGCCGGGCGCGATCCGCCGGTTGCTCTTGCGGGTCACGCGGTAATGCACGATGGCGCCGTTCGGGCCGGTGCCCGAGATGGTGGGGAAGGAGACGTCCTTCAGCGCGCCGGTCTGGCGGCGGAAGGTCTCCAGCGCCTCGACCGCATCGATCTCGGTCAGCGCGCCCGAGGGCGCCTCGCGGTCGACCCAGGCGAGGAAGCGCGTCAGCGCCACGGCGTCGCGATGATGCGCCGTGCGGGTGCCCTCGATCTCCGTGATGTTCTTCACGGCCTTCAGGAGGGTGACGGGGTCGCTACCGGCTACAGGCTTGCCGCCGGCGCCCTTGATCAGCCGGCTCAGCGCGTCGGCCGCGGTCGCGCTGTCGAGCGCGATCGTGCCGCCCTGCCTGGCGAGTTCGATGAGCTTCGGCGCGAGCATGTCCGGGTTCTCGACATCGGCGGATCGCTCGAGATGGTCGCGCGTCGAGTTGGAAAGCTTGCGGTGATCAATGAAGATTGTCGGCCGGCCGTCCTTCGGCACCAGCGCGTAGGACAGCGGCAGCGGCGTATGCGAGACGTCGGCGCCGCGGATGTTGAAGGTCCAGGCCACGCCGTGGGAGTCCGACAGCACCAGCGCATCGGCGCCGAGCTTGTTGATCTCCAGGCGAATGCGCTTCAGCTTCTCGGCTTCAAGCTCGCCGGAAAATTGCGGGCCCTGGATCGAGACCGGACCCAGCGGCGGCGCCGGGCGCTCGTGCCAGATCGCATCGACCGGGTTGGTCTCGACCGCGACCAGTTCCGCGCCGGACTTGGCGCAGGCGGCGGCCAGACGCTCGGTTGCCGCAGAAGTGTGCAGCCAGGGGTCAAAACCGAGGCGGTCGCCCTTGGCGAGGTGGCGGCCCAGCCAGTGTTCCGGCGGGGGATCGACCAGCGGCTCGACCTGCCAGGCCTTGCGGTCGACCTGCTTGCCGGCCTGCAGGGTGTAGCGGCCGTCCACGAATATCGCCGCTTCCCTGCTCAGCACGACGGCTATCCCGGCCGAGCCGGTGAAGCCGGTCAGCCAGGCCAACCGCTCTTCGGAGGGGGCGACATACTCGTTCTGCTGCTGATCGGCGCGGGGAATCACGAATCCCGTGAGTTTCCGCCGCGCCAGCTCCTCGCGAAACGCGGAAAGCCGCGCCGTCAGCGCCACGCCGCTCTCGGGTTCCTCGAATGTCTGGAAATGGGCTTCGAACATTGCGCTCACATTTTAGATTTGTGTGGAGGGCTCGGCAATGCGGCCGAATTCTCCTTACTTTGGCACAAGTTATGCTTGGATTTTGGCACTTGCATCAGACAAGCCCGAACGGCTCGCACGCCGAATCGTTCGGAAGATGACCGGGAGACTTCGAGGAGTGTCTCAACTCAGCGACGAGGTGAAACACCATGCCAGCCTTTAGCTTTGAGAAGATTTCGCCGCCGGCGAACCGCGGCCCGATCGCGCCGATCGTGGTCAAGAAGCGCGGCGTCATCGTCCATATCCTGGACCGGCTTGTCGAGGCCCGCGTCAAGCG
>DASWVJ010000344.1:0-5299 GCA_036406295.1 Bradyrhizobium sp.
GGAGCGGACAAAACTCCAGCGGATCGAGGAGGCCTGGCGGCAATCCTGCCGGATCACGATCTGGGCGGTGCGGCGCGGGCCGTCATTGCCGGCCAGGAACACGCTGTCTTCGAGATCGACCTTGTCGTCCATGGCCTCGAAGGTCCAGACGTCGCGGTTCGGCAGCACCAGCATCACGCCGCGCGCGTCCGACAGCCGGCTCGCCTTCACCGACGGGTGCAGATGAAAGCGCAGCGCAAAGTCGGCCTCACTGCCCCTGATCTTGCCGCCGGGCGCCGGCGACAGCGTGTCTTCGCCGTCGAGCCGCGAGCCGTCTTGCGCCGCCATCAACACCCGCCGGTGGACCACGCCGAAGCGGGCGAGATAGCCGTTATGCGAGGTGGTGAGCAATTCGCCATGGGGTACCGCCTCGCGATAGCTCTCGACATTGGCCGGGCCGGAGACGATCGGCGCGCCCTGCAACAGCTTCTTCATCGCCGAGAATTCGACGAACTGGCACGACGAGGTGTCGTGATAGGTCAGCGTCGAATGCGCCGCGGTGCCGCGCGCAAAGGGGCGCCAGTTGTCGCGGCTGGTAGAGGGCATGCCGCAATTGACGACGATGCGGCTCGGCCCGGACGACAGTTCGAAGGAGAGGCAACCGGCATGCGCTTCCTGGCTCACGCTCGGGGGCGGCGGCAGGCCGGTATCCATGATCAGCGTCAGCGTGCCGGCGTCGATGCGCTGGTAGCCGGTATGCGGCATGTTGGCCATCGGCACGCCGTGGGTGTCGTCATAGGCCAAGAGTGTCGCGACCAGATCGTTCGGCGCGCTGCTCATGCCGTTGAACAGCGCGAAACTGCCGTCGCCATGGCGGAAGAAGCGCAGCATCGGCATCATGCGGTCGATGGCGTTGAGCAGCGCCGGCGGCGGGGCGATGTTCCTTGCCGCAAAGGTCTGGCGCAGCGGCAGGAGATCGCTGAGCAGCTCGACCAGCGCGCCGGGATTGCGCGAGATGTGCCCGCCGTCGGGCAGGATCTGCCGCTGCAATTCGTCGGAGAGTTTTCGCGAGGCGCCGCGGATGTGCTTGGCCTGATTGGCAAGACAGAGCGAGGCGTAGCAAAGCGCGATCAGCACCTGCAGCCGCGGCACGCCGTCGCCGATCATGGCGTAGCGCAGATAACGGATCTCGCGGGTGAGCCCGCGCAGGTAACGCCGATAGAATTTTCCGTCGGTGTCGCTCAGCACGAGCGGCGCCTGCGACAACAGCGATATCACGCGGCGCGCCAGCACGTCGGGGCGGCGCTCCAGCGGCCGCTTGCGTGTCGGGTTCGACATCCAGTCGTCGAGCAGCGAGCGGGCATTGGCGCGGGTCAGCGCGGTGTCGGCGGCGCGCAGATGGCGCAGCCAGCCGAAGCCGAGCAGCGCCACTTCCCAGTCCTCCGATGGCGGATCGAGATCGAAGATCGAGCGGCCGTGGCAGGTGACGATCTTGCCGGCGAAGACAAAGCGCCCGGCATAGATTTCGGCCGCACGCGTGGCGTCCGCCGTGCGAAGATCATGCGGGGCAATGATCAGGCGGTCGGCGCGGCCGGGCCACAGCCGCGACAGCGCGACCGTGCCGCCGCCGGCGCGGGCCATCATGTTCCGCGCGAAGCGGCCCATGATCAGCGTCGATATTCGTCTGCGTTGAGCGACCGACACGCCATACCTTGAAAGGAAGGGGGATTACTTGCGATTCGCATTTAGCCGCAAACGCACGCCCCATGCCATCCTTGAAAGGGCTCGAATCAGTCATTCAGGGGAAAATCCGCTGCAGAATCAGTCCTTAACCAGCCGGGCGGCGTAAAAACCGTCCAGTCCCGCAAGGCGCGGGTCGGCATGCGGCAAGTGGCAGGGCAGGGTCCGCAAATCGCCATCCGGGGTGACGATTTCGGCAAGGCCGGCGACCTCGGCCGGCGTGATCGGCGCCCGGCGCAGGCCGGATTCGGTGGCGAGAAGAGCAGCAATGGCCGCCTCGCCTTCTTCGGGCTCCAGCGAACAGGTGCAATAAACCAGGGTGCCGCCGCTCTTCAGCAGCGTGACGGCCTTTTGCAACAGGCGCTTCTGCAGCGCCGCCAGCGGTGCGATATCGGCCTCCTGCCGCAGCCATGCCACGTCGGGATGCCGGCGGATCGTTCCGGTCGAGGTGCAGGGCGCGTCGACCAGAATGCCGTCAAAACTTTCCGCCGGGGCTTGCCACTCGACGGCATCAGCGACGGCGGTCTGCGCTTCGAGCGCCAGCCGCGCAAGATTGTCGCGCAGCCGGGTCATCCGCGCCGGCGAGCGATCGACCGCCGTGACGCGCGCGCCGGCGTGCGCGAGTTGGGCCGTCTTGCCGCCGGGCGCGGCGCAGAGATCGGCGATGTTCTTGCCGCGGACGTCGCCGAGCAGCCGTGCGGGCAGGGCGGCGGCGGCGTCCTGCACCCACCACTGTCCTTCGGAGAAGCCCGGCAGCATGGTCACCGAACCGTGCAGCAGCGTGCGCACCGTTTCCGTCGGCAGCACTTCGCCATGCAGGCGCGCGGCCCACTGCGAGGCGTCCGATTTCACGGTGAGGTCGAGCGATGGCTCATGGCTGAGGGCTGTGGCCATCGCGCGCGCGGTGGCCTCGCCATATTGCCCGATCCAGCGCGACAACAGCCATGGCGGCACGTCGAGCGTTTGCGACCTGACGTCGTCGAGGATCGCCTTGCCTTCGCGCGCGCAGCGGCGCAGCACGGCATTGACGAGACCTGCATAGCGCGCGGCGCGCCGGTCGGATTGCACCAGCCGGACCGAAAGATCGACGGCGGCATGATCGGGCACGTCCATCCAGAGGATTTGCGCCGCGCCGATCAGGAGCGCGCTTTGCGCGCGTGGCGCATCGGTCGGAATGCCGCGGTCGAGCAGGCGCGACAGCAAATGACCGAGCGTGCCGAGCCGGCGCAAAATGGTGGCCACCAGGCGGCGCATCAACGCGCGGTCGCGGTCGGAGAGCGACTTCAGTGCGGGATGGGCGCCGGCGCCCTCAAGCTGGTCGTCGAGCGTGCGATGCCGGTGCAGCACGCCGTCGAGGATATCTGCGGCAATTCGCCGTGCCGCAAGACCTGGCACTTCGGGGGCGACTGCGAATCGTTGTGGCGGCATGGCTCGAAAATGTTCTTGCGGGTCTATGTGACGTGATGCTTCGGCTCGTGCCATCGCAATGCAATGAAGCGTGGCATGTGAATATGCCAAATGTAAGAATCCGGAATCATATTTCGCGATTGTGATACGGGTGCGTTGCCTGCGGGTTGACCGCGCCAGCGGCGGGGAGGAAACAGCTCACATGACCAATGATCCCGCAAAGCCCGCTACCGAACGCAGGCCGCTGGCCGCTGCGGCACAGCGGGCGCTTGCCGAGGCCGAAGAAAGGCGCCGGCAGGCTGCCGCCAACGCCAAGCCGACGGAAAAGGAATATCAGGGTCCCAAGGGGCCGGAGCCGACGCGCTACGGCGACTGGGAGAACAAGGGCATTGCCTCGGATTTCTGAAGCCGGATCGACTCTTGTCGGGTGAGCCGACTCAGTCCAGCTTCCCGCGATGTCCTTTGAAAGAGCGAACTCCTGGCGGCCGCCGATCGGGCGCGCCCGCTCGCCCCGGCGGCGGCTTTCCGCAGTGCTGCCGTGGATTTTCGTGCTCGTGGTCGTGGCGGCGTCCCTGCTGCCGATCCGGCAGTGGCTGCATCTGCCGCGCTGGAATGATAGCCGGTCGCAGGAATTCGAGACGATCTGGCGGCCTGCCGGCAACCTCGACCGGCATCGTTCAGCCGACGTCATTCGCACCATCGACGGTGATACTTTTGAGGCGCGGGTGCATCTTGCGCCCGGCCAGGACATAATGACGCGCGTCCGCCTGCGCGGCATCGATGCGCCGGAACTCAAGGCGGCATGTCCCGAGGAATTGCGGCTGGCCGAAGCCGCGACCGATGCGTTGCGCGATCTGCTCCGGCAGGGCGATGTGGCAATCTACAATATCGGCCCGGACAAGTATCAAGGCCGCGTCGTGGCCGACGTTGCCACCAAGCGCACCGCCAACGTTGCGGCGACGCTGCTCGCGGCCGGCCATGTACGGCACTACAATGGCGGCCACCGCGACGGCTGGTGCGCGAATGCGCCGCGATGAAAAACAAAGAGCCGCGCCTTGCGCGCGGCCCTTTGCTTGAAACGCTTTCAGCGGGTTCAGCGCGTCACGACAACCGTCGTGCCGACGGAAACGCGCTGGTAGAGATCGGTGATGTCGTCGTTCAGCATGCGGATACAGCCGTAGGAGACGAAGCCGCCGACCGAGCCCGGTACGTTGGTGCCATGGATGGCGTATTCACCGCCGGCCAGTGTCATCGCCGCGACGCCCATCGGATTGCGCGGCGAGCCGCCGGGGATCACATCGGGCATGCTGGGCTTGTCGCGCTTGACTTCACGCGGCGGCGACCAGGCCGGGTTGGTGTACTTGCCGTCGATGCGGGTGGTGCCGGCCCACTGCTTGCCGGCGCGGCCGACGCCGACCGGGTAGCGCATGGCGCGGCCGTTATCGAGAATGAGATACAAGCGGCGCTCGTTGGTCTTGACCACGATGGTGCCCGGCGAATATTCGGCGCCGTGCATGCCGACCATTTCGCCGCGCGCCTGCGCGGCCGACGACATCAAAATGCCTGCCCCAATGGTGACAGCCACCGCCGCCGCAATCCTTAACGACATCGTTCTCTCCATCCCCCGTTGCCCTTAGGGGCAAATTCGCCGTCGGACCTTTGAAGGAGGCAGTCCGCTGGTTTCACAAATGCAATTTTAACCGCGTCCCTTGACCGGACGGTTTCCACGCCGGCCGGGAACCTCGTTTCGATTGGGGAGACCAAAGAAAATGTTCCAATCAAAGTAAATGACTTCAAAACAACACTTGTCCCGAAAAAGACACAGTGAGGACACGACTGCGTGAGGCGTGTGGCGCGGTCATGAAAAAGGGCTCCGGACAAATCCGGAGCCCTGGTGGACCGTGGCTTTTCTGCCGGTCGCGAATCTTACGCCGAGGCGCCCTTCTTGTTCTGGCGGTTCTTGACGAGGTCGTCGACCACGGCGGGATCGGCAAGCGTCGAGGTGTCGCCGAGGCTCGATGGCTCGTCCTCAGCGATCTTGCGCAGGATGCGGCGCATGATCTTGCCGGAGCGTGTCTTGGGCAGGCCGGGCGCGAACTGGATCAGGTCGGGGGAGGCGATCGGACCGATGTCCTTGCGCACCCAGGCCACCAGTTCCTTGCGCAGCGCTTCG
>DASWVJ010000345.1:0-4239 GCA_036406295.1 Bradyrhizobium sp.
AGATAGTTCGAGCAGACGCCGCCCGGCTCGCGCTTGACGGTGAGCGCAAGATTGTTCGCGTTCGGCTTCTCGCCGTCGCGCGAGCTTGCCACCGAATAGAGCCGGATCAGGTGCGGCTTGCCGTCCTTGTCCGAGCCGGGCACGACGATGCCGATGCTCTGGCCCTCCAGCACGGGAAACGGCTGGTCACCGAAGTCGAGAATGATGTGGCGCACGTCGGCGTCCGCATCGGCATGGGTCAGGCGGAAATTGCCTGTCACCGTCGCTTTGACCGGCTTGTTGCGGTTGTAGAGATTGACCGTCGGCTTGCTCGCGGAATGCGGCGCCACCGGTTTGCCGCCGAGGCCCTTGCGGGCTTCCTCCAGGAGGCTGTCGATCTCATTCTCCAGCGCCTCGACGGCGCCGGATTCCACCGACGGCAACTCCTGTTGCGGCGGCAGCTCGCTCCAGGAGAACTGCTCCTCGAGCGTATAGGGCTTGGCCACGACGCGCCAATTGTCGATCGAGCCGGTCGGGCACGGCGAAATGCAATCCATGCAGTGATTGCAGATCGAGGCGTCGACAACATAATTGTTGCCGTCATGCGTCACCGCATCGATCGGACATGTCTCTTCGCAGGTATTGCAGCGAATGCATATCTCGGGATCGATCAGGTGCTGTTTCAGCAACTCTCCAACCGGCGCGTTCATGGCCTCTTGCCTTGGTTTTAGAGCGAGATGACTCTTCTTCGAATCGTCATCTCGCTCTAAACTTGTTATTTGAGCATGATCTTTTCGGAAAACCGCTACACACTTTTCCGGATCATGCTCTATGCGTCCTCGATCTTCACATATTCGAAGTCGCCTGGCTTGTTGTCGATGCCGACCCGCGGCGGGGCGATCCAGCTTGCGAACTTGCCGGCCTCCATTTGCGGCTGCATCAGCGAATTGATGAAGTCGCCATCGGCGGTGGACGGCAAATAATTGTCGCGCTGCTTCGCCCATTCGGCGGCCGGGACGATGTCGCCTTTTGGCGTCGCCTCGATATCCCTGAACTCGCCGATCTGGCGGTGGAACGCGGTGTGCGGCAGCTCGAGCCGGAAGTTGACGCCGGTCTTCTCGATCACCTTGTTCCAGCGCTCCACGCCCTTGGCGCAGTCCTCGGTATAGTCGTCGCGCAGACGCATGTTGAGCGCCGTCAGCGCCGGCTCATCCACCATGGTGATCTTGCCGTCGATCAGCTTCGCCACCGGATAGGTGGCGCTGGTGAGGCGATGGTCGTCGTCGATCTTGGTTTCCTGGAAGCGGCCCTTCAGACCCGCATTGTAGAAATTGGCGGCGTTGGTCGAGACCTCCGAACCGAACAGGTCGAGCGACAGCGAGTAGTGCAGGTTCATCTTCTTCTGGACGGTCGGCAGATCGACGACGCCGAGCGCGCGCACCTTGGCGATCTCGTTGGGGTCCTCGATGCCGGCCGCCTTCATCGCCTCGCAGGTGCGCTGCAGGACACGGCCGACGCCGGTCTCGCCGACGAACATGTGATGGGCCTCTTCGGTGAGCATGAAGCGGCAGGTGCGCGACAGCGGATCGAATCCCGATTGGGCAAGGCTCTCGAGCTGCATCTTGCCGTCGCGGTCGGTGAAATAGGTGAACATGAAGAAGGACAGCCAATCCGGCGTCTTCTCGTTGAAGGCCCCCAGCATGCGCGGACTATCGGCATCGCCCGAGCGGCGGCGCAGCAACTCGTCGGCCTCCTCGCGGCCGTCGCGGCCGAAATATTTCTGCAGGAGGTAGACCATCGCCCAGAGATGGCGGCCCTCCTCGACATTGACCTGGAACAGGTTGCGCATGTCGTAGAGCGAGGGCGCAGTCTTGCCGAGATGGCGCTGCTGCTCCACCGACGCCGGCTCGGTGTCGCCCTGGATCACCACGAGGCGGCGCAGCATGGCGCGGTATTCGCCGGGCACTTCCTGCCAGGCCTTCTCGCCGAGGTGCTGGCCGAAATTGACCTTGCGATCCGGGTCCTGCGGCGCAAGCAGCACACCCCAGCGATATTCGGGCATCCGGACATAGTCGAATTTGGCCCAGCCCTTGGGATCGACGCTGACGGCGGTGCGCAGATAGACCAGCGACTCCTGGAAGCCATCCGGGCCCATGTCGTTCCACCAGTCGAGATAGCCGGGATGCCATCCTTCCAGCGCCTTGAGCACCTGGCGGTCTTCGGTGAGATTGACGTTGTTGGGAATCTTGGTCGAGTAATCGACGTTCATGATGTTCATTGGCGTTCCTCCTGTCTCTTGTCCCCGCGTGCAGCGCGAAGCGGTGCGCTGCACCCGGGGACACGAAAATCAAACCCTCGTCATGTCGAACTGCGCCTTCTGGCCGGTACCGTAGCGGCGCAACGCGCCCTCCTCCCCGACTGCATTGGGACGCTGGAAGATCCAGTTCTGCCAGGCGGTGAGGCGGGCGAAAATTTTCGATTCCATGGTCTCAGGGCCGACGAAACGCAGGTTCGCTTCCATGCCGGTGAGGCCGTCGGGCGAGAAGGACGTGCGCTCCTCGAAGAACACGCGCACCTCGTCGTCCCAGTCGATGTCATCGAGGGCGAAGGTGACGAGGCCGAGTTGCTCGGCCTCCTCGCCGTCGATCGCCTCACCCATCCTGGCCCTGGCGCGCTCGAGATCGGCGGGATCGGCCTGGAAGCGGGATTCGAGGCGCGTGAGGCCATGGCTCATCGGGTAGGGCCCGAAATTCATGGCCGAGAGCGTGATCTGTGGCGCGGGACGGTTGTCGCCCTGGCGCGAGCCGATCAGCATGTAGGAGCGATCGGCGGCGAACACGAGTTCGGCGAGCGTGCCGACGAAACAGGAGCCTGGCTCGACCAGCGTCACCAGCGTGCGCGAGGTGACGTCGATGCGCTTCAACACCCGCTTCCAGTAATGTCTGATCTCGTTGACCAGCCAGTGCGACTTGTTGGCGTCGAGGAAAGCATCGCATGCGAGCACATTGGCCGCCTCGCCATGCGACTTGAAGACGAGCATGGCGATCTCGAGCTCGTTGATGCGCAGATGCAGGATGGCATCATCAAGCTCGCGCGCGGCCTGCAGTGGCCAGAACGAGGCGCCTTGCGCGATCATGCCGTCGATGTCGGCCGGCGGCGGGGCATCGGGCGCGGATATCATGATGGTGGCGATGCGCTGCTCGCGATTGATGTCGACGGCAACGAAGCCGTAGCGCAGGCCGCTGTCCTCGATGGTACGCTTCAGCGGCGAAAGCTCAATGCCCTTGCCATTGCCGTTGCGCGGCGATTTCGCCGAAAATTCCCGAGCGCGGTCGGCGATCTTCGCTTCGAGCTTGCTGTTCGGCGCGATCTCGTCGACCAGGCGCCATGCGACGGCGCGCTTGCCCTTGATGCCTTCCTCGATGGTGCAGAAGAAATCGGCGTGGTCGCGGCGCACCTTGCGCTTGTCGACGACGCGGGTCAGCCCGCCGGTGCCCGGCAGCACCGCCAGCAGCGGCACTTCGGGCAGCGCCACCGTGGCCGAGCCGTCGTCGGCGAGGATGATATGGTCGGTGGCGAGCGCGAGCTCATAGCCGCCGCCGGCCGCGGTGCCATTGACCACCGTGATGAAACGCTGGCCGGAATTCTCCGAGGAGTCCTCGATGCCGTTGCGGGTCTCGTTGGTGAACTTGCAGAAATTGACCTTGTGGGCGTGGGTGGAGCCCGCGAGCATGCGGATGTTGGCGCCGGCGCAGAACACGCGGTTCTTGCCCGAACGCACCAGCACGACCTTTACCTCGGGATGCTCGAAGCGCAGCCGCTGTACGGCGTCCGCAAGCTCGATGTCGACGCCGAGATCGTAGGAATTGAGCTTTAGCTGGTAGCCCTCGAACAGGCCGCCGTTCTCGTCGACGTCCATGGTCAGGGTCGCGACGTCGCCGGCGACGTCCAGCTTCCAGTGCTTGTAGCGCGACGGATCGGTCTGAAAGTCGATGTATTTCGCGCCGCCTCCGAGCACGCGATCTTCGCCGGCCATGAGTCTCACCCCTAGTGAGTTGTTAATGGTTATATGCACAATAGTTCATGTTTTTTAACGTGTCTAGTCTAAAATCAAAAAACATGCACTTTGCTTCATGTTTGGCCGAGGGCGGAAAAAGCCACCCAATCGGTCTTGGTGAGCTCGCCCTTGGCCGTTTTCGCCTGCAACAGCGTGTCGTGATTTGCATCCTCTTCCGTCTCGCCGGGAACGTAGGCCCATTG
>DASWVJ010000346.1:0-10000 GCA_036406295.1 Bradyrhizobium sp.
CGAAGCGCGCGATGTCAACGATCCCGGGTCTGCCGGCATCGCATGGCCTCGTGTCCCGGACGCAGGTGGCGCGTCCCATCAGCGCGGCTGCGCGCGTCTTCAACGCGCTATGCAGTATTTGCGGAGTGCTTCAGGCATTCCGCGCCATGAGCCCTCCGTCTACGGGAATGACGGCGCCGGTCAGGAAGGAGGCCGCGGGCAGGCACAGGCTCAGCGTCATGTGGGCGACCTCCTCGGGATCGCCGTAGCGGCCGAGCGCGGTGCGGCGCTTGGCGTAGATCGTCTTGTGCTCCTCCGGAATCTGTTCAGTGATCGCCGAACGGATCGGGCCCGGACAGATGCAGTTCACGGTGATGCCCTCGCGGCCCAGCTCTACCGCGAGCGAACGCGTCAGGCTGGTGACGCCGCCCTTCGCCGCAGAATAGGGGCTGTTCGTCGCGGTCGCACCGAGCGCCTCGGTGGAGGCGATGTTGACGATCCGCGGGCATTTCGACTTGCGCAGGTACGGCAGCGCCGCGCGGATGATGCGCGGATGCGCCGTCAGCATCACCGCCAGCGCCTTGGCCCAGGCCTCTTCGTAATTCTCCGCGTCGATGGCGGTGCGCAGCGACAGGCCGGCATTGTTGACGATGATGTCGAGCGAGCCGAAATGCGCGGCGACGTCGTCGACGACGGACACGATCGCCTTGGGATCGGCAACGTCGAGCACCCATGCTTTTGCCTTGCCGCCCGCGGCGTTGATCGCCTCGGCTACCGCGCGCGTGCCCTCGGCGGTGAGATCGGTGACCGCGACATTGGCGCCTTCATCGGCAAAGGCATGCGCGGTGGCGCGGCCCATGCCGCTTGCCGCGCCGGTGACGAGGACGGTCAGGCCTTTCACCGAGCGGGACAGCTTTTTCACTTCGGCCATGGAATGCTCGCGAGACGGAAAATGGTTGATGGCGCAGGTTGACAAGGCTGGCACCGATCCGCAGACAGGTCAAACAAGCAAGAAAACACGGGGAGCGCAGCGATGAACGAGCTCGATTTCAGCGGCAGGCAGGTGCTGGTGATCGGCGGCTCCAGCGGCATCGGCAATGGCATCGCGCAGGCCTTTCGCACCAGGGGCGCGCGTGTTCATGTCTGCGGCACCCGCGCCAGCGCCTCGGACTATTCGCCTGACGATGGCTCGCATCTCGAAGGCCTGCACTATCAGCAGCTCGACGTCAGCGATCCCTCGGCGATCGAGAAGTTCACCCCATCGTTCGACAGGCTCGACATCCTCGTGCTGGCGCAGGGCGCGGTGATCTACCGGCGCGGCGAATTCCAGATGGAAGGCTTTCGCAAGGTGATGGAGGTCAACCTGATGAGCCTGATGGCCTGCGCGACAAAATTCCACGACATGCTCGCTGCGGCCAAGGGCTCGCTGATCATTGTCAGCTCGACGGCTGCCTATCATTCCACCATGGGCAATCCGTCCTACAATGCCTCGAAGACCGGCGCGATGGGCCTGACCCGCACGCTGGGCGAAGCCTGGGCGGAGGACGGCATCCGCGTCAACGGCATCGCCCCCGGGCTGGTCGATACCAAGATGACCAGGGTGACGACCGCAAATCCGAAGCGGCTGCAAGGTGCACTCGAACGCATTCCGCTCAAGCGTCTCGGCACGCCGCAGGACATGGCCGGCGTCGCGCTGTTCCTCGCCTCGCCGCTGTCGTCCTACATCATCGGCCAGACCATCATCGTCGACGGCGGGCTGATTCTTTAGCTAGCGCGTGGGATAGGCTGGCGGCACCGCAGCCGATGGGCCGACATTCGCCGGCGGGCGCGGTCCGCCGTTGTTGGTGGTCGGCGAACGGCCGGGCGGCGGCGCGGTCTGGCGCGGTGCGGGCGTATTGATACCGAAGCCGAAGAAATCGCGCAGCGACGGCGCGGCATTTTGCGCCGGCTTCGGCTGCTGCTTCTGTTGCGGCTGCTGCACCTGTACAGGCTGGCCCGGCTGACTTGGCTGAGTCTGTCCCGGCTGAGTCTGACTCGGCTGGGTGCGCGACTGATGCTGCCGTTGCGCGGGCGCCGCGGCAGTGCCATCCGGCGCGACGTTTGCGACCGGCGTATCGCCCTTGGCCTGTTCGCGGCCGACCTCGCGGCGCGGCCAGGCGAAATCGTCAGCGCGGCCCGCGGGCGGCGCCAGCGCCTCGCCCTTCACCAGCGTGCGCGCCGCCAGCGCATCGACCGGCGCCGGCCGAGAGCCGGGGCCGCCGAGCAACTGATCGGTGCCGATGGAAGCCGCCACCAGCGGGATGATCGGTCCTGCCATTGGGCGTGGCGCGGGCTGGCCGGGCACGGCATTGAGATCGGGCGTCGCCGGCTCGCTCGGCAGCGCGATCGGGCCGGAGCGGCCCGCAAGCAGGCGAGAGATCTCGCGGTCGACATAATGGGCGAGCTTGCGCGCGCCGGGCTTGGTGAAATAGACGCCGTCATAGGAACGCAGCGTGCGGGGCTGGCCTTCGAAGTCGGGGCCCTTCATCAGGAAGCGGCCGGACTCGTCGACGAAGCCGTCCCAGATGTCGACATAGGTGATGCCCGATTTGCCGGCGCCGTCGCGGTACAGCGCATTGAGGAACAGCATGTCGGAAATGCCCTTGGGGCCGCGGATCGCCGGTAGCCCGACCCACAGCACGGGCACGCCCTTCGCCTTGAGGACCGCGATCAGTTCCTCGATCTTCTTCGCATAAAGCTCGACCCAGCGCTCGTCACGGAATTCGTAAAGGCCGTTGGCCGAGCGCGTGGTCTTTTCCGGCGCGGCGGCCGGCGGCGCCTCGGCATTGTCGACCTCGTCATCGGGCGGCTTGTCGTCGGACTTGGCGGCCGCATCCGGCTTGGCCGCATCCGGCTTTGCCGCCGCATCAGGCTTGGCCTCGGACTTGGCATCGGGCTTGGCTGCCTGCTTCGCATCCGCTGGCTTGCGGGCGTCCTTCTTGTTCTTGTCGGCGGGCTTGTCGGATTTCTCGGTGACCGGCTCGCGGATGGCGGCGCGGTCGTTGAGGCCGAGCATGACGACGATGGCGTCCGGCTTCTCAGTCGCGAGAATCTGCTTGGCGGCCGCCGTCCAGTCCGCGGGCTCGCCGCGCGGCTGATACTTGATGAGGCCGCTGGTTGCGCGGTTCTTGCGGATCACGCCCATGTCGGGGCGCTCGGTGTAGGCTTCTTCCAGGCCGTAGGCCAGCCAGTCGGCCATGCCGTCGCCGAGCACCAGCACATGGCGTTCGGGGACGAGATTGGGATCGCGCTTTTCAGGCGCCGGGGCCCTGGAGAAATCCTGCATGCGCTTGGGCTGCTGCGGCTGTTGCTGGAAGGGCGCGAAGAAATCGCCGCCGAACCAGCCGCCACCGCCGCCCTGACGCGGCGGCGCCGGGCGTGACCAGCCGCCGAAATTGAAGAACTGCGCCGACGCCGGTCCCGCGATGCCGACCAGGAGCGCGATGGCGACCGCGAGCACGGCCAGCGGGCCGCTCTCGGTCAACACGCGGTAAAATGGTTTCGGCTTTCGCATCCGGCTCGGTCGCAATGGCAATCTTCAGATAACAAATATAATAGCGGAAAGAGGCCGCAAGCGGGCGGATTTTCCCCCATAAACCGGGTGCGGAACCCGCCCGTCAAGGGCAGGGCCAAATCATTGTTTTTGAAGGTTACTTCGTAGCGTTTCCGAGCGAAGTGGAAACCGGCTCGCGTGAAGAAAACGCATCAAAGCACGAATCAAGCCCATCCCGGCTGTTCTAACGCCCGCGGAGCCGTTCCAGCACTTCAGCCGTGGCGAATCCGTCCGCCGGCAGCCCCGCCGAGACCTGGAAGGCGCGCAGCGCCTCCCTGGTCTGGCCGCCGAACTGGCCGTCCGGCATGCCCTTGTAGAAGCCGCGCTGCGCCAGCAACTGCTGCAATTCCAGCCGTTCGGTGCGCGACAGCACCCGCTCCTGCCGCGGCCAGGGCTGCACAAAGGGCTGCCCGCCGCGTAAGCGGTCGGCAAAATGGCCGATCGCAAGCGCATAGGCCTCCGCCGGGTTGTATTTCATGATCACGCGAAAGTTCTGCAGCATCAGGAAGCCCGGTCCCTCGGCGCCGGCCGGCGCCAGCAGATAGGCCTTGTCGGCCGCGTTCGGGAACGGCTTGCCGTTGGCGCGCCTGACGCCTTGCTGAACCCATTGCGACAGCGACATCGCCTTGGCGCGATCCGCCAGCATGAAATTGAAACCCTTGGGGATGACGACCTCGTAGCCCCAGGTTGCGCTGCTCTGCCAGCCGTCCTTCTTCAGATTGTTGGCGGTGGAGGCGATCAAATCATAGGGATTGTCGACGACGTCGCGGCGGCCGTCGCCGTCGGCATCGACCGCGTAGCGCTTGAACGCGGTCGGCATGAACTGTGTCGGCCCGAACGCGCCGGCCCAGGAGCCGCGCAGCTGCTCGGGCTTGAGATCGCCGCGATGCAGGATTTCCAGTGCAACGAGAAACTCGTCCTTGAAATACTTCTGGCGGCGGCCGATGCAGGCGAGCGTCGCGGTGGACTGCAGCACGCTGCGGTCGCCGATCTGCGTCGAGTAGTTCGACTCGATGCCCCAGATCGAAGCGATAATGTAGCGGTCGACGCCATAGGCTTTTTCCACTGCGTCGAATTCCGCCTTGTACTTGGCGAGTATCTCGCGGCCCTTGGCCAGACGATTGTCGTTGACGAGGATGTCGAGATATTCCCAGACCGCCTTGGTGAATTCAGGCTGCGAATCCATCAAGTCCATAATGCGCAGATCGGGCTGCAGCCCCGCGGTAAAGCGCCGAAAGCTCTCCTGCGAAATGCCGCGGCGCGCCGCATCGGGCCACATGCCGGCAACGCAGTTGTCGAAATTCGCCGCCGCCTCGCGGATCGCGCTCGCTGTCATCAATGGATGGCCGGAGGCGCCGTCCTCGCCGCTCCAGGGCAGCGGACCGTTTGTGCCGGTTGCGGCCTGTGGCGGCGGCGCGGCGTTGTCGCCTTGCTTCGCAGAGAACAGATTGTTGAGGAAGTTGGAAACCCCATCACCCGGGGACTGGGCCATGGCCGGGACCGGTGGCAGCAGGGCGCAAGCAAGCACGAAAGCGCCTGCGCCTGCGATCATCGATGGAGCTGTCCGCCGCTTCATTGCCTGAATTCCCTGACCCATCCGTTCAAATATCCCGATTTCAAAAGGACCCGCCCCGGTTTCCAATAGTTTAACAAAGGCCGGACCGGCTTGCCGCCTTTTCGTCGCACCACACATCCGCCTTTGTTCCCGGCTGCAAACCGGCTACGACAGTGCCATTGGAACACCTTCCCGCTCTCTCTCAAGGCCTTATCAAATCCCCATGAACATTCGCAAAGCCGTCTTCCCGGTCGCCGGCCTCGGCACCCGCGTTCTGCCCGCCACCAAGGCGATGCCGAAGGAAATGCTGACCATCGTCGACAAGCCGCTCATTCAATACGTGGTCGATGAGGCGAGGGAGGCGGGCATCGAACATTTCGTGTTCGTCACCGGCCGCAACAAGGGCGTGATCGAAGATCATTTCGACCGCATGTTCGAGCTCGACACCACGCTGGCCGCACGCGGCAAGAAGGCCGAGCAGGAAATCCTTGCCGCAAACCAGCCCGAAGCCGGCGCCATGAGTTTTACGCGCCAGCAGGCGCCGCTCGGGCTCGGGCATGCCGTGTGGTGCGCGCGCGACATCGTCGGCAATGAGCCTTTTGCGGTGGTGCTGCCGGATGAACTGGTGCTGCACACGCCGGGCTGCCTGAAGCAGATGATCGAGGCCGCCGGCAGCCTCGACGCCAGGTCCAATCTGATCGCGGTCGAGGCTGTGCCCGACGAACTCACTCATCAATACGGCATCTGCGGCGTCGGCAAGCGCGAGGGGCGGATTTTCGAAATCGACGGCATGGTGGAGAAGCCGCCGCAGGGTACGGCGAAATCCAACCTATCGATCACCGGCCGCTATATTCTGCAGCCGGAAATCTTCAATATCCTGCAGACGCAGGAGCGCGGCGCCGGCGGCGAGATCCAGCTCACCGACGCCATGATCGGGCTTTCGAAGACGCAGAGATTCTACGGCGTGGAGTTCGAGGGCGAGCGCCACGACTGCGGCTCCAAGTCGGGCTTTCTGCGTGCCAACATCGCCTTCGGCATGGCGCGTCCCGATCTGCGCGATGGCCTGCGCGAGGAAATGAAGAGGTATTTGGAGAAGTGACGAAGGCAGCGCGGCGCGCTGTCTTCGTCATTCCGGGGCGATGCGAAGCATCGAACCTCAGATGCGCAATTGCGCATCGGGGAATCTCGAGCGGCATCGATTCTTTTCTAACAACATCGGGATTCCGGATCGGCGCGCGAGCGCGCCGTCCGGAATGACACTTTGAGGTAGCCTAAGCCACCAGCGACAGCTTCGGCATGCTGGCGAGCACCGACTGGTTGCGGCCGTTGGCTTTCGCGGCATAGAGCGCCTTGTCGGCGGCCGCAAGCAGCAGTGTCCACTCCATGTTCTGACCCGGCGTCAGGCTGGCGATGCCGATGCTGACGGTGTTGACGTCGGGCCCTTCCGACCACTGCATGACCTTCTGCCGAATCGCCTCTGCTATCTGGAACGCATCGGCGGGCCCGCATCCCGGCAGCAGTACGGCGAATTCCTCGCCGCCGTAGCGCGCCGCGCAATCGCCGGCGCGGCGCACTGAATCGGAAATGCAAATCGCGATCCCCACCAGCACCTGGTCGCCGGCCTGGTGGCCATGGGTGTCGTTGAAGGCCTTGAAATGGTCGGCGTCGATCATCAGCAGCGCCAGCGGCGTCTTCTGCCGCGCGGCGCGCCGCCACTCATTGTCGATCTCGTCGTCGAACTTGCGCCGGTTGCGCAGGCCCGTGAGCGCGTCGGTGATCGCGAGTTCCTCCAGCTTGGCCTCGGCGCTGGCGCGGCGGACGATCTCGCGCGCCAGGAATAGCGTGATGCCGAGAACGAACAGGATCAGAATCGCCATGATCGCGCCGACGCGCATGGCTTCGTTGTGCCAGAGGCGCAGCACGGCGTCGAGCGGCTTGCCGACCACGACAAAGAGCGGTCCCGGCGAGTCCCGCCTGACATAAAGCCGCGGGATCGAATCCACCGGCCCCTGTCCGGAATAGGATCCGCTGGGCGTGAGATTGCCCGCGCTCCAGTTCATGGAGGCGAGGTTCTTGCCGATGACGTCGAGGTCGAACGGCTTGCGCATGATGATGGTGCGGTCGCGGCGCAGCACGGTGATGCTGTCGTCGAAGTCGAGATTGAGCCGCTCGAACAATTCGTGGAAATAGGAAAAGCGGATCGCGCCGACGACCACGCCGAGGAAGGCATCGTCCTCGCCGGAAATGCGCCGGCTCAGCACGATCGAATAGGCGCCACGGTGCAGCGTGGGCTTGCTGATGAACAGCCCCAGATTGGGATTGTCGCGGTGGATCGAAAAATATTCCTCGTCGGCGCGGTTCTCCGGCCTTGGATCGAGCGACGACGCATCGATCGTCAATTGTCCCTTGGGATCGAACACCTGGATTGCGCCGAAATGCCTGGCGGTCGCGGCGTGGTCGAACAGGATCAGATGCAGCATCGGCTTGCTGAGGCCCTTGAGCTCGGGCATCACCATGTTGTTGGCGACTGCCCGCAGCGACAGGTCGTAAAGCTCGATGTTGCGGCTGATGTCGGCCTCGATGCTCGAGGCGATATTTTCCAGCATCTGCCGTGCCAGCTGCTCCTCGCCGCGGCGCATGTCCAGCATGACGGAAGCGCAAATGGCGGAAAAGCCGATCACGGTGGCGACCGACGAGGCGATCAGCAGCTTGGCTGACAGCCGCCAGCCCCGTTTTGCCGTATGTTTCCGCCGTTGGAATGGCATGGTTTGCTCCGGATACCGCAATTGCGCCCGGAATCGTTGCGGTGGCCTTAAGTGGCGACAGGGACGCCGCAATGGGTTAACGCCGGGTTACGGTAACGGCGGAATTGTGCGGCTGTGAGAACGGGGATCGACGTGAACGACTACGACGCGCTGCGGGACTATCTGAAGAAACAAACGCTTCCCGAATTCGTGCTGACCTTCGAGCAGATCGAGGAAATCATCGACGCGGCGCTGCCGCGCGCCTCCCACCGCGCCTCCTGGTGGGACAGCCTGCGCAGCCCGCAGGAGAAGATGCCGCAGCGCGAGGCCTGCCTCGAAGGCGGCTACGTCGCGACGAGGCAGGCGGACGGCAAGAGCGTGAAATTCAAGCGGATGAAGCGGGAGCGGTGAGGGCGGCCTCTCTCCATGGCGCAGGCGGCGCGGCAGCCTTACCGCCACGACTCGCGTCAGGTTAGTGCGGGGTGAATTGCTTGAGATCATGGATGCCCATCCGCTGCTCGAGCTGGGCAACGCGCGTTACCATCTTCTCAAACCCGTCCTCGCCGAAGAGCCGGTGCTCCTCCTTTTCGAACGTCTCGGCCAGCGCATCGTATTCATGCGGGGAAACCAGCTTCTGCAATTTCGGAAAGAGATCGGTGTCCTCGCGCGCCGCATGCGGCCGGTACATGGTAATGAAGGACTGCATGGAAGAAATCAGCTCCCGTCGTCGGTCGCCGTTGTTGCGGGCCGCCGGCGCAAGGCGGATGATCGTCTGCGTCAGATTTCGTCCCGCCTCGTGCTGGCGCAGCAGGACGTCGACCAGATCGGTCATCTGGCCGGCCTTCTTGAACCGGGGGAAGACGTGGGTTTCCTCGGACTTCTCGTGGTAGTTGTTGATGAAGTCGCGGATGACTTCCGCCGACTGCGTGATCAGGCCGGGATCGAAGTCTTCGCTGCGGGCAAACTTGCGCAGGCCTGCTTCGTAAAGCAGGAGCACGCGGTCCAGCACGCCATGCTCGCGCATCAGGTCCTCCGGGGGACTTACCTCTTCCCTGTTTCCGGTGGCCGGATCCTTGCCCTTCTCGCTGGCGCCTTTGTTCTCTTGCGCGCGCGAGGTGCCGGCGAGCAGGGCAGGCGCTGCCATTCCTGCGGCGAAAGCGCCTCCGAGCCGAAGCATGTCGCGCTTGCTGGGTCTGATGATTGCCATGACGCGGCCTCGCGGTGGACAGCCGCCCAACCCTCGACAAGGCAGATCGTTCCTGCTGGCAAGAAGCCGAATTCGCGCGCGTTCTCAGCGCGGGGGGTGGGCGGGGTCGTACGGGCGCGGGCGGTTATGCCGGCTGATTCCAATAATCGGAAACAGTGCTTGACAAATTCCGTAAATCGGAACTATCTGTCGATTGTCCCGAGCCCACATGAGGGACGTTTCGCGATCGTCACGATACGTTGGGCATGGGATGCGATGGCCGCTGCGGCGTCAGGTGGGTTCATTCACGCCGGACGAAAACGCAGCAGCGGACGGCGAAGTCGTGTGGTCCTGGCGCCGCGACCGTGGTGTCAAGTCGGGCAGCGAGGTATCGCGCCGATGACGGTGGCAAGAAACGCCGCTCACCGGGGAGAGCGCGTATAAGCCGTAACACCATTGCGCAGGGGATGCCGGAATGCCTCCGCTGAACCTGTATGCTCGTGTGCGCTTTCTTTGCGCATTCTGGCACACGGGACCGCGGGTGCAGCGTGCACCCGGCATTCCCTGCGCCCTTCAAGGAGAGGGCCAACGAGATTGCACAACCCGGGCGAAAACGCGCCGCGGGGAATGCGGACGCTTGTTCCGCTGTCATCGCCCGGCTTGACCGGGCGACCCAGTATTCCAGCGACGCCAGTGATGAAACCGACGGGCCGCGGCGTACTGGATACCCCGCCTGCGCGGGGTATGACGATCTTGGACGTGGCAAACGGTGCACCTACATCTTCATCTTGCACTGCGGCAAGAAACTTGCACACTCCACACCAACCGGGCCGCCTCTGGAGTAGCCAAGCCCAATGTCTTCCCAGCTATCGCCGCCCCAGACCATGCCTTCCGAGAGCGAAGCCCGCGCCAGGCGCGCGGAAGAGGCGTCTGCGCTGGAGGAA
>DASWVJ010000347.1:0-2914 GCA_036406295.1 Bradyrhizobium sp.
CGCAAGCTCGACGGCCGCGCGCTGCGCCATGTCGTGGAAGTCCGGCACGACAGTTTTTGCGTGCCCGAGTTCATCGCACTGCTCAGGCAATTCGAGACACCGGTCGTGTTTGCCGAGCACGGCAAGTATCCGGCGATTGCCGACGTCGTCAGCGACTTCGTCTACGCGCGGCTGCAGAAAGGCAACGACGAGATCAAGACCTGCTATCCGCCAAAGCAGCTCGATGCCTGGGCCGAGCGCTTCCAGGCCTGGGCGTCCGGCGGCGAGCCGGACGACCTGCCGAAGGTCGACCCGGCCAAGCCCAAGAAGATGCCGCGCGACGTGTTCGCCTATGTCATCCACGAGGGCAAGGTGCGCGCGCCGCACGGCGCGATGGAGCTGATCGAACGCGTGAAGTGACTACGTTTTCCGCAAGAGAGCCGCAATGCAACGGGCGATTGACGGCCGAGCGAGGACCTTCAGGCCACTATCGGCGGCGGCTTCGATCTGCTCTGCAAATTCCGCCTCACTGACGTGGCCGGCAGGTTCGGCCAGCAACAAGTCGGCGCCCGGCTTCATGGCCCGGGAAGCCTCCGAGAAGAAGGACGCCGCGGACGGAAATTCGTGCACGACAGCAAACGCAAACACAAAATCGACAATTGCATCCAGGTCGGCAAGTTGCATGGATGCAGGGCTAACCGCGCGGGCATCGATCCTGTCCGACAAACCGGCTTTGCGGGCGCGGCGTTTCAACCCTTCGATCATCCGAGGCTGCAGGTCCACAGCCACAACACGGCCAGAAGGCCCAACCAGCCTTGCTATTTCCAGAGTAAAGAAGCCCATGCCTGGGCCAGGCTCGAGTACCGTCATCCCGCCTCGAACATGGGGCTTGAGGATCGCAGCAGGATCTTGCCACAGCTTCCGGATGGGGCTTGCAAGCAGGTAGCCTGCCCACCACGGGCAAGGTTTGTGTTGGGCCATCCAACTCTCCGATGATTTCCAGCAACTTCCCGGGACAACGGCGCTGCGCGTGCAAACGCTCAAATCAATTTACTGTTCCGAAGCGCGCGCCCGCGGACGGCGCACTCCAGCAGCGTCACTCGCCCGCCACGCGCTGGCCTTGGGCGAATACGCTCAGGCCCAGCCATTGCTGGATCGATCTGGCGATCGCCTTATCGCCGGTTACGTGGATGCGGCCCGCCTCGATCTCGCTGCTGAGCTTGGCCATGCCCATCCACACGGCCGTCATCGTTCGCAGCGGGCCGCTCACATAGAGGTCGACATCGTAGCCGGGATCGGTGAGGCAGATATCGACCGTCGCGCCATCGACCACGATCCACCAGGATTTTCGCCCGGCGCGCAGTTCCGGATAGGTGAAATTGATGGTGCAGCGGCGCGCCGGCAGCAGGTCCGGCCTCAAGTTACGCCGCATATCCCACATCAGAAGCGCGGGATCGAGGTGCTTCAGCGAGAGTGAGGGCTCGATCCAATGCTGGCCCCAGAAGCCGAGTGACATGATCACACTGCGCAGGCTCTCGCCGGCCTCAGTCGGGCGATAGTCCATCACACCGGGATGGCCGGTCGGCACCGCCATGATGATGCCGGCGTCTTCCAACTCCTTCAACCGTTTGGACAGCAGCGAAGGTGACATGCGCGGCACGCCGCGCCGCAAATCGTTGAAGCGCGTGGTGCCGCACAAGAGTTCGCGCAGCACCAGAACCGTCCAGCGGGTGCAGAGGATTTCGGCCGCCATCGCGACCGGACAAAACTGCCCGTAGCTTCCACGCAGGCTCGAGTCGGGCACCTGAGGTCTCCCTATGCACGCGAAGTGGCAGTACAGAAATTATAGCGAAACGCTCGCCGTGCCGCCAAGGGAAGACGAAAAATCCCGCAATTGCAGTGAAGTGGCTCACACGCCCGGCCGGGCCGCCGTGCCAGTACAGTTCCTGAACTGGAGGGCTTTGGGGCAAGAGGCTAGCCTTGCTCCAAAGCCATCTCATTCGAGGAGGAGCGTCATGAGCAGCAACGCAGCACGCAGCTTCGATGCACCGCAATCGCGCGGCATTGTCGACATCGCTCGCGAACTCGGGCCACTCTTTGCTGAACGCGCCGACACGACGACTGACGAAGACAAGTTTGTCGCTGACAACTATGCCTCGCTGAAATCCTCAGGTCTCGTCGAAGCCGGCGTGCCGGCCGAACTCGGCGGCGGCGGCGCCGGTGTCGACGAGCTCGCCGAGATGCTGCGGACGCTGGCCTATCATTGCGGCTCCACGGCGCTGGCGTTCGCCATGCACACCCACCAGGTCGCGATTCCCGCCTGGCGGTGGCGGGTGCAGAAAGCCGCGGTGGTCGAACCGCTGCTCAGGCGCATCGCGGCCGAGCGCATCATCCTGGTCTCAAGTGGTGGCTCCGACTGGATTGGCGGTTCTGGCAGGGCCGAGAAGGTCGACGGCGGCTATCGCATCACCGCGCGGAAGGTGTTTTCGTCGGGTTCGCCGGCCGGCGATCTCTTGATGACCGGCGCGATCCTGGAGACCGACGGCGAGCCACCGATCGTTCTGCATTTCGCCGTGCCGATGAACTCGACGCATGTGAAGGTGCTCGACAACTGGCGCGTGCTCGGCATGCGCGGCACCGGCTCCAACGACATCGTGATCGATGGCCACATCGTGCCGGAAGCTGCCGTCTCGCTGAAGCGCCCGGCCGGCGAATGGCATCCGGCGTTCCAGGTCATCGGGACGATCGCGCTTCCGCTGGTCTACTCCGTCTATCTCGGCATCGCCGAAGGCGCGCGCGACATCGCACTGCGCACAGCGAAACGCAAAAAGCCGGATCAGCACGCGATCCGGCTTGCCGGCCGCATGGACACCGAACTTGCCGCCGCGAGGCTGGCGCGCGACTTCATGCTGGCCGCCGTGCGCCTCGATGCGCC
>DASWVJ010000348.1:0-9197 GCA_036406295.1 Bradyrhizobium sp.
ACCGGATTGCCGAATTTCTCGGGATCGAGCTCCAGCGCCGCGGCGACCGCCAGCAGTTCATCGCCGGGATCGGCGCCAGCCTGCATCAACGCCCAGGCCACCGCGCGATAGATCACGCCGGTGTCGAGGTGGCGGTAGCCGTAATGATGCGCGAGGCGCTTGCCCAGCGTGCCCTTTCCCGAGGCGGCGGGTCCGTCGATGGCGATAATCATGCGAGCCATGTGCGACAGAGCGGCCACGACGGTCAAGGCCGTTATTTCGCGTGCCCGAATAGCGGCGTCTTTGCCGAATTTTCGTGGGACCCGGCCGGTGCGTGCCGGGCACACATGGCGATCGCCGAGACTTGGGGCTAGCACCATCAAAACGCGCCGCGCGTACGCCCCTGCCTCACGAAAACTCCGTCCCCAGCGTGCGCATCATCGGGATGAAGTCGGGGAAGGAGGTGGCGATGAAGGCGGTGTCGTCGACCCTCACCGGCTTGTCGGCGGCGCAGCCCATCACCAGCGCCGACATCGCGATGCGATGATCCATGTGGGTGGCGACGAGGCCGCCACCGGGCACATGGCCGCGGCCCTCGACGATCAAATCGTCACCGGAAATCTCGGTCCTGACCCCATTGACGCGCAGCATGTCGGCGGTTGCGGCGAGCCGATCGGACTCCTTGACGCGCAGCTCCTGCAGGCCGCGCATGACCGTGGTGCCTTCGGCGAATGCGGCGGCCACCGCCAGCACCAGATATTCGTCGATCATCGAGGGCGCCCGCTCCGGCGGCACCTCGACGCCGCGCAGTCTTGATGCACGCACGCGCAAGCGCGCCATCGGCTCGCCGGCGTCGCCCCGCACCTCGCTCTCCTCGATGGAGGCGCCCATCTCGCGCAGTGTCGTGAACAGGCCGGTGCGCAGCGGATTGGTCATGACATCCGAGAGCACGATGTCCGAGCCGGGCACGATCAGCGCCGCCACGATCGGGAACGCGGCCGACGAGGGGTCGGCAGGCACGATCACCTCGGCGCCATGCAGCTCCGGCTCGCCGGTCAGGGAGATCTTCCGGCCGTGGGTGCCTTCCTTCACCGATACGATGTCCGCGCCAAAATGCTTCAGCATCAGTTCGGTGTGATCGCGGCTCGCCTCGCTCTCGATCACGGTGGTGACGCCGGGCGCGGCGAGGCCTGCGAGCAGCACCGCCGACTTGATCTGGGCGGAAGCCACCGGCGTGCGGTAGGTGATCGGCACCGGATCGCGCGCACCGTGCAGGGTTAGCGGCAGGCGGCCGCCCTCGCGGCTCTCGCCCGCCTTGGCGCCCATCAATTCCAGGGGATCGAGGATGCGCCGCATCGGCCTGGAGCGCAGCGAGGCGTCGCCGTCGAACACCGCCGTCACCGGACAGCCCGCGACCGCGCCCATCACCAGGCGGCAGCCGGTGCCGGAATTGCCAAAATCGAGGGGCGCCGCCGGTTCCGCAAAGCCGCCAACGCCGACGCCATTCACCTTCCAGGCAAACGGGCCGGTCCGTTCCACCTTGGCCCCCAGCGCCCGCATGGATTTGGCGGTGTTGAGGACGTCCTCGCCCTCCAACAGGCCCGAAACCCGGGTTTCCCCCACCGCCAGCGCGCCCAGAATCAGAGCCCGATGCGAGATTGACTTGTCCCCGGGCACGCGCACCGGGCCTGCAAGGGGGCCGCTGGCGCTGGCTTGGAGGGGGGTCGCGGGGCCGGAATGGGTCAAGTTTGCGTCCTTTCTCGCGGGCCAGTAACACATGCGCCAGACCGCGTCACGCGGCCCAGATTTGCCCGCAAGCGCTATTGACAGCGGCCCCTCAACTAGCCAAGTGAAGCTCCGTTTTTCAGACATTCCCAGGATCCGCACGTGGCCAAATCCGACCTCGGAACCAAGCGCATTTGCCCGACGACGGGCAAGAAGTTCTACGACTTGAACAAGAGTCCCGTGATTTCCCCGTACACGGGAGAGGTCGTGCCGATTGCGCCGGTAGCGCCGCCGCGCGCCACCCGCGGCGCGGCCGCTCCCAGCATGGCCGCCGACAAGCCGGAGCCCGCGGAAGCGGAAGAGTTGGTGTCGCTCGAGGAAGCCGACGCCGAGGAGAATACCGGCAAGGTCAAGGCCATCGTTCCCGAGTCGGAGGACGACATCGAGGTCGACGAGACCATCGAAGGCGACGACGACGATGATTCGACCTTCATCGCCGACGAAGAGGAAGGCGACGAGGACGTTACCGACATCATTGGCGACGTCAGCAACGACGAAGAGACTTGAGATAAACCCCAAACTGTGTTTGAGGGTTCTGCCCGCGCGTCGCCCAAGGCGCGCGGGTTCGGTTAAGGGGCCATAGCTCAGCTGGGAGAGCGCTTGCATGGCATGCAAGAGGTCGGCGGTTCGATCCCGCCTGGCTCCACCAGCCTTCACTCGCTTCGCGAGCTACGGCTGGGCAAGCCATGGGAGCTCTATCGTAGCGAAGTAAGCAAAGGCGGTCGCGCGGAAGCCCGATCCCTACGCCTCCACCTTCTCCCCCAGCGCTGCATTCAGCTTGTCGCGCAGCGACTCTACTTCCTTCTTCAGCGCGGCCAGCTCGGCCACCGAACATTCCGATGCCGCCAGGATCGACAGCGGCAGGCTGCGCGCTTTTTCCTTGAGCGCCCCGCCCTGCGAGGTCAGCGCCACGATCACCTGGCGCTCGTCCTCGGTCGAACGCGTGCGCTTCACGAAACCCGCCGCTTCCAGCCGCTTGAGCAACGGGGTCAGCGTGCCCGAATCGAGGAACAGCCGCTCGCCGATCTCCTTCACCGGCAGGCCGTCCTGCTCCCACAGCACCAGCATGACCAGATACTGCGGGTAGGTAAGACCCAGCCGGTCCAGCATCGGCTTGTAGAAGCGGTTGAAGGCGTGCGCCGTGGAATAGACGGCGAAACAGAGCTGGTTGCCGAGCAGGAGCGGCAGATCACCTGCTGATTTCCGGACCATCACAGAACCTTCTCAGCCAACTGGAATTGTTTGGACATTCTGGGGTGCGGGGCGCCCGCAATCAATTGCGCGCAATTAAATGTGACCAGATATTTTCTTATATTGCACACAATTCAATTGTATGCAATACATCTTGCCGTAACCTCCGCTCCAACCCCGAAGGGAGACCATCATGTCCGTGAAAGTGCTCTACAAGACCAGCGCCAAGGCCACCGGCGGCCGCGACGGCACCGCCTCCACGCTCGACGGCGCGTTCAACGTCAAGCTTTCGACCCCGAAGGAGCTTGGGGGTGGCGGCGGCGCCGGCAACAACCCCGAGCAGCTTTTCGCCGCCGGCTATGCCGCCTGCTTCATCGGCGCCATGAAGGCGGTCGCAGCGCAGGGCGGCGCGAAAGTGCCTGCGGATGCGTCGGTGACCTCAACGGTCGGCATCGGCCCGCGCTCGGAGGGCGGCTTCGGCCTCGACATCGATCTGGCCGTTTCGCTGCCCGGTCTTGCCAAGGCTGATGCCGAGGCGCTGGTGGCGAAGGCCCACCAGGTTTGCCCCTACTCCAACGCCACCCGCGGCAACGTCGACGTCCGCCTGACTGTCGTCTGACGCTCGCGCATTTTCCGTAACAAAGCGGCCTGTCGCGACCTCGCGGCGGGCCGTTTTCGCGTGGGGCATAAGGCTGCGCGCTCAGGGCCATTGCTGGCGCGGATGAAGCCCGCTAGCTCTGGGGTCATTCTCACCTTAGCGAAGGTTTTTCCATGAATGCCGAAACCACTTCCGGCGCGATGACGGGCCTGCGCGTGATCGATCTCACGCGTGTGCTCGGCGGTCCCTATTGCACGCAGATTCTCGCCGACCACGGCGCCGATGTGATCAAGGTCGAGCCGCCTGCCGGCGACGAGGTGCGCGACTGGGGCCCTCCCTTCCACGAAGAAGACGCGGCCTATTTCGTCGGCATCAACCGCAACAAGCGCTCTATCGGCCTCGACCTCGCCTCCGAAGGCGGGCGCGAAGTGCTGATGAAGCTCCTGGAGACCGCCGATGTGCTGATAGAGAATTTCAAGCCCGGTACGCTCGACAAATGGGGCATCGGCAACGACGTGTTGCGGAAAAAATTTCCGCGGCTGGTGCACTGCCGCATCTCCGGCTTCGGCGGCGACGGCCCGCGCGGCGGCAATCCCGGCTATGACGCCATCATCCAGGCCATGACCGGCATGATCGCCGCCACGGGCTCGCCCGAGAGCGGGCCGATGCGCATCGGCGTGCCGGTCGTGGACATCACCACCGGCCTCTATGCTTGCATCGGCATCCTGATGGCGCTGTCGGAGCGGCAGCGCTCCGGACTCGGCCAGTTCCTGGAAACCACGCTGTATGAAACCGGGCTTGCGGTCATGCATCCGCACACGGCGAACTATTTCATGCACGGCAAGCCGCCGTCGCTCACCGGCAATGAGCATCCGAACCTCGTGCCTTATGCGATCTTTCCGACCAAGACCGACAACATCTTCATCGGCGTCGGCAATGACGGCACCTTCCGCAAGCTGGCGAAAGAGATCGGCAAGCCCGAGCTCGGCACCGATCCGCGCTTTGCCCGCAACAAGGACCGCATTGCCAACCGCGAGGCGTTGCGTGCGGAGCTCGCCGCCGTGTTCCGCCAGCACGAGGCCGAGCCGCTCTGCAACCGCCTGCTCGCCGCAGGCCTGCCGGCAGGCCCGGTGCAGAAGATCGACCAGGCGCTGAACAACCCGCACACCATCCACCGCGGCGATGTCATCGCCAGGGACTGGTACAAGGGCGTCGCCTCGCCGATCCGGCTGGATCGGACCAAGGCCAGCCTGCGCCGAACCCCGCCGAAATTCTCCCAGCATTCGGCCGAGGTGCTCGGCGAGTTCGGCTATTCCAAGGGCGAGATCGAGGCGCTGGTCGCCAAGGGCGTGGTCTGCGGCCCCGAACGAAAGCGGTAGACGAAGGCAACCGCCCACCAGGGTGGTCCCGGCAAAGGGCCGGGACCCATACGCCGCGGGCCTATCGACGCGCTGCTGTGAGTGCAGTGCCACACAACCAGCATCGGTGGTTATGGGCCCAGCCTTCGCCGGGGCGACCCGGAAGTCGCCGCATCCCTAATTTCCCCTTCCCCAAAGGTTCACTTCCCCCCTACGATTGGCTCGCTTATACGGTCGTTTGCACGTCACCCGCGGCTGATAGCGCAAGCAATTCGGTGACGGTTCCAATCGGGAGGAATTTGATGGCTCTTCGACAATTCGGCACGGCTGCGGCTGTTGCGGTCTCTCTGGCATTCGCCGCCTCGCCCGCGCATGCGGTGATCGAGATCCAGTGGTGGCACGCCATGACCGGCGCCAACAATGACGTCGTCAACAAGCTTGCCGAGGAATTCAACGCCAGCCAGTCCGACTACAAGGTCATCCCGTCCTACAAGGGCGCCTATCCCGACACCATGAACGCCGGCAGCGCCGCGTTCCGCGCCGGCAACGCGCCGCATATCATGCAGGTGTTCGAGGTCGGAACCGCCACCATGATGGGCGCGACCGGCGCCATCAAGCCGGTCTATCAGCTGATGAAGGACGCCGGCGAGCCGTTCGACCCGAAGGCCTACCTGCCGACCATCACCGGCTACTACTCGACCTCCAAGGGCGAGATGCTGTCGTTCCCCTTCAACTCGTCCTCCATGGTGATGTGGATCAACAAGGATGAATTGAAGAAGGCCGGCGTCACCGAGATCCCGAAGACCTGGCCGGAGGTCTTCGCCGCCGCCAAGAAGCTGAAGGCGGCCGGCCATGACACCTGCGGCTTCTCCAATGCCTGGGCCAGCTGGGCGCATATCGAGCAGTTCTCCGCCTGGCACAACGTACCGATCGGCACCAAGGCCAACGGCCTCGACGGCTTCGATACCGAGCTGAAGTTCAACTCGCCGCTGCACGTGAAACACCTGCAGAACCTCGTCGACCTGCAGAAGGACAAGACCTACAGCTATGGCGGGCGCGGCAGCGCCAACGAGGCCCGCTTCGGCTCCGGCGAATGCGCGATCTTCCTGACCTCGTCGGGCTATTACGGCACCGCGAAGGCCACCGCCAAGTTCGACTTCACCTCGGCGCCGATGCCGTATTACCCGGATGTGCAGGGCGCGCCGCAGAACTCGATCATCGGCGGCGCCTCGCTGTGGGTGATGGGCGGCAAGAAGCCGGAAGAGTACAAGGGTGTCGCCAAGTTCTTCACCTTCCTGTCTGACACTGGCCGCCAGGCCAAGCTGCACCAGGAGTCCGGCTACTTGCCGATCACCAAGGCGGCCTACGAGAAGTCGATCAAGGACGGCTTCTATGAGAAGAACCCCGTTTTGCAGACGCCGCTGAAGGAGCTCACCAACAAGGAGCCAACCGAGAACTCGCGCGGCCTGCGCTTCGGCAACATGGTACAGATGCGCGACGTCTGGGCCGAGGAGATCGAAGCGGCGCTGGACGGCAAGAAGTCGGCCAAGGAAGCGCTCGATGCGGCGGTCGCCCGCGGCAACGCCATGTTGCGCACCTTCGAGAAGACTGCAAAATAGGACGGACCGAACTGGGGGAGCCCGTCATTACGAGCGAGGAAGCAATCCATAGTACCGCGTAACCGGTGGCAATGGATTGCTTCGTCGCGGAGCCCGTCATCGGGCGCGCGAACGCGCGACCCGTTGGCTCCTCGCAACGACGAGCGAGTGTGAATGGAAAAATCCACCGTCTTCAACAACCGTCTGCTGCCCTATCTGCTGCTGCTGCCGCAGCTCATCATCACCATCGTCTTCTTCTACTGGCCGGCGAGCCAGGCGGTCTGGCAGTCCTTCCTGCGCGAGGATGCGTTCGGCCTGGTTTCCGAATTCGTCGGTCTGGAGAACTATCAGGCGCTGTTTGCCCAGCCTGAATACTACAAGGCGATGATGGTGACCGTGGTCTTCTCGACCCTGGTCGCGGGCCTCTCGCTTTCGATCGCGCTGTTGTTCGCGACGCAAGCCGACAAGAACCTGAAGGCCGCCGGCCCCTACAAGACGCTGATGATCTGGCCCTATGCGGTTGCGCCGGCAGTTGCCGGCGTGCTCTGGTTCTTCATGTTCCAGCCTTCGCTCGGAATGCTCTCGCGCCCGGTGCGCGGCATGGGCGTCGACTGGAATCCCCTGCTCAACGGCAATCATGCCATGGCCCTGGTGGTGATGGCCGCGGTGTGGAAGCAGATCTCCTACAATTTCCTGTTCTTTCTGGCCGGCCTGCAATCGATCCCGAGGAGCGTGATCGAGGCCGGCGCCATCGACGGCGCTCGCCCGATGCGCCGCTTCTGGACCATCGTCTTCCCGCTGCTGTCACCGACCACCTTCTTCCTGCTGGTAGTCAATGTCGTCTACGTCTTCTTCGACACGTTCGGCATCATCGACGCCGTCACCGGCGGCGGCCCCGCGGGGGCCACCACCACACTGGTCTACAAGGTCTATGCCGACGGCCGGCTCGGCGGCGATCTCGGCGGCTCGGCCGCGCAATCCGTCATCCTGATGATCATCGTGATCGCGCTGACCGCGATCCAGTTCCGCTACGTCGAACGCAAGGTGCAGTACTGATGGTCGAGCACCGCCCGCTCAGCGATTTTATCGCCTACGCCATTCTCACTCTCGGCATCCTCATCGTCGCCTTTCCGGTCTGGCTGGCGTTCGTCGCCTCGACCCATGACGCGGCGACCGTGGTCGGCGGCCACATGCCGGCAACGCCCGGCACGCAAACGCTGGATAACTACTACCGCGCCGTCTTCGTCGGCGGTTCGCGCACCAGCCGCGAGCCGGTCGCCAACATGCTGATCAACTCCTTCGTCTCGGCGATCGGCATTGCACTCGGCAAGATATTCATCTCGATCCTGTCGGCCTATGCGGTGGTCTATTTCCGCTTTCCTTTCCGCAAGACCGCGTTCTGGATCATCTTCATCACGCTGATGCTGCCGGTCGAGGTGCGCATCTACCCGACCTACAAGGTGGTCGCGGACCTCAAGATGCTCGACACCTATGCCGGACTGATCCTGCCGCTGATTGCATCGGCCACCGGCACGCTGCTGTTCCGCCAGTTCTTCATGACCGTGCCGGATGAACTCCTGGAAGCCTCACGCATCGACGGCGCCGGCCCGTTCCGGTTTTTCTGGGACACGCTGCTGCCGCTGTCGGTCACGACCATAGCGGCGCTGTTCGTGATCCAGTTCATCTACGGCTGGAATCAATATCTCTGGCCGCTGCTCATCACCACGAAGGATTCGATGCAAACCATCGTGATCGGCATCAAGAAGATGCTGGTAACGCAGGACGAGCTCGCCGAATGGCAGCTGGCGATGGCAACCGCGGTGCTCGCCATGCTGCCACCGGTCGCAGTCGTGATCTTCATGCAGCGGCTGTTCGTGCGCGGCCTGGTCCAGACGGAAAAGTGAAATGGCCAACGTAATCCTGCGGAATGTCCGCAAGACCTATCCCGGCGGTTTCGAGGCCATCAAGGGCATCGATTTCGAGGTCGGCGACGGCCAGTTCTGCGTGCTGGTCGGTCCCTCCGGCTGCGGCAAGTCCACGCTGCTGCGCATGGTCGCGGGGCTGGAGACCATTACGGACGGCGAAATCGACATCGGCGGCCGCGTCGTCAACGAGGTCGAGCCGGCCGACCGCGACATCGCGATGGTGTTCCAGAACTACGCGCTGTATCCGCACATGAGCGTCTACAACAACATGGCCTATGGCCTGCGCAACCGAGGCATGGCGGAAGCCGAGATCAAGATGCGCGTGAGCGAAGCCGCGCGCATCCTCGAACTCTCCACCATGCTGGAGCGCAAGCCGCGGCAGCTCTCCGGCGGCCAGCGCCAGCGCGTCGCCATGGGCCGCGCCATCGTGCGCCAACCCAAGGCCTTCCTGTTCGACGAGCCGCTCTCCAATCTCGACGCCAAGCTGCGCATCGCCATGCGCGTCGAAATCAGAAAGCTGCAGCGCAGGCTGAGCACCACCTCGATCTACGTCACCCACGACCAGCTCGAGGCGATGACGCTCGCCGACATTCTCGTTGTGATGAATGCCGGCCTCGTCGAGCAGATCGGCAATCCCCTGGACATCTACCAGAAACCGGCGACTACCTTCGTCGCCTCTTTCATCGGCGCGCCGCCGATGAACTTGATGCCGGCCCAATCGGACGAGGTGAAATCGCAACTGCCGCCAAGCGAGGCCGGCATT
>DASWVJ010000349.1:0-3431 GCA_036406295.1 Bradyrhizobium sp.
GACGGTCGGTGACGATGCTGCCGTCTTCGGCCACGACGATGCCGGTACCATATTCCACCGTCTTGCGCGGCGGAGGGCCGGCCTGCGGTCCGGCCGGGAATGGCGTGAAGGCGCTCGACATCGCGATGACGACCGAATCGAGCGTGTTCTCCAACGCCTGGTCGTACAGGATTGTCATGATGCGGATCTCGTCGCCCTTGAACGTGCCGCGCACGTAGAACTTCTTCAGGCCTTGCAGGCCCGAGAGGACGAAAAAGTCCGGCTTCACTACGCTGTATTCGACCTTGCGGCCCACGGGCTGCTTTTTCTCCTGCTCGGCGAGTTTCGCGGTGGCAGGGCTTGGCTCCTTGCGCCGTGCCAGCACGATCTGGACGGTGCCGGTCGGCGAGGTCCATTTGGCGCCGCTGGCGTCGCTGGTCTGCTGCGGCACCAGCTTTGTGGGGATGCCGAGCCGCGCGCCGGTGCCGGGATCGGTGATGATCTTCCAGCCGGCATTCTCCTGCCGACGTTTTGCGGTATCGGCCAGAATGCCGCGCTCCTGCGGGTTGAGCACGCCGGTTTGCCTCGCGCCGCGGCTCTTCTGGAATTCCTTGATGGCGTTGACCATGCGCTCGGAGACCTCGCCTGTGATCGCGCCGTTGTATTCGCCAGCCCAGGCCAGGTCCGATTGCAGCGCCAGCCGCTCGGTCTGCGCCATGGCATTGGCGGTGTCGGCCGGGGTCTGCACCCCCGGAGGACGGACCGTGGTGGTCGTCACCGGCTTCGGCTTGCTGCCCGCGGTCGTCGGTGCCTGCATCTGGGCCGCGGCGGAGCCGCCCATGGCCACGACCAATAATGTTGCCGAAAGCACCGCTCTCATGAAAAATCCCGGGATTGCAGCTGTCGCCGATTATGCACATCTGCTTGGTAGGCAACAACCGGACGCCGGTTCAGATAAACCCTCATCCTTGAGGAGCGGCGTCAGCCGCGTCTTGCGAGATGGGCCACGGGGCTTCATGGTTCTCCAGGCGATGCGCACGCATTGTCCGGAGCTTCACCATGAGGGAGACATGGGATGCTGAGCGAAAAAGAACTCGAGCGCTACGCCCGCCACATCGTGCTGCGCGAGGTCGGCGGCCCCGGCCAGGCGGCGCTGAAGGAGGCAGCCGTGCTGGTCATCGGCGCGGGTGGGCTCGGTGCGCCGGCGTTGATGTATCTGGCGGCGGCCGGCGTCGGCACGTTAGCGGTGGTCGACGACGACAAGGTGTCGCTGTCCAATTTGCAGCGCCAGATCATCCACACCACCCCGGAGGTGGGGCGCCTCAAGGTGGACAGTGCGGCCGAGCAGGTCCGCGCGCTCAATCCGCACGTGCTGTTCGAGTCCCATGCGGTCCGGCTCAACGCCGCCAACGCCATGACCATCATCGGCGGCTACGACCTCGTGCTTGACGGCTCCGACAATTTCGAGACGCGCTATCTCGTCTCCGATGCCTGTTATCTCGCGGCAAAGCCGCTGATCACGGCGGCGCTCGGCATGTTCGACGGATCGCTGACCACGATCCGCGCCCATGAAAGCAATGCCGAGGGCGAGCTCAACCCCACCTATCGCTGCCTGTTCCCCGAGCCGCCGCCCGCCGGCACGGTGCCGACCTGCGCGGAAGCCGGCGTAATGGGGGCGCTTGCGGGCGTGCTGGGCTCGATGATGGCGATGGAGGCGATTCGCGAGATCGTCGGTTTTGGCGAAGGCCTGGTCGGCCGCTTGTTGATGATCGATGCGCTGTCGATGCGCTTCGAGACACTGCGCTACAAGCGCGATCCGCAAAATCCGCTCAATGGCGATGCGCCCACCATCACCGATTTGAGCGGGCATCGCTGAGCCGTCACCGGGAGTTCAATATTTTCGGCGAGACGGTCCAGCAGCGTGTCGTAAGTCTCGCTCACGCGGCTACGCTCAGAGCATGCTCGGCAGCACGCGATCCGGCGGCTTGTGGTTGTCGAGGAAGGTGCGGATATTGATGATCACCTTCTCGCCCATGTCGACACGGCCTTCGATGGTGGCCGAGCCCATATGCGGCAGCAGCGTCACCTTGCCGGCTTTCGCCAGCCGCACCAGCTTTGGACTGACCGCCGGCTCGTGCTCGTAGACGTCGAGGCCGGCGCCGCCGATCTCGCCGCCTTCGATCAGCTTGATCATCGTGTCTTCGTCGATCACCTCGCCGCGCGCGGTGTTGACGATATAGGCCTCTTTCCGGATCAGTTTCAGCCGCCTTGCCGACAACAGATGGAATGTTGCGGGTGTGTGCGGGCAGTTCACCGAGATGATGTCCATCCGCGCCAGCATCTGGTCGAGGCTTTCCCAATAGGTCGCGCCCAACTCTTCGGCGATCTGCGGCGCTACCGGACGGCGGTTGTGATAGTGGATCTGCAGTCCGAAGGCGCGGGCGCGGCGCGCCACGGCCTGTCCGATGCGGCCCATGCCGACAATGCCCAGACGCTTTCCGCCAATGCGGTGGCCGAGCATCCAGGTCGGCGACCAGCCCGCCCAGTTCTTGCCGTCGGTGAGGATGGAAGCGCCCTCGATCATGCGCCTCGGCACAGCGAGGATCAGCGCCATGGTCATGTCGGCGGTGTCCTCGGTGAGCACTTTCGGGGTGTTGGTCACCGTGATGCCGCGGGCATGCGCGGCGACGACGTCGATATTGTCGACGCCATTGCCGAAATTGGCGATCAGGCGGAGCTTGCAGTCGGGCTGCTTCAGCACCTCTTCGGTGATCTCGTCGGTGACGGTCGGCACCAGCACGTCGGCTGTGCGCACGGCATCGGCGATCTGCTCCGGCGTCATCGGGGTGTCGTCAAGATTGAGCCTCGCGTCGAACAGTTCGCGCATCCGGGTCTCGATAGAGTCCGGCAGCTTGCGCGTGACGACGACGAGAGGCTTTTTCTTAACCGACATTTCCTGCTCTCATGAGGCTGAGCTTAACAAAAGCCTGCCGTTCAGACCTCATTAACCCGGGTGTTCGACACTGCAATCTTGCAGTGCGGTGCCCGGCACTTCCTTGGGTTCCCCCGACATTTAGCCCGGCTCTCCGGGAAAATTCGGCTCTCTTGGTTCCGTCCTCTCTAGCAGAAGGCCGGGCCAAGACAAGAACCAAGGGACAGCGAAGCGGGGTAACGATTTTCGCAGCTGCACAGGGGATTTGGGGTTTGGGCGTAAGACAAACAGGCCGGCTCAAGGAAGTTGAGTTGCCGCGTTCTCGGTGGGAGACGAGTGGAATGGGGTTCGGGCGTTTCGGTGCGGTGGTCGTGCTGGCGGCGATGCTGGGGGGTGTTCCAGGCGCCGGTCATGCGGCCAAGGATTCGGCGACGGTCACCAGCGGTCTGCCCATTCCGCGCTACGTCAGTCTCAAGTCGGATCATGTGAACGTTCGTGCCGGCCCGACCAAGGACAATGA
>DASWVJ010000350.1:0-13641 GCA_036406295.1 Bradyrhizobium sp.
CGAACCGGGCGGCGGCGCCGGCCTGGTCGGTGGTCACAGCACCCATGTAGACGCCGAGCGCGGCAAGGCCCGTGATGGCGAGGCCGATGCTCATGTAGTTGTAGATGCGCAGCATGTAGGAGCGCAGGCCGGCATCGACGGTCGCGGCATCGACGCGTCCGGCGGCCCGGCCGAAGGGAGAGGCATAGTTACGGTCTAGGTCCGACATGGTCGAATTCCCGTTGGTTGGCCCGGCGAACCGCGAATGCTTCGCCCCGCCGGGAAGAATCTATCCCAGAAACCTGCCGCCTGCCGACATTAAAATCCTGTCATCAGACGGTGTTTCCGGCTTGGCTGGTATGTGGGAAACTAACACATTCAAAGCAAGCTTCCACGCGCGGCTGAATGTCGCTTCTAGAGCAGGGAAATCCGGCTGAAAACGCATTAACCCTGAAGTGGTGGGCCTGAACGGCGGCGCTCAAGCCGCCCGCTTCATTTTGTCACAAATTGCGCAACACCGTGGCGGGCTTCTGGTTCAGCGCCAGCAGCGTGCCGGCAAGCCCAAGCCCGACCGTGACCACCAGCGCGGCTGCCACCACGGCAGCGGCGCTGCCGGCCTGCCAGACGAAACTCAGCGTCATCAGCCGGGTCACGATCAGCCAGGCCGCCACGGAGCCCGCGATGACGCCGAAGATCGCGGTGGCAAAACCGATCATCAGGTACTCCAGCGCATAGGCGCCGAGCAGCCGAATCCGGGTGGCGCCGAGCGTCTTCAGGATCACGGCGTCATAGACCCGGTGGCGGTGTCCCGCGGCGAGCGCGCCGCCCAGCACCAGGATCGCCGAGATCAGCGTGACGGCGCTTGCCCCGCGAATAGCCAGCGCGAGGTTGCTGACGACGGTCCCGATGGTCTCCAGCGCCTCTCGGACCTGCACGCTCGTCACCATCGGAAAGGCGTCGGCCACCTGTCTGATGATCCTGGCGTCGGAGACCGGATCGTGATTGGCCTCGGTCAGGGTCGCGACATGGCTGTGCGGGGCGCCCTTGAAGGCGTTGGGCGAGAACACCAGCACGAAGTTGATGCCGAGTCCCTGCCAGTCGATGTTTCTGAGGTTGGCGATCTTCGCCGGGATGTCGCGGCCGAGCACGTTGACGACGATCTCGTCACCGATCCGAAGCTGCAATCCGTCAGCGATCTTCTTCTCCATCGAGACCAGGATTGGGCCCTGGTAGTCGGGGTCCCACCATTCGCCCTCGACTATCTTGGAGCCTTTCGGGATCTCGCCGGTATAGGTCAGGCCACGGTCGCTCTGCAGCACCCATTCGCTGTCGTGCGAGGGCTTGAGCTCCTCGGCCCTGACGCCGCGCGCGGCGACGATGCGCCCGCGCAGCATCGGCACTTCCTCCACCGTTGAGTCGGCTGCGAGCTGTTTCAGGAACGCGCCGAACCGTTCGGACTCGGAGGATGGAATGTCGATGAAATAGAACGACGGCGCGCGTTCCGGCAGCGCGGCCAAAAACTGGCGGCGCAGATTGCCGTCGATCTGCGTGATGGTGACCAGCACGGCGAGGCCCAAGCCCAGCGACAGCACCACTGATGGCGTCAGCGCGCCGGGCCGGTAGATGTTGGAGATCGCAAGCCTGAGCATGGTGATGCGGCTGCGCGGCATCCTTCGCGCCAGCGCCATCAGGCCGGATGCAATGGCGCGCAGCAGCACGAACACTGCGGCGGACGAGGCCACGAAAATGGCAGCGACACGCTTGTCATATGCCAGCCCGATCGCAACGCCGACCAGGGCGGCGACGACCGCCACCATCAGGGCGATGTAGCGCCAGCGCGGGCGATGCCAGGTGCTGGCGACGGTTTCGCGGAACAGCGCTGCGGCCGGCACGTCATGCACGCGGCCAAGCGGCCACAGCCCGAAGGCGAGCGCAGTGAGGAGGCCGTAAACCAAGGACAGCAGCAGCTCATCGAAATGCAGCGCCGGCTCCATGGGCAGCGGCAGCAGCTTTCCAAACAGCCCTGCGATCAGATAAGGCAGCGCTGCACCGACGGCCAAACCAATCACCGAGCCGAGCGCGGCCAGCACAATCACCTGCGTGGTGTAGATGGTGAAGACGTCGCGGCCGGTGGCGCCGACCGCCTTGAAGGTCGCAATCACCTCGCGGCGGCGGTCGATATGGCTCTTCACGGCGTTTGCCACGCCGACGCCGCCGACAAGCAGGGCGGCGAGCCCCACCAGCGTCAGAAACTGCGTGAAACGATTGATGCTGCGCTCGAGCTGCGGCGAGGCGTTGGTGCGGCTGCGGATTTCCCAGCCGGCCTCGGGCGAGGCCGCGCGCGCGTCGGCAATGAGGGCGGCGATGGAGCGATCGTCCGCCGCAACGTCGGGAAGTTTGACGCGGTAGACCCAGCGCACGAGGCTGCCGGGCTGCAAGAGGCCGGTGGCGCGCAGGCCCGCTTCGCTGGTGAGGAAGCGCGGCCCTAGTCCGACATTGACGGCGAGCTTGTCCGGTTCGCTGCTTACCACGCTGCGCAACTGGAAAGATGCGTTGCCGATATTGACGCGGTCACCCAGCTTGAGGTCGAACCGCGCCAGCAGCGTCGGATCGACGGCGGCGCCGAACGCGCCGTCGCGCTCGGCCAGAAGCTCGGCGAGCGGCATTTGCGGCTCCAGCGTCAACTCGCCGAGCAGCGGATAGGCGCTGTCGACCGCCTTGAGCTCGACGAGGGCGAGTTGGTCGTCGCCGGTGCGCACCATGGCGCGCAGGGTTGCGGCGATGGAGAGGCTGCCGCGCGAGCGCAGGAAGGCGACATCTTCCGGCTTCGCCTCGCGCTGGATCATCGAGAAGGCGACATCTCCGCCGAGCAGCTTGCGGCCCTCGCGGGCCAGGCCGTCGCCGAGGCTCGCCGCGACCGAGCCGACGCCGGCAATCGCCATGACGCCAAGCGCGATGCAGGCGATGAAGACGTAGAAGCCCCGCAATCCGCCGCGCAACTCGCGCAGCGCGTAGTGGAACGCGAGCGAGGAAGTGCGCGCCTGATAGGCGGTCTCGTCGGCAAGCGTGGTCAAGCGCTGTGTCCGTCGATGCGGCCCGAGCGAAGCCGTACCACGCGGTCGCAGCGCTGCGCGAGGGAGGTGTCGTGCGTCACCAGCACCAGGGTCATGCCGCGCTCGGCATGTTTCGAGAACAGGAGGTCGACGATCTGCTTGCCCGTGGTCTCGTCGAGATTGCCGGTAGGTTCGTCCGCGACGAGGATCGCGGGATCCGGCGCCAGCGCCCGCGCCAGCGCCACGCGCTGCTGCTCGCCGCCGGAAAGCTGCGTCGGATAGTGATGCAGGCGGTGACCGAGACCGACCGATTCCAGTTCTTTCGCCGCCCGTGTGGCCGCATCGGCATTGCCTGCGAGCTCGAGCGGGACGGCGACATTCTCCAGTGCCGTCATGGTCGGGATCAGATGGAACGACTGGAAGACGATGCCGACCTGGCGCCCACGGAAGCGCGCCAACTCGTCCTCATCGAGGGCATTGAACGACGTGCCGTTCACCACCACCTCTCCGCTGTCGGGACGTTCCAGTCCCGCCATCACCATCAGCAGCGTGGATTTCCCCGATCCGGACGGGCCGATCAGGCCCAGCGCTTCTCCCGACCCGACGCGGAGGCTGATATCCTTGAGGATGTGCACGCGCGCTGCGCCCGAGCCGAGCGAGAGATTGACGTTGTTGATGGCGATGGTGTCCGGCGCAGTGCCAGTCAAAGACGAGGTTTCGATGAGGCTGTCCATGGTTGCGTCATATGGCACTTCGGCCCGCGGGGTCGAGGGCAGCTTTGTGAACGTCGCGCACATCATCGTGTTGATTCTGGCGTTCCTGATGACGGGTGAGGCCCTTGCGCAGTCTCCTTCGGCCGCGCCGGCAAAGCCGGTCAAGATCGTCGCCTTCGGCGATTCACTGACCGCGGGCCTTGGCCTGCCGGCCAACCAGTCCTTCCCGGTGCGCCTGCAAAAGGCTTTGGAATCCAAAGGGATAAAGGTTGATATGATCAATGCCGGGGTGTCGGGCGACACCACTTCCAGCGGCCGCGACCGGCTCGACTGGTCGATCCCGGAGGGAACCGAGGCCGTCATTCTCGAGCTCGGCGCCAATGATGCGATGCGCGGCACCGACCCCAAAGTGACACGCGCTGCGTTGTCGGACATTCTGACGCGGCTGAAGGCGCGCAAGATCGCCGTGCTCCTGTGCGGCATGATCGCGCCGCCGAATTACGGCGCCGAATATGCGGCCCGCTTCAATGCGATCTATCCGGAACTGGCGCAACAATTCGGCGTGCCGCTCTATCCGTTCTTCCTCGAAGGCGTGGCGGCGGAAGCGAAACTCAACCAGGCCGACGGCATCCATCCGACCGCGGAAGGCGTTGATCTCATCGTGAAGAGCATTCTCCCCGCGGTGGAAGCATTTCTCGGCACGATCGCCGGGCAGCGGAGTTGAGAACTGCACAGCTTCCCGTAGGTTTCCGGATCGTTAACGCGATATGCTTCGCAGAGTCACATAAGTCGGGTACTAATTAGATATCGGTGATTCGCCGGTCTCTGGTTTCGGACATGACGCGCCCTTCCGCTGACATGTCCAAGCATCGGGAGTGATTACGATGCCGCGTTTGTTCACTGGACTGGAAATTCCGGCCGAGATCGGCCACACGCTTTCCGGCTTGCGAGGCGGTCTTCCGGGCGCCCGCTGGATCGATCCCGAAAATTATCACGTCACCCTGCGCTTCATCGGCAACATCGATGGCATCTACGCCAACGAGATCGCCTCGATGCTGTTTCGCATCAACCGCAAGCCGTTCGAGGTTCGCCTGCAGGGGCTGACGAGCTTCGGCGGCAAGAAGCCGCGTGCGGTGGTTGCCGCCGTCGAGCCGAGCCGGCCGCTGATCGAACTGCAGGCCGAGCATGAGCGGCTGATGCAGCGTCTGGGGCTTGATCCCGAGGGACGAAAATTCACGCCGCACGTGACGCTGGCGCGGCTGCACGATTCCTCCAGCCGGGACGTCGCCGATTATCTGTCGGTGCGCGGCTATTTCCCGAGCAAGAGTTTCCTGGCATCGCGCTTCGTGCTGTTCTCCTCCCGCGCCTCCACCGGCGGCGGTCCCTATGTGGTCGAGGATTCCTACGCGCTGAGTGCGTGAGGCGCGAGCTTTGCCACATCATCGCTGTTATCGCGCGGCTTGCCGCCTTCGCTAAAGCTTCGGCGGCCGAGCGAGTCTGTGGTCCGGCGAAGCCTTGGCGGAGACGGGACCGGGCGATCCAGTATTCCAGAAACGCCAGCGCTTGAGCCGAGAAGCCGCGGCGTACTGGATGCTTAGACCGGACGCATACCCGCCACGCGATTCCCCGCTTGCAATTTCTGCCGTGCTGAGGCGGAAAGAGGGGTATGCTCAATACCCCGCTCGCCACCTTCCACGCTCATTACAAGGCCCTCGTCGCGTCAGGCGCGATCGAGGCCGATCCGGCGCAGATGCGTGCGGTGGACGCATTCGCCGCGCTGGAAGAACGCCTATCCGGCTACAAGCCGATCAAGAAGCAGGGCCTGTTCGGCCGGTTGTTCGCCGACAAGGACGAGGCGCCGCCGCGCGGGCTCTACGTCCATGGCGAGGTCGGCCGCGGCAAGACCATGCTGATGGATCTGTTCTTCCAGCAGTCGCCCGTGACGCACAAGCGCCGCGCGCATTTCCACGAATTCATGGCCGAGGTACATGAGCGCGTCTACGCCTACCGCCAGAACATTGCGCGCGGCGAGATCGCCGATGCCGATGTGATGGCGCTCACGGCGAATGCGATCTTCGAGGAGGCGTGGCTGCTCTGCTTCGACGAGTTCCATGTCACCGATATCGCGGATGCGATGATCCTCGGCCGACTGTTCGCAAAGCTGTTCGATCTCGGGACCGTCGTCGTGGCGACCTCCAACGTCGCGCCCGGGGATCTTTACAAGGGCGGGCTGAACCGCGCGCTGTTCCTGCCGTTCATCGACCAGATCACCGATCATATGGACGTGATGCGGCTGGATGCCCGCACCGACTTTCGCCTGGAAAAACTGCAGGGCGCCAAGACGTGGCTGGTGCCATCAGACGCAGAAGCCGAATTCGCGCTCAACCGGGCCTGGGGCAGGCTCACCGGCAGGGCGCCGTGCAAGCCGCGCGATATTGCGATCAAGGGCCGCAAGCTGCATGTGCCGTGCTCGGCGCATGGCGTGGCGCGGTTTTCCTTTGCCGACATCTGCGAGAAGCCGCTGGCGGCAAGCGACTATCTGAGGCTTGCGCACGACTACCACACCATTTTGATCGACCGTATTCCGGTCATGGACTATGGCGACCGCAACGCCGCCAAGCGTTTCATCTCGCTGATCGACACGCTCTATGACAACGGCGTGAAGCTGATCGCGTCCGCCGAGGCCGATCCAATCTCGCTCTATGTCGCGACCGAGGGCGTCGAGGCCAACGAGTTCAAGCGCACCTCCTCGCGCCTGATCGAGATGAGCTCGGAATCCTACCTGGCGTTGCCGCACGGGCGTAAGGATTCGTCTGCGAGCGGCTCGACGACGGGATTGGTGGAAACGTAATCCGTCATTCCGGGATGGTCCGAAGGACCAGACCTCAGATGCGCAATTGCGCATCGGGGAATCTCGAGGATTCTCAGGAGCGCAAGGGCGCTCCAGGGTTCGATGCGGAGCCTGTCATCGGGCCGGCCTGCGGCCGGACCCGTTGGCATCGCCCCGGAATGACAGGCCTCATCTGGCATACCTGACCGGGTTCAGGGCAGCACTGCCAATTGGGAATGGCGCGACTTGAACCCTTCCGGGTAAAGGGATAACCACCCTTCCCGAAGCTCCTTCCCCTTCCTCACCTCACTGCTCTCAAAGGACATATTTCCCATGGCGCGCGACAAGATTGCCTTGATTGGCTCCGGTCAGATCGGCGGTACGCTGGCTCACCTCATCGGGCTGAAGCAGCTCGGTGACGTCGTGATGTTCGACATCGCCGAGGGCATTCCCCAGGGCAAGGCGCTCGATATCGCGCAGTCCTCGCCGGTCGACGGTTTTGACGCGCATCTGGTCGGCGCCAATTCCTACGAGGCGCTCGACAACGCCAAGGTCTGCATCGTCACCGCCGGCGTGCCGCGCAAGCCCGGCATGAGCCGCGATGATCTTCTCTCCATCAATCTCAAGGTCATGGAGCAGGTCGGCGCCGGCATCAAGAAATATGCGCCCGAGGCGTTCGTGATCTGCATCACCAACCCGCTGGATGCCATGGTCTGGGCGCTGCAGAAGGCGAGCGGCTTGCCGCACAAGAAGGTGGTCGGCATGGCCGGCGTGCTGGATTCGGCGCGCTTCCGCTATTTCCTCGCCGATGAGTTCAACGTCTCGGTCGAGGACGTCACTGCCTTCGTGCTCGGCGGCCACGGCGACACCATGGTGCCGCTGGTGCGCTACTCCACCGTCGCCGGCATTCCGTTGCCTGACCTCGTCAAGATGGGCTGGACCTCGCAGGCGCGCATCGACGAGATCGTCGACCGCACCCGCAATGGCGGCGCCGAGATCGTCAACCTCTTGAAGACCGGTTCGGCCTTCTATGCCCCGGCGGCTTCGGCGATTGCGATGGCGGAGAGCTTCCTGAAGGACAAGAAGCGCGTGCTGCCCTGTGCCGCCTACCTGAACGGCGAATACGGCGTGAAGGACATGTATGTCGGCGTGCCCGTGGTGATCGGCTCCAAGGGTGTCGAGCGCGTGGTCGAGATCGACCTCGCGGGCAAGGATCGCGAGGCTTTCGACAAGTCGGTCGGCTCCGTGCAAGGCCTCGTCGATGCCTGCAAGAAGATCGCGCCGGATCTGCTAGGGCGTTGATTTTGTTTAACTAAGGGCTGAAGGTCGGCCAGTTCGATCTTCGGCTCTTGCAGTTCTTGTGGTATATGGTATGCCAGCCGCAGAACAAGGGTGGGGGCGCCGATCCTCACCGAGGAGCATGATCCGGAAAAGTGGACACCGGTTTTCCGGTCCAGATCATGCTCGAACCAAGAATTGGGTTTGGGGAGGCGTCTCTCGATGAATATCCACGAATATCAGGCCAAAGCCCTGCTGAACGAGTTCGGGGTACCGATCTCCAAGGGCGTGCCGGTGCTGAAGCCTGAGGACGCCGAGGCGGCGGCAAAACAGCTCCCTGGCCCGGTGTGGGTGGTGAAGAGCCAGATCCATGCCGGCGGCCGTGGCAAGGGCAAGTTCAAGGAAGCCAAGGCCGGCGACAAGGGCGGCGTGCGCATCGCCAAGTCGGCCGCCGAGGTTACCGAGTTTGCCAAGCAGATGCTGGGCTCGACGCTGGTGACCGTGCAGACCGGTCCTGCCGGCAAGCAGGTCAACCGCCTCTACATCGAGGACGGCTCCGACATCGACAAGGAGTTCTATCTCTCGATCCTGGTCAACCGCGAAACCTCCAAGGTCTCGTTCGTGGTCTCGACCGAAGGCGGCGTCAACATCGAGGACGTCGCGCACAAGACGCCCGAAAAGATCGTGACCTTCTCGGTTGATCCGGCGACCGGCATCATGGGCCATCACGGCCGCACTGTGGCGAAGGCGCTCAACCTCACCGGCGATCTCGCCAAGCAGGCCGGGAAACTGGCCGGCCAGCTCTATTCCGCCTTCGTCGCCAAGGACATGGCGATGCTGGAGATCAACCCGCTGGTCGTCACCAAGCAGGGCCAGCTGCGAGTGCTCGACGCCAAGGTGTCGTTCGACGACAACGCCATGTTCCGGCATCCCGAGGTCGCCGTGCTTCGCGACGAGACCGAAGAGGATGCCAAGGAAATCGAGGCGTCGAAATACGATCTCAACTACGTCGCGCTCGATGGCACCATCGGCTGCATGGTCAACGGTGCGGGCCTGGCCATGGCGACTATGGACATCATCAAGCTCTACGGCATGGAGCCCGCCAACTTCCTCGACGTCGGCGGCGGCGCCAGCAAGGAGAAGGTCGCGGCGGCCTTCAAGATCATTACTGCTGACCCGAACGTGAAGGGCATCCTCGTCAATATCTTCGGCGGTATCATGAAATGCGATATCATCGCCGAGGGCGTGGTCGCTGCCGTGAAGGAAGTCGGCCTCAGCGTGCCGCTGGTGGTGCGGCTCGAGGGCACCAATGTCGATGCCGGCAAGAAGATCATCCGCGAATCCGGGCTCAACGTGCTGCCGGCGGATGACCTCGATGACGCCGCGCAGAAGATCGTGAATGCCGTCAAGGGAGGCTAGCGATGGCCGAGGACCGTCTCACCGCGCCGAAGCCGCAGGAAGAGCACAAGCGGCTTGCGGTGTTTGCCGGTGAGTGGACCGGCGAGGAGACGGTTTTCCCCTCGCGCTGGGACAAGGGCGGTCCGGCCACCTCGCGCGTCATCGCGCGCATCGACCTCAACGGCTTCTACCTGATCCAGGACACCCGCCAGACGCGCGACGGCAAGGAATCCTTCGCCACCCACGGCGTGTTCACCTACGACCGCGAGGATCGGCTCTACAAATTGTTCTGGTTCGATTCGCTCGGCTACTATCCGCCGTCGCCGGCCTCCGGCGGCTGGCAGGGAAAGCAGCTTGTGCTGGTGCGCGGTTCGCTGCGTGGCAATGCCCGCCACGTCTACGAAGTGATCGACGACAACAGCTACTCCATGAAAATCCAGTATTCGCCCGATGCGGAAGGATGGGCCGACGTGCTCACCGGCGTTTACCGGCGCGTGCACTGACCTCCACTCCTGTATCCCGCGAAAGTCATCCCAACCATGTCCATCCTGATCGACAAGAACACCAAGGTCATCTGCCAGGGCTTTACCGGCAAGAACGGTACGTTCCACTCGGAGGCGGCGATTGCCTACGGCACCAAGATGGTCGGTGGTGTTGCGCCGGGCAAAGGCGGCTCGAAGCACCTCAATCTGCCTGTCTTCGATACGGTGGCCGAAGCGCGCAACAAGACCGGCGCAGACGCCTCGGTGATCTATGTGCCGCCGCCGGGCGCGGCGGACGCGATCTGCGAGGCGATCGATGCGGAGATCCCGCTGATCGTCTGCATCACCGAAGGCATTCCGGTGCTCGACATGGTGAAGGTGAAGCGCTCGCTCTCCGGCTCGAAGTCGCGCCTGATCGGGCCGAACTGCCCGGGCGTGATGACCGCGGGCGAATGCAAGATCGGCATCATGCCGGCCAACATCTTCAAGCCGGGCTCCGTCGGCATCGTGTCGCGCTCGGGCACGCTGACCTATGAGGCGGTGTTCCAGACCACGCAGGAAGGCCTCGGCCAGACCACCGCGGTCGGCATCGGCGGCGACCCCGTGAAGGGCACCGAGTTCATCGACGTCCTGGAAAAATTCCTGGCCGACCCCAAGACCACCTCGATCATCATGATCGGCGAGATCGGCGGCTCGGCCGAGGAGGACGCCGCCCAGTTCATCAAGGACGAGGCCAAGCGCGGCCGCAAGAAGCCGATGGCCGGCTTCATCGCCGGCGTCACCGCGCCGCCCGGCCGCCGCATGGGCCATGCCGGCGCGATCATCTCCGGCGGCAAGGGCGATGCCGGTTCCAAGACCGCCGCCATGGAAGCTGCCGGTATCAGGGTGTCGCCGTCGCCGGCCCGCCTCGGCAAGACGCTGGTCGAAGCGTTGCGCGGCTAGCACAAGACCAGCGGCCAACCTAAATAAGGATCAAGGCTCCGGCAGTGCAGCCGGGGCCTTTTTCGTTGCCGAAAGCATGTCTGAGCGGCCTTTTCAAAGATTTGAACGCGTATTCGCCACTTGGCTCTTTTCGGCGCGAACATTCGACGCAAATGGGGTAAAGGACTTTTCAACCGGCCGGTCTGTCACCATGCCGGCCGCCGCGCCGTATTCCATGCGCGAAAGCAAGAAATCACCAGGACGCCATCATGTCTCGTCAGGACGCAAACGCCGCTTTTGCTCTCTCTTCCTTTTTGCAGGGCACCAACGCCGCCTATATCGACGACCTCTACGCCCGCTACGAGCAAAACCCGAATTCCGTCGATGCCGAGTGGCAGGAATTCTTCAAGAGCCTGAAGGACAGCCCCGCCGACGTCAAAAAGAACGCCGAAGGCGCTTCCTGGGGACGCGATCACTGGCCGCTGACGCCGCGCGATGAGCTGACCTCCGCGCTCGACGGCAACTGGGCGCAGGTGGAAAAAGTGGTCGGCGCCAAGCTCGCCGCCAAGGCGCAGGTCAAGGGCGCCGACATCTCGGCCGCCGACGTGCACCAGGCGACGCGCGATTCGGTGCGTGCGCTGATGCTGATCCGCGCCTACCGCATGCGCGGTCATTTCCACGCCAAGCTCGATCCGCTTGGCATCGAGGCGCAGCGCGACCGCGAGGAGCTCGATCCGCGCACCTACGGGTTTGTCGAGGCCGACTACGACCGCAAGATCTTCCTCGATCACGTGCTCGGACTTGAATACGGCTCGCTGCGCGAAATCGTGGCGATCTGCGAGCGCACCTATTGCCAGACGCTCGGCGTCGAATTCATGCACATCTCCAACGCCGCGCAGAAGGCGTGGATCCAGGAGCGCATCGAGGGCCCGGACAAGGAGATCAGTTTCACGCCGGAAGGCCGCCGCGCCATCCTCAACAAGCTGGTCGAGACCGAAGGCTTCGAGAAATTCTGCGACCTCAAATTCACCGGCACCAAGCGCTTCGGCCTCGACGGTGGCGAGTCGCTGATTCCCGCGCTGGAACAGATCATCAAGCGCGGCGGCAATCTCGGCGTGAAGGAGATCGTGCTGGGCATGCCGCATCGCGGCCGCCTCAACGTGCTCACGCAGGTGATGGGCAAGTCGCACCGCGCGCTGTTCCACGAATTCAAGGGCGGCTCCGCCAATCCGGACGCGGTGGAAGGCTCCGGCGACGTCAAGTATCACCTCGGTGCGTCAAGCGACCGCGAGTTCGACAGCAACAGGATCCACCTTTCGCTGACCGCCAATCCCTCGCATCTGGAGATCGTCGATCCCGTCGTCCTCGGCAAGGTGCGCGCCAAGCAGGACCAACACGGCGATCCGCCGGACATGCGCATCTCCGTGATGCCGCTGCTGATGCACGGCGACGCGGCGTTCGCGGGACAAGGCGTGGTCGCCGAGTGCTTCAGCCTCTCGGACCTGAAGGGTTATCGCACCGGCGGCTCGGTGCACTTCATCGTCAACAACCAGATCGGTTTCACCACCTATCCGCGCTACTCGCGCTCCTCGCCCTATCCGTCCGACGTTGCGAAGATGATCGATGCGCCGATCTTCCACGTCAACGGCGACGATCCGGAAGCCGTGGTGTTCGCCGCCAAGGTCGCGACCGAGTTTCGGCAGAAATTCCACAAGCCGGTCGTGATCGACATGTGGTGCTACCGTCGCTACGGCCATAACGAGGGCGACGAGCCGGCGTTCACCCAGCCGGTGATGTACAAGCGCATCGCGGCACACCCCTCGACGCTGACGATCTATGCCAAGCGGCTGATCGCCGAGGGCGTCATCACCGAGGGCGAGGTCGAGAAGCTGAAGGCCGACTGGCGCGCGCGGCTCGATGCCGAGCTCGAGGCGGGCTCGAGCTACAAGCCGAACAAGGCCGACTGGCTCGACGGCAAGTGGGCGGGCTTCAAGATCGCCGACCAGGAAGAGGACGCCCGCCGTGGCGTCACTGGCGTCGACACCTCGATCTTGAAGGACATCGGCCGCAAGATCACCAAGGTGCCGGACGGTTTCCGCGTCCACCGCACCATCCAGCGCTTCCTCGACAATCGCGCCAAGGCCATCGACAACGGCGTCGGCATCGACTGGGCGACGGGCGAGGCGCTGGCGTTCTGCTCGCTGCTGGAGGAAGGCCACCATGTCCGCCTGGCCGGCCAGGACTGCGAGCGCGGCACCTTCTCGCAGCGCCATTCGGTGCTGATCGACCAGGAGGACGAGAGCCGCTACACGCCGTTCAACCATCTCGGCGTCGACCAGGGCCATTACGAGGTCATCAACTCGCTGCTGTCGGAAGAGGCCGTGCTCGGTTTCGAATACGGCTACTCGCTCGCTGAGCCGAACGCGCTGGCGCTGTGGGAGGCGCAGTTCGGCGACTTCGCCAACGGCGCGCAGGTGCTGTTCGACCAGTTCATCTCCTCGGGCGAGCGCAAGTGGCTGCGCATGTCCGGCCTCGTCTGCCTGCTGCCGCATGGCTATGAGGGGCAGGGGCCGGAACACTCCTCGGCGCGGCTGGAGCGCTTCCTTCAGCTCTGCGCCGAAGACAACATGCAGGTGGTCTATCCGACCACGCCCGCCAACTACTTCCACATGCTGCGGCGGCAGCTGCATCGCGAGATCCGCAAACCGCTGATCGTGATGACGCCGAAGTCGCTGCTGCGCCACAAGCGCGCGGTGTCGCGGCTCGACGAGCTCGGCAGGGACACCACGTTCCACCGCATCCTCTGGGATGACACTCAGATGTTGCCGAACGAGCTGATCAAGCTGAAGGCTGACGGCCAGATCCGCCGTGTCGTGCTCTGCTCGGGCAAGGTCTATTACGACCTCTATGAGGAGCGCGAGAAGCGCGGCATCGACGACATCTATCTGCTGCGCATCGAGCAGCTCTATCCGGTGCCGCTGAAGGCG
>DASWVJ010000351.1:0-3465 GCA_036406295.1 Bradyrhizobium sp.
CGCGTAGCAGCCTTGCGGCGAATTTGCGGGTGGGCACGATGAGGCGGTCGCCGTGGCCAAAATGCCTCACACGTGCCGGTCACGCCGCGGCGCTGATCTTCGATTCCATCAACGCCGCGCGCCTGAGCTTGTCGGGATCGCGCTCGCCGGTTGAGGCGCAGGCCAGGATGTTCTGTGCAAGCGCCGCGCGATTGGAGGGCGTGCGCAAATTCAGTGGCAGCGACTGCACCACCTGGTCCAGAATCCTGCCGAACAGTGCGAGCTCTTCGGGATAATAGACAGCGCTTTTCTCTGACAACATTGACGTCGCTTCCCCCTTGTTACCATCGCGCTGTCAATTCAGCTTTGGTTGACGGGTTTGTTCCTGTCAGGGCAGAAAAATGTCGGTCTCGGCGTCGCCGGCTGGCGGAAGGGAGGCAGCTTCGATGCCGCCAGACGCTCGCAGCGCACCATGAATTGGTCCAGCATCGTCATGGCCGGGCCTGCCGCAACGGGGAAGCGCATCCCTGAGCCTCATTCCCGGCGGTTGACTGCGCAAGAGCGCGCCGCATGATGCCGCAACAAAATTACAAATGCGGGAAGGAAGCGCCATGACCGATGCCCATGACCTCGTGATCCGTGGCGGCAACATTGCCGATGGCAAGGGCGGCGATCTCTACGAGGCCGATATTGCCATCAGCGACGGGCGCATCAGCGAGGTCGGCAAGGTCACAGGCAAGGGCAAGGAAGAGATCGACGCGCGGGGCAAGCTGGTGACGCCAGGCTTTGTCGACGTGCACACCCACTACGACGGCCAGGTGACCTGGAGCCACGACATCACGCCGTCCTCCCAGAACGGCGTGACCACCGCGATCATGGGCAATTGCGGCGTCGGCTTCGCGCCCTGCAGGCCTTCCGATCACACAAGGCTGATCCAGCTGATGGAAGGTGTCGAAGACATCCCCGAGCCGGTGCTGAGCGCCGGCATTCCCTGGGAATGGGAAAGCTTTCCGGACTACATGAACTGGCTGTCGAAGCGGAATTTCGACATGGATATCGGCGCGCAGCTGCCGCATGCCGCGCTGCGGGTCTATGTGATGGGCGAACGCGGCGCGCGGCGCGATCCCTCGACGGAAGAGGACAACAAGGCGATGGCGCAGCTCGCGGCAGAAGCCGTGCGCGCGGGCGCGCTGGGTTTTTCGACGTCACGTACGCTGAACCATCGCACCTCGACCGGCGATTTCACGCCGACCCTGAAAGCGGGCGAGGACGAGCTCACCGCGATTGCGGCGGCCATGCAGACGCAATCGCGCAGCGTGCTGCAATTCGTGCTGGATCTGTCCACCATCCACGAGGATCTGCCGATGATGCTGCGGGTCGCGGACAACACCAGATGTCCGATCACCTTCTCGATCACGCAGAACGACCGCGCGCCGCAGCGCTGGCGGCAAACCCTCGACGAGATCGGCGCCGCAACCGCGCGCGGGCTTTCGATCACCGCGCAGATCGCAGCAAGACCGGTGGGCCTGTTGCTCGGGCTCGAACTGTCGCGCAATCCGTTCCAGACCCATCCGAGCTACAAGGCGATTGCGCATCTGCCGCTGACGGAGCGCCTCGCCCGGCTGCGGCAGCCGCAAGTGCGCGCCGCGATCCTGAGCGAGAGCGCGAGCGCCACCGACGATCCGCTGTTCTTCAAGCCGAACTACGACAAGATCTATCTGCTGGGCAATCCGCCGGACTATGAGCAGCCGCGAGAGAATGCGCTTGGCGCGCAGGCGCGACGGACGGGCAAGAAGCCGGAAGAACTCGCCTACGACGCGATGCTGTCGGACGAGGGCCGCGGCATGCTCTATGTCCCCTTCCTCAATTATGCCGACGGCAATCTCGACGCCACGCGGGAGATGCTGACCGACCCGAATGCCGTGCCCGGCCTGTCCGACGGCGGCGCGCATTGCGGCATCATCTGCGATGCCAGCTTCCCGACCTATCTGCTCACGCACTGGACGCGCGACCGCACCCGCGGCGAAAAGCTCTCGATCCCGTTCGTGGTAGCGGCGCAATCGCGCAAGACCGCGCTGTCGGTCGGCCTCTACGACCGCGGCGTGATCGGCCCTGGCTTCAAGGCCGACGTCAATGTGATCGACTACGACCGGCTGCACCTGCATCCGCCGAAGGTGCATTACGACCTGCCGGTCGGCGGGCGGCGCCTGCTGCAGCAGGTGGATGGCTATGATGCGACCATCGTCTCGGGCGTGGTGACGCAGCGCGCCGGCCACGCCACCGGCAACCGCCCCGGCCGCCTGATCCGCGGCGCGCAGGGCGACGCGCGGCGGTTCAGTGCTGCTGCGGGGTAATTAACCACACGATTGGTGTCTCCCGGCGAGCCGGGACGACAGTGGTGTTCGCGGCGTCAAGCGACAGCCTTCATCCTTCGAGACGCCGCGGCCCCTCGTGGTGAGGAGCGCGGCAAAACTGCGCGTCTCAAACCATGAGGCCCGGATCGATTGCCCTCACGCAAACTTCGGGTGCGTTGCTGCCGCGGCCAGCCGCGCGCGCTCGGTGTTGGGCCACAGCAGGAGCAAGCCCAACACGCCCGAGGCGATCATGATCGCGGCGTTGATGGTGAAGCCGGTCATGTAGCCTTCGAGCTGGGTTGGGGCGTATTTGATCACACGCCCCATGGTCAGCGGCGCAATGATGCCCGCCAGCGAATAGATCGCACCGTAGATCGCGATGACGGCACCGCGCTGCGAGACCGGCGTGAACTCGCCCAGTATCGGCGGGCACACCACATAGATCGAGCCGCAGAGACCGGAGCCGATCACCAGGAGCGCGACCTGCAGGCCGGTGCCGCTCACATGCGGCAGCATGGCGAGGACGCAGCCGCCGACGACGAGCGGGGCTGCGCCGAGCACGCCGCGGGCGCCGCGGGTGGTAAATCCCTTCGTCAGCATCACCTGCGAGATCCACCCGGTGAGCAACACGATGGTGGCGCCGAACACCCAGGGCAGCACCGAGATCAGGCCGGCTTCCTTCTGCGAGAAGCCGAGCCCCTGCACGATGAAGGGCGTGAACCAGGTCAGGCCCAGCGACAGCGCCCAATAGGCGCCGAAAGTCGCGGCGACGCAGCCGATGAAGCTGCGCGAGGTTAGCAACTGAAAATAGGGAATGCGCGGCTCGCCTGCGATGTGCTCCGCCGTCGACACCAGCGGGCCTTCCTTGCCCAGCAGCAGCCACGCGACGGCCCACATCAGTCCGACGACGCCGAGCACACCGAAGGCGTGGTGCCAGGAATAGTTGACGATCACCCAGTTCAGCGCGGGCACCGCGAGGATCACGCCGAAAGCCGAGCCCTGCGAGAGGATCGCGGTGGGCAGCGTGCGCTTCTCGTCCGGGAACCATTTGTAGATCGCATGCGCCGCGACCGCGAAGGCAGGCCCCTCGCCGGCACCGAGAATGATGCGGCAGATCAAAAGCGTGGTGAAG
>DASWVJ010000352.1:0-6476 GCA_036406295.1 Bradyrhizobium sp.
GGGGCGCTCGGCCTTTTTGGCGCTGCTGAAGGACGAGGGCATCACGCATCTGTTCGGCAATCCCGGCACCACCGAGCTGCCGATCATGCATGCGCTGAAGGATCATCCCGATCTCACTTACGTGATGGCGATGCAGGAGAGCCTGGTGGTGGCGATCGCCGACGGTTTCAGCCGCGCCTCCGGCAAACTCGTCGCCTGCAACGTCCATGTCGCGCCCGGCCTTGGCAACGCGATGGGCTCGCTGTTCAACGCCGCTTTCACCGGCACGCCGATGATCCTCACCGCCGGCCAGCAGGAGCAGGGCCACGGGCTGATGGAGCCCGTGCTTTATGGCCCGCTGGTGCAGATGGCCGAGCCGCTGGTGAAATGGGCGGTCGAGGTCACCCGGCTGGAGGACCTGCCGCGCATCGTGCGCCGTGCGGCAAAGATCGCGACCACGCCGCCAACAGGTCCCGTGTTCATCTCGCTGCCCGGCGACATCCTCAATGCGGAGGCCGGCATCGAACTCGGCCGCGCCACCCGCGTCGATACCCGCGTCCGCCCTTCCGATGAATCGTTGCAGGCTCTGGTGGCGCGTATCCTCAAGGCGGAACGGCCGGTGATCGTCACTGGCGACGAGATCGTCAAGAGCGATGCGCTGAAGGAGGCCGCGGCCTTCGCCGAGACGCTGGGCGCGCCGGTCTATCAATGCTCGACGCCCTACGGCGCGCATTTCCTGTCCGAGCACCCGTGCTTCATGGGCGCGCTGACCCGCCTGCAGAAGCAGGTGCGCGAGATGCTGGCGCCTTTCGATCTCATGATCGTGTGTGGGGCCGATCCCCTGCGCATGTCGGTCTACAGCGAAACCGATCCGATGCCGGACGGCCTGTCGATGGTGCAGGTCGGCCTCGTCGATTGGGATCTTGCGAAAAACTACGGCGCCGAGATCGCCGTGAAGGCCGACGTCAGGGAAACGCTGCGCGCGCTGGTGCCGGCGTTGAAAGCGGCCGGCGGCGCCGCGCTGGAGGCACGCGCCAGGCAGGGCATCGCCGCGCTCGCCACGAAGAACTGGAGCGCGAAGCGCAAGGCTCTCGTCGAGCAGATATCGAAGGCAAAGGACAAATCGCCGATCGATCCGGACTGGTTGGCGCTGCAGCTGGTGGAGGCGATGCCCGATGGCGCCATCCTGGTCGACGAAGGCCTCACCTCGTCGCGCCAGGTCACCGCGCTGCGAGCGCATCGCGACCGCTACGGCTATCACGCGCTGGCCTCCGGCGGCATCGGCTGGGGCCTGCCGGCTTCTGTCGGCGTCAGCCTTGCGCATCCCGGCCGCCCCGTGGTGTGCTTCTCCGGCGACGGCTCCTCGATGTATTCGATCCAGTCGCTGTGGACCGCGGCCAATCACAAGCTCCCGCTCAATTTCGTCATCGCCAACAATGGCGGCTATCGCATCATCAAGCAGCGCCTGCTCGCCTTCCATGGCGACGACAATTACATCGGCATGGACTTCGTCGATCCGCCGGTGGATTTCTCCGGCATGGCAAAAGCGCTGGGCCTGGAGGCGATCAGGGTTACCGACCCCCGCGAGTTGAAGCCGGTGCTCGCCTCCGCGTTCAGCCGCCCCGGCACGAAGCTGATCGAGGTCGTGGTGAGTAACGCTGTGAATTGACTGCACTGTCGTCCCGGCCTTCGCCGGGGCGACACGTGGATGGACCGCAACTTCATTCCGCCGCCTTCGCCGCCACGCCCGGCCGACAGCGCGCCGCCGGATGTTGCTCGTTCAGCCGGGCGCGACCGGCACCGAACAGTTTTTCGCGTAGCGTGCCCCGCGCATATTCCTTCTTGTAGCGTCCGCGGCGGGTCAGCTCCGGCACCAGCATGTCGGCGATATCATCGAAATCGCCGGGCGAGACCGCAAAGGGCATGTTGAGCCCGTCAACGTCGGTCGCTTCGAACCATGCCTCCATTTCATCGGCCACTTTCTCCGGCGTGCCGACGATGACAGGCCCGATGCCGCCGATGCCGACATGCTGCGCCACCTCGCGAACGGTCCATACCCGGTCCGGATCGGCGCGGGTGATGTTGTCCATCGCGGTGCGGCCCGCGTCGTTGGTGACGTGGCGGACCTCCTGGTCGAGCGCGTAAGACGAGAAATCGACGCCGGTCCAGCCCGACATCAGCGTCAGCGCGCCCTCGGGGCTGATATGCGCCCGATAGTCCTCGTACTTCGCCTTCGCTTCCGCTTCGGTCCGTCCCAGGATCACCGTGAACATGGAGAACATCAGGATCTCCTTGGGATCACGGCCGGCGGCCGCCGCAAGCTCGCGAATGGCGGCCACCCGCGGCGCGATCACCTTGGCCGACGGTCCCGACATGAACACGCATTCGGCGTGCTGGGCGGCGAATTGCCGGCCGCGCGGCGAGGTGCCGGCCTGGTACAGTACCGGCGTGCGCTGCGGCGAGGGCTCGGAGAGGTGAATGGCGTTGAGGCGGTAGTTCTTCCCCTCATGCGAGACGGGGTGCACTTTCGAAGGGTCGGCAAAAATGCCGCGCGCGCGGTCGCGCAGCACCGCGCCATCCTCCCAGCTGCCTTCCCACAGCTTGTAGACCAGCTCCATGTATTCGTCCGCGATGTCGTAGCGGTCGTCATGCGCGGTCTGCTTGTCCTTGCCGGCGCCGCGCGCGGCGCTGTCGAGATAGCCGGTGACCACGTTCCATCCGACGCGCCCATCGGTGAGATGATCGAGCGTCGACATCCGCCGCGCGAACGGATAGGGCGGCTCGAAGGAGAGGTTGGAGGTGACGCCGAAGCCCAGATGTTTTGTGACCGCCGCCATCGCGGGGATCAGCATCAACGGTTCGTTGGCAGGCGTCTGTGTGGCATGGCGGAGTGCGGCATCGGGGCTGTTGCCATAGACGTCGTAGACGCCGAGCACGTCGGCAAGGAACAGCCCGTCGAAGCGGCCGCGCTCCAGCGTCCTGGCGAGATCGAGCCAGTAGGGCAGGCGGTTATATTCCAGCGTGCGGTCGCGCGGATGGGTCCACAGGCCCGGCGACTGATGCGCCACGCAGTTCATGGCAAAGGCGTTGAGGCGGATTTGTTTTGTCATTGTTGCAACGCGTCGTGGTCGATAGGCAGACCGGGAAATTGTTGCATTTGGACCGGGATTAGCAAGGCCCAATCGGCTCTGCTAGGTTCAAGGAAAAAGGGCCCGTTGCGAAGGGAAGAAGACAATGAGCAGAGCAGACGCGATCGCTCGGGCGCGGAAACATTTTCAGTCCGGCGAGTTCCTGAAGATATTGGACCGCCGGATTGGCTATCGCACCGAAAGCCAGCAGCCGAACTCGGGTGAGGCGCTGCGCGCCTATCTCACCGACGAGTTGCAGCCGGCCTTTGCCGAGCTTGATTTTACCACGCGCCTGATCGAGTCGCCGAGCGGCAAGGGACCGTATCTCGTGGCCGACTATTGCGAGGATGCCGCGTTGCCGACGGTGCTGACCTACGGGCATGGCGACGTGGTCGACGGCATGGCAGGCGAGTGGCGCGACAATCTCGATCCCTGGCGCACCACCATCAGGGGCGAGCGCGTCTATGGCCGCGGCACCGCCGACAACAAGGGCCAGCACAGCATCAACATGTCGGCGCTGCGCATGGTGCGCGAGGCGCGCGGCGGCAAGCTCGGCTTCAATGCCAAATTCATCATCGAGACCGGGGAGGAGATCGGCTCGCCCGACCTGCGCCGGGTCTGCGAGAGCCTGCGCGAGGAGCTCAAGGCGGACCTGTTCGTCGCCTCCGACGGGCCGCGGCTGTCGGCGGAACGGCCGACGATCTTTCTCGGCTGCCGCGGCGGCCTGCGCATCCATCTCGACGTCAACCTGCGCGACGGCGGGCATCATTCCGGCAATTGGGGCGGCGTGCTGGCCAACGCCGCGACCATCCTGTCGAACGCGATTGCATGTCTGGTGAACGAGAAAGGGCAGATGCAGCTCGAAGCATTGAAGCCGCCGCGGATCTCCAATGCGATCCGCAGCGTGCTCGCCGACGTCAAGGTCGAGCCGACGGCCGATGAGCCGGCGCTGTCGCCGAACTGGGGCGAGGAGGGACTTTCCGCCGCCGAGCGGCTTTACGCCTGGAACACGCTGGAGGTGCTGGCGATGTCGTCGGGCAATATCACGAGCCCGGCCAATGCCATTCCTGGCGCGGCGCATGCAGTGCTGCAGCTCCGCTTCGTGGTCGGCACCAGGATCGAGCAGGCCGTCGATGCCGTTCGCAAGCACCTGCATGCCAACGGATTCCCGATGGTCGAGGTGACTGCCGCGCAGAGCTTTGCCGCATCGCGCACCGATTTCGACAGCCCCTGGATCAATTGGGCCGCCGAATCGATCCGGCAGACCACGGGCAAGGCGCCTGCCATCCTGCCGAATTTCGGCGGCTCGTTGCCCAACGACGTGTTCTCGGAAGGGCTGGGCCTGCCGACGATATGGGTGCCGCATTCCTATCCCGGCTGCTCGCAGCACGCGCCGAACGAGCACATCCTGATGCCGGTGACGGAAGAAGCCCTCGCCATCATGGCGGGGCTATTCTGGGACCTCGGCGCGAAGGGGCGGCGCGCATGATCCGGACCCGAAGGGCCGCGTTAGCGCAAAGTGGGTACCGGTTTTCCGACAAGATCATGCGCAAAACAAAAAACTTGAACCTCACGCCCCTTCGTCCAGCGCCACCAGCTCGCGCTTCCTGCGCAGCGCCGGCAACAGCGGCCCGATCAGGAGCACTACGGCAAGCGCCAGGCAGGCCGCGGAGATCGGCCGCGTCACGAAGGTGGAGAGATCTCCCTGCGACAGGATCAGCGATTTGCGCAAATTGTTCTCCATCATCGGGCCGAGCACGAAGGCCAGGACCAGCGGCGCCGGCTCATAGCCGAGCTTGCGCATGAAGTAACCGATCACGCCGAAGGCGATCATGACATAGACGTCGAACACGTTGTTGCTCGAGCAATAGACGCCGATGATGGTGAAGAGGATGATGAGGGGGAAGAGTATATTGTATGGCAGCCTCAACAGCTGCACCCACATGCCGATCAGCGGCAGGTTCAGCACCAGCAGCATCAGGTTGCCGATATACATGCTGGCGATGATGCCCCAGAACAGCCCGGGGTTCTGCGTGATCATCAGGGGCCCAGGTTGCAGGCCGTGAATCACGAAGGCGCCGAGCAGCAGCGCCATCACCACGTTCGGCGGGATGCCGAGCGTCATCAGCGGAATGAAGGCGCCGCCGGCCGCCGCATTGTTGGCCGCCTCCGGCCCCGCCACGCCCTCGATCGTGCCATTGCCGAAGCGTTCGGGTGTCTTGGAGAGCCGCTTCTCCAGCGCGTAGGAGGCAAAGGAGGCCACCACCGCGCCGCCGCCGGGCAGGATGCCGAGGAAGAAGCCGAGGATGGTGCCGCGGCCCATCGGGCCGGCGCTGGCCTTCCAGTCTTCCTTGCTGGGAAGCAGGTGGGTGATTTTCGCATTGATGATGTCGCGCTTGATCACCTGCTCGGTGTTGAGCAGCACTTCCGCGACGCCGAACAGGCCCATCACGACCGGCACGAGGCCGATGCCGTCGATCAGTTCCATGCGGCCGAAGGTCAGGCGCGGCTGCGCGGTGATGCTGTCGAGCCCCACCAGCCCGAGCACCACGCCGATGCAGGCCATCAGCAGCGCCTTGGCCATCGAGCCCTGCGTCAGGAAGGTCAGCACCACGAGGCCGAGCACCATGAGGCTGAAATATTCGGCGGGGCCGAAGGCAATGGCGACGCTGGCAAGCTTCGGCGCCACCAGCATCAATGCGATGAGGGCAAAGGTGCCGGCAATAAAGGAGCCGAAGGCGGAGATGCCGAGGGCCGGGCCGGCGCGGCCTTGCTTGGCCATCTGGTGGCCGTCGATGCAGGTGACGACGGAGGCGGCTTCGCCGGGGATGTTGACCAGGATCGAGGTGGTCGAGCCGCCATACATCGAGCCGTAATAGATGCCGGCCATCATGATGACGCCGGATTCCGGCGTCCCCGACAGGGTCACGGGCAGCAACAGCGACATCGCCGAGATCGGCCCGATGCCCGGCAGCACGCCGACCAGCGTGCCGATGAAGACGCCGATGAAGCAGTAGAGCAGGTTGATCGGCAGCAGCGCGACGCCGAATCCATGCGCGACATTGACAAGCGTATCCATGCGGTCAACCGATCCCGAACAGGCCCGAGGGCAACTGGATCAACAGCAGCCGCTTGAGCACCCACCACATCACAACCGGCGCCAGCACGGCGATCGGCACCGCCAGCGTCCAGCGCACGGGATCGATCAGCCTCAACAGCAGCAGCATCAGCGGGATCGATGACAACAGGAATCCCAGCGGTTCCAGGGCGAAGGAGAACGCGGTGAGGCAAGCGATGAGGAGAAGCGGCTTGCTCCACCGCACATTCTCCCAGCGCGATGCCAGCGTCGGACCGCCCTCCGTGATCGCC
>DASWVJ010000353.1:0-8157 GCA_036406295.1 Bradyrhizobium sp.
CTGGCGCGCATGATCGTGGACGCCAACCGGTTCGGCTCCGGCGAGGAGGCCGCCGAAATTGCCGCCGTGCTCACCGAGCGCGGCCTTGGCGGCGACAGTGCCGATCTCGATGCACGGCTCGATCAGTTCCGCCGTGACCGTTCGCAGCGCGCGAGCAGCGCCCGCGATCTGGCGCGGCGCTGGGCGCAGCAGGTGGCATCGGCGGAGAAGCCGAGCGGCCCCGGCGATCTCTCCAGCGGCGTGATGCTCGCTTTCGCCTTTCCCGACCGCGTTGCGCGCAATCGCGGCAATGGCAGCTTTGTGCTGGCGAGCGGCCGTGGTGCGGCCGTCGAGCAGACATCATCGCTGGCGCGCGCGCCCTACATCGCCGTCGGCGAATTGACCGGCACCGCCGCAAGCGGACGCATTTTGCTGGCGGCGCCGATCACGCAGGGTGAGATCGAGGATCATTTTGCCGGGCAGATCGAAAGCGCCGAGGAGGTGAGCTTCGACCGTGGCGCCATGGCGCTTCGCGCGCGCCGCAAGCGCACCCTGCATGCGGTGACGCTGTCCGAGGCGCCGATGCCGCTGATGCCCTCCGCGGAGACGGCAAGGATCTTTGCGGATGGCCTGATCGCGGCCGGACTCGACAAGCTGCCGTGGTCGAAGGCGCTCAGGCAATGGCGCGACCGCGTGATGTTCCTGCGCAAGGCCGAGGGTGAAAGCTGGCCTGATCTTTCCGATGCAGCGCTCGCGGCAACGAGCGGCGAGTGGCTCGCGCCAGCCCTCTACGACAAGACGTCACTGAAGGATTTCTCCGCTGGCGATCTCTCCGATGCCGTGATGAATTTGCTGCCCTGGGAATTGCGCGCGCGGCTGGAGCGCGAGGCGCCGACCCATTTCGAGGCGCCGACCGGCACCATGCTCGCCATCGACTACGAGGCCGAGCAGGGCCCGACCATTGCCGTGCGGCTGCAGGAATTGTTCGGGCTCAACACCCACCCCTCGATCGCCAGGGGCGCGGTGCCGCTGGTGCTGGAACTGCTGTCGCCCGCGCAGCGGCCGGTGCAGGTGACGCGCGACCTGCCCGGCTTCTGGCGCGGCAGCTACGCCGCTGTCCGCTCCGACCTGCGCGGCCGCTACCCCCGCCATCCCTGGCCGGAGGATCCCGCCAATGCGATACCGACGCGCCGGGTCAAGCCACGCGGCACTTGAACGCAATCCGTTAACGCTTCGCTCATCCTTTTCGCCAAAATGGCAGGCTTCAGCTTCGCGGCTGGTCGCGGTTTGGCGGCCGGCATGGTGATATCGGCGGTCCTTCGAACCCGCGTGAGTGGCGTGATGCGTAACATCCTGTTCGCTGCTGCAGCGATTGCTGGCGCCGGCGTGTTCATGGCCCAGATGGCGGACCGGATGACTCCCGCATCCGCGCACACCAATGCGCCGCGCAACGAGGTGACGGTGGGAGCCGCCGCGGTCCCTACCGGCGCTCGCAGCATCTCGATCGCGCGCGATGCTCGCGGCCACTTCCAGACCGACGCCCGCATCGATGGCCAGCGCATCGGCTTCATGGTCGACACCGGCGCCTCCGTCGTCGCGTTGAACGAAAAGTCCGCGGCTCGCTTCGGCCTGCGCCCCTCGCGCAGCGAATACAACGCCACCGTCAGCACCGCCAACGGCACGCTGAAAGCCGCCCGCGCGCGCATCGCCATGATGGACGTCGGCGGCCTGATCGTCCGCGACGTTGACGCAATGGTGCTGCCGGACGAGGCGCTGTCGGAAAACCTGCTCGGCCTGTCCTTCCTGTCCAAGCTGAAGCGCTTCGAATACGCCAACGGCCGGCTGGTGCTGGAGCAATAGGGCCGATCGGCCCTCGCGGCTGGGACGGTGCGATGCTATATTGCCCTCCATGAACAGCTCTGAAGCTCTTGAAACCCTAGGCGCTCCGAACATGCCCTGCGCGTGCGTGGTGTGACGCATGCTGCCCTGTTCGGGTCGGTCGCGAGGGCAACCACAGGCCCGATAGCGACATCGACATCATGATCGAAATCGATCCCGACGCTCGGATCACGGTCTTCGACTATGTCGACTTGAAGGAATATATCGCAGGCCTGTTTGACAAGCCTGTCGACGTCGTGAATCGTGAAGGGCTGAAGTCTCACGTTCGTCCCGCCGCTGTGGCGGATGCCATCTATGCCTTCTGAGCGCACCGACGGCGTTCTTCGCGATATCCTGCATCACATCGATTTGGTGGCGACGCAGTTCGTCAAAGGCTTTGACCTGGAGGCGTTCAAGCCGGCCTTGCCATCCCTCAGGTCGGCTATCGAAGAGGAAATCTCGCGCTAAAAATAGGCGAGCGGGAACATTCTCAGCCAAATCCGCCTTAATTGATCGCGAAAAGCTCGCTTCCCGCCTTCCGCTGCGGCTGCGCATTCGCTATGGCTGCACGGTCCCTTTAGCTATTTCAGAGGCCCTTTCTGATGTTTCCCAAGCCGAAATCCGCGCTGGTTCCCAATACCTATGCCTATGAGTCTGAGCCGATGGTGAAGGCGACCGGCTTTCGCGAGTACGACGCGCGCTGGCTGTTCGGCAAGGAGATCAATTTGATGGGCGTGCAGGCGCTCGGCATGGGGCTGGGCGCGCTGATCGCGGAGCTCGGCGCCAAGCAGGAGATCGTCACCGGACATGATTTCCGCGGCTACTCCGCCTCGATCAAATATGCGTTGATCTCCGGCCTGCTGGCTTCGGGTTGCAAGGTGCATGACATCGGCCTTGCCGTGACGCCGATGGCGTATTTCGCGCAGTTCGATCTCGACGTGCCTTGCGTCGCCATGGTGACGGCTTCGCACAACGACAACGGCTGGACCGGCGTGAAGATGGGCGCCAACCGCCCGCTTACCTTCGGCCCCGACGAGATGACGCGGCTGAAGCAGATCGTGCTCAACTCCGAGTTCAAGAACAAGGTGGGCGGCTCCTACCAGTTCCATGAGAATTTCCCGGCGCGCTACATCGCCGACCTCACCAACCGCCCGAAGCTCAAGCGCAAGCTGAAAGTCGTGGTGGCCTGCGGCAACGGAACCGCGGGCGCCTTCGCGCCGCAGGTGATGGAGAAGATCGGCTGCGACGTGATTCCGCTCGACACCGAGCTCGATCACACCTTTCCGAAATACAATCCGAACCCGGAAGATATGGAAATGCTGCACGCGATCCGCGACGCGGTGCTGCAGCACAAGGCCGACGTAGGTCTCGGCTTCGACGGTGACGGCGACCGCTGCGGCGTGGTGGACAATACCGGCGAGGAGATATTCGCTGACAAGGTCGGCGTCATGCTGGCGCGCGACATGTCGGCGATTCACAAGGACGCAAAGTTCGTCGTCGACGTGAAGTCCACCGGTCTCTTCCTCACCGATCCCATGCTGCAAAAGCAGGGCGCGAAGGCGACATACTGGAAGACCGGTCATTCCTACATGAAGCGCCGCACCAATGAGGTCGGCGCGCTTGCTGGCTTCGAGAAGTCCGGCCATTTCTTTTTCAACAAGCCGTTCGGCCGCGGCTATGACGACGGTCTCGTCTCGGCGATCGCGATCTGCGACATGCTCGACCGTGCTCCCGGCAAGTCGATGGCGGACCTGAAGAACGCGCTGCCGAAGACCTGGTCGTCGCCGACGATGTCGCCGCACTGCGCGGACGAAGCCAAATACGGCATCGTCGATGCGGTCGTGAAACATTTCGAGGCGGCGAAGAGCAAGGGCGAGAAGGTGGCGGGCCAGCCGATCCGCGATCTCGTCACCGTCAATGGCGTGCGCGTCACCGCCGAGGACGGCAGCTGGGGCCTGATCCGGGCCTCATCGAACAAGCCGGAACTGGTCGTGGTGGTCGAAAGCCCGGTCAGCGAGAAGCGCATGCGCGACATGTTCGAGGCGATGGATTCGGTGCTGCGTACGCATCCCGAAGTCGGCGAGTACAATCAGAAGATCTGAGCGCGGGCGCGATACAGAGGCCGCTCGCGTCACGACTGGCAGTCGTCGTCACCCGCGCATGCGGATGATCGACGACGCTACGGCCTCTCGGCGCTTCCTTGCAGCATCGATCGCCATGTCGCGGACATCTCCTGGTCCATACGCACTTGTGAAATGCTTGACGATGCCGGGACGCAACCGCAGCCACAATTAGGCCACCCGTCTGGCCGAGGGTTTTTCGCGCACTTGCGGGTTGTCGTCCTTGGAGACTGCTATGATTGCGATGAAGACCGCTCGGTTCCTTGGGAAATATGCCTCAAGCGATCCAATAAAGCTTGCCGATATCATACGACGGCGCGCTATTGAGCAATTTTCATCGGCGCCGTCGAGCATTGCGACAACGCACTTCAATGGTGTGCAATACGAGCTCGACATGTCTCTTCATCGCATGATGAAGAAATACTTCTTTCACACCCACGAGATGTTCCTCGAGCGCATCTTCGATCGTTGCCTGGTTCCTGGCACGATCTTCGTCGACATTGGCGCCAACTGCGGCTACTGGTCGGCCAACGCTGCATCGCTCGTCGGCCAGAGCGGCGAGGTGCATGCGTTCGAGCCCGTGCCGCAATATTTCAGCATGGTCCGTCGGCTCGCCGATCTGAACCCCGATTATCGGATCATTGCCAACCAGATGGCCTGCGGCGCGCGAAGCGAAACGCTCTCCATGGCGGTCGTGGGGCCGGGTCCGGAGAATTTCAACAATTATGACACCAACATTGGATCGAGCTCACTGGCCGCGGGCTTCCTTGATCACGCGCGCGAGCTCACGGAGGTCATCGACGTCCAGGTGGTTCCCTTTGACGCTTATGTGCGTCAACACGATCTCGATCTCGATCGCGTCGGTCTCGTCAAAATCGATGTCGAGGGATTTGAATCGGCGGTGTTCGACGGCATGCAGGACCTGCTCACAAAGAAAGGCCGCAAGGTGCCGATTCTGTGCGAAATCCTTACCGATCGCACCCGCGCCGAGCCGCTCGACGGCCGGGTAATTATCGAACGCCTGGAAGCTTGCGGCTACCGGTGCCTCGACGCGACCCATTTGCGGCCGATAAATCGGGATGCCCTCGGCTTCGAAGAGAACATCTTCTGCTGCTGACCCTCGGCGAACAGCTCGCTCGCCGCGGGAAAGAGGCCGGAAATTGGCCGGGCTGAGCCAGATGTGTGTTGGGCGTGAAGCGCGCCTTACGCCGCCGGCACCGGCAGCGCGGTGACCGACTTGATCTTCTCCATCGCAAATCGCGAGGTGACGTTCTTCAGTGGTACGGCGCTGATCAGCTTCTTGTAGAATACGTCGTAGCTCGGCATGTCCGCGACCACGACGCGCAGCATGTAATCGACGTCGCCGGCCATGCGGTAGAACTCCATTACCTCCGGCATCGCGCTGACGGCGTCGGCAAACTTGCGCAGCCAGGCTTCCGAATGGTCCGAGCTCTCGACCGAGACGAACACGGATATCCCGAGCCCGATCTTGTTCTGGTCGACCAGCGCCACCCGGCGCAGGATCACGCCGTCGGCTTCCAGTCGCTGGATGCGCTTCCAGCAAGGGGTCGAGGACAGGCCGACCCGGTCGCCGATCTCGGCAACGGACAGGGAGGCGTCCTCCTGCAGCACGGTCAGGATCTTGCGATCGATGGCATCGAGCCGGCGGTTGGGCTCATGCAGCGGAATGGCGGCAGCATCGGTCATGAGAAGAAAGTTCCATATTTGGGGTCTGAAACCCTCATATAGAGAAAAATCTTCTCACGCAAGGCCGTCTTAGTGATATTCAGACCGGGCCAGCCGTCTGGCTCTGGCCCAAAAGTGCAGCAACTTCATTGCGTTGCGGGGCGGCAAAAGCGCCTCCGAAGCGGGTGCATTTCAGGGCCGCGGCGGCGGAGGCGAACCGTAGCGCCTCCCGCAGCTCCTGGCCCTCGGTGATGGCCAGCGCAAAGGCGCCATGGAACACGTCGCCGGCGCCCAGCGTATCGACGGTGTGAACGTGGAAGGCGGGCGTTTCCTGCAACTGGCCGTGTTCGTCGAGCCAGATCGTGCCGCGCGGCCCGCGCGTGCCGGCAAGGAAGGACTTTGTCAGCTTGGCGATCTTGTGCAGCGCTTGGCCGTCATCGCTGACATCGGCGGTTTCCTGCAGCGGCTCGCTGGAGAACACCAGATGGGTCGAGGCGTTGAGCAGGCCCTCGCGCAGCGACATCGCGCGGTCGACGTCGACGACTACGGGAATGCCGCGCCGGACCGCTTCCGCGCACAGGTCGGTGCAGAATTCGGCGCAGCGGCTTTCGGTGAGAATGGCGTGGCAGTCGTCCAGCAGCGTGTCGAAATCAGGCAGCTTCACATGCCACAATTGCGGATCGCGGAAAGTAACGATGGTGCGCTCGCCGGAAGGATCGATCATGACCGCCGAGATCGGTGTCACCAGGCCGGGCATGTGAATGAGATGCGTCGTCTCGATGCCCTCATGCTTCATCTGCTCGAAGATGAAGCGGCTGGAGGTTTCCCTCGCATCGCCCATCGGGCCGCAGATCGAGGCTCGGCCGCCAAGCCGCACGATGCCGATCGCGGCGTTGAGCGCGTTGCCGCCGCAGATTTCGTCGAACGCCGTCGCATTCTCCTTCGATCCACGCCCGGGAACCCCGGGTGTGTGAAAGGTCAGATCGCGCACCGGCATGCCGATGCAGAGAATACGCGGCGGTGCTTTCGGCGCCTTGGCCTGAAAGTTCATGGCTGGATCCGTCATGTCCGTTCAAAGGTCAGAGCTAATCGAGAAAGACATGTCCCGGTTCCCGCTATGCGCCACCGTTCTTCCCGCCATGCAGCCATTGGCCGATCAAATGATGCGCAATTGCAAAGGGGTGCGCGGCAAACAGGCCGTCGGGATGCTTGCGCTGGTGCATCAATTCCAGTTCGGCACGGTCGAACCAGCGCGCATCTTCGAGTTCGGTACGGTCCACAATGATGTCCTCATTGGTGGCGCGCGCGGTACATCCGATCATCAGCGATGACGGATAGGGCCAAGGCTGCGTCATGTAGTAGTTCACGTCGGTGACGCGGATACCGGATTCCTCGAAAATTTCGCGGCGAACGGCGTCCTCGATGGTTTCCGCGGCTTCGACGAAGCCGGCGAGGCAGGAATACATGCCGGGCATGAAGTGCTTCTGCCGGCCGAGCAGCGCCTTCTCTCCCGAGTTCACGAACATGATCACGACGGGATCGGTGCGCGGAAAATGCTCGGCCTTGCAAGTCGCGCATTCGCGCTTCCAGCCACCTTCCGTCATGGAAGTGCGCGCGCCGCAATTGGCGCAATAGCCATGGCGCTGATGCCAGTTCACCAGCGATTTCGCCATCGCAATCGCAGACAATTGCTCCTGCGGCAGGACGCCCTGCATCGCCATGCCGCGCAATTCGGTCACCGCGACATCGTTGCGGCCGACCAGCTTTTCCGCCGCGGCCGGCGCAATGCCCATGCCGAAGATCGGTGCGCCGTCGCGCAGGCCCAGGAAGATCGTGCCGGGATTGGCGCCGTAGCCCAACGCCTCCTTGATCGAGAGCAGCGCGCGCGGGCCGTCCTCCTCCTGCTTCGTGACCAGGGAGTCGCGGTAGACCACATAGGCCCGCGCGTTGTTCTGGCCTTCCATCGCGAACAGCTTCTCGTCGTTGGTGCGCAGATGCGCGGCGCGATCGAGGACATGGGTGACGAAGGCAGGCTTGCCCAGTGGATATTTGTCGAATGCGGACATTTTCGTGTTCTCAACCTAGCCAGATCTTGCGGCGTAGCGCGCTGATGAAATTCTGTACCTCGGCCGCGTCATGGGCGAGCGGCGGCACCACGCCCCAGACCGGACGCGGCCAGGCCGCATCATTGGTGCGGCGGGCAATGACATGAACATGGAGCTGCGGCACAACATTGCCGAGGGCGGCAATGTTGAGCTTGTCGCATTTGGTGATCTCTTTCAGGGCGCGCGCCACGCGCGACACCTCGGTCATCAACTGCGCCTGTGAAACTTCGTCGAGGTCGATGACCTCGACCGCTCCCTCGCGGCGCGGCACCAGCAACAGCCAGGGGTAATTGGCGTCCTTGATCACGAGCACGCGGCACAGCGGCAGGTCGCCGATGTCGATGGTGTCTTGGGTGAGCTGGGGATGCAGCGACCAGGCGGCGGGCATT
>DASWVJ010000354.1:0-6178 GCA_036406295.1 Bradyrhizobium sp.
CGCTACTCACCTTTCAGCCCCGCCTCGCGGATCAGCTTGCCCCACTTCGCCGTTTCATCGTCGATGAACTTGCCGAACTCCGCGGCCGGGCGCGGGTTTGCTTCCAGCCCCTGCACGATCAGCTTCTGCTTCACCTCGTCATCGCCGAGTGCGCGCATGATCTCGCGTTCAAGCTTTTCAACGATCGGACGCGGCACGCCTGCCGGCGCCAGAAAGCCGTACCAGCCGCCGGCAACGACGCTGCCATAGCCCTGCTCCCGGAGCGTGGGCGCCTCCGGATAGATCGCGCTGCGCCCGGCGGAGGCAGTAGCCAGCACACGCAGCGTGCCGCTGTGGATGTGCGGCAGCGCGGCGCTGATCGCGGTGAGCGTGGCGTCGACGCGGCCGGCCAGCAACTCGGTGTAGGCAGCCGCATCACCGCGGAAGGGAACGTTGAGGCCCTTCACGCCCGCCTCGCGAAACAGCAACTCGGCTGCGAGATGCGGCTGCGAGCCCGCGCCGGGAGAGCCGAAGGTGAGACCGTCGGGGCGTGACTTGCCGTGGGCAACCAGCTCCTGCACGTTGTTGTAAGGCGCCTTGGCGTTGACGATCAGGAACAGCGGCGCCTGTAGCGCGAACGCTACCGGCTGCAAGTCCTTGCGCTCGTAATTCTGCTTACCGTAGAGCGCCTCAGCCGTCGCGTAAGGCGCCGCCGCGTAGAGGATGGTGTAGCCGTCCGCCGCCGCATGGGCGACCAGTTCGTTGGCGATGCGGGTGCCCGCGCCCGGCTTGTTCTCGACGATGAATTGCTGGTTGAAGGCGCGGCCGAATTGCTCGGCAAGAATACGCAGCGAGATGTCGCTTGCGCCGCCGGCACCGTATGGCGAGACCAGCCGCACGATGCGCGAGGGCCAGTCGCCTTGCGCGAAGGCATCGAGGCTGGAGCCGACAGCAAGGCTTGCCGCGATCGAGCCCAGCAGCGTCCGGCGCGTGACAGTCATGAATGCCTCCCCGACGTTTTCCCGACACGATAGGCACCGGCGATTTATCGGACAATTTGTATTTTTTGACCGATTTATCGGCTTGTCCTATGAATTGAATTTCGGCGCGGGAGGACGAGCAAATGGCGATGGACGTGACCCTGCGGCAGCTCCGCGCCTTCGTGGCCGTGCTGGAAACGACCAGCTTCTCGGAGGCCGCCAGGAGCATGCACCTGTCGCAAGCTGCGCTGAGCGGACTAATCAAGGAGCTGGAAGGCCGGGTCGGCGTCCGCCTGCTCGACCGCAGCACTCGCCGCGTCTCGCCCTCGGTGGTCGGCGAGGCCTTTGAGCCGATGGTACGGCGGGTGCTGGCCAATCTCGACGAGGCGCTGGAAAACCTCACCAACCTGAAGGACCTGCGCCGCGGACTTGTGCGCGTGGCCGCGCCCGAGACGCTGTCCTGCACGCTGCTGCCGGAACTGATCGCGGCCTACAACAAGCGCCATCCGGGCATCGACGTCCGCTTCGACGACGTGCCGATCGAGCAGGTGCTCGCCGGCCTGCAGAACGGCAGCACCGACATCGGCTTTGGGCCTGCCGGGGTGATCGAGGACGAAGCGATCGAGGCGCACGTCATTTGCGCCGACCCGATCTGGGCCGCGCTGCGTCCGGACGATCCGCTGGCGAAGGGCGCTTCAGTAAGCTGGAAGGAGATGCGCGAACGGCCGCTGCTCAACTACATGCCCAATATCGCCGTCAACGTGCTTGCCGATGTGCCGCCGCGGCATCACCCCCGCGAGATGGTGCCGGTGCGCCGGGTCAACACCGCGCTCTCGATGCTGCGCGTGAGGCAAGGCGCGGTGATCTGCCCCGCAATGGCGCTGCCGCTGGTGCGCGGCTTCGGCCTTGCCTTCCTGCCGCTGCGCCAGCCCATCGTGAAGTGGAGGATCGCGCAGTTCGCGCGGCCGCAGACATCGCTGTCGCCGGCGGTGGAGAGCTTCCTCAATTTCACGATGCAGTTTGCGAAGGGACTGACGGCGAAAGCATAGACAGCTACGGCGTGTAACTCACCGGCCTCTGCTCGTCGGCAAATTTGTGCGAGAGCCATGACGACAGCGTGCCGGGCACCAGGCCCACCATGCCATAGAGCAGGAACTGCACGATGCCGCTGTCCGGCCCGCGCGAAGAGTAGAGCAGCGTCGCCGCGCCGAACGCGGCCGCACCCACGATCAGCATGCGCACCGCCGGGCCGATGCGCCTCACGTGATAAAGGATGTCGTCGATCGAGGCGATCATCAGCGCCGGCACGATGCCGAACAGATAGGCGTATTGCAGCGTCTTGATGAAGACCACGAAGAGCTTGCCAATTTCGGCGGCGCTGGTCTGCTCCCAGTAGCCAGACTGATAGGTCGTCACGAACAGCAGAATGAAGCCGCCGATGAGCGGACCAAGTATCCCGAAGATCAGATAGCGTTTCATGCCGGCCTTTTACCCAACCAGGGCGGCCTTGTCATACGATGCTTTTGCCGGTTCCAACAGGCCTTGCTCCGGCGCACGCGCAGCCGGAAGCCCTCACTCGCCCCACGCCGCGAACGCCTCGTTGAAGGCGCGCTCGCCGGGGGCGCCCTTCTCGATGGCGATGATGGCGCGGCGCTGGTTGGTATAGACCAGCGGCACGTCGAACCAGGAGCGCTCCTTCAGGAGCTGCAGGTTGCGCGAGCGTTCGGAATCGACGTTGGACAGGCCGACCAGGAAGAAGCCGTCGGTGACCTTCACGGCGAGCGCCGACAGCGGCGTGCCGCGCGCCTGCTCGTTCGACTTCATCAGGATGCCCGGCACATTGCCTACGCCGCCGCCGGAGAAATCCTGCGGCAGGATGAAGGTCAGTTCCGCGGTGTGGCTCGCCGGCAGCGACGTGTCGGTGTTGCGGCGGAACGACATGGTCATCTTGAACTTGCGGTCGGGAATCTCGACGTCGGCGCGCACGGCGATGTCGGCCTTCTGGTTGCCGGAGGCCTTCACCGGTTCGGTGCGCCAGATCACCGTGCCGACATATTGCTTGCCCTTGGGATCGGACGGATCCTCGTCATAGAGCACGACGCGCTGCGCCACCGGCGCAACATTGTCCGACGGCTGGCCGACGCGATCGGGAATCTTCGGCCGCGCCACCGGCGCGGTCTGATCCTTCGGCGCTTCCACCACCGCAGGCTGCGACTTCAACAGCCCGGTCACCGTATTGACCAGCGACCTGCCCCACAAAATGCCGGCGCCGACCAGGATGAGCACCACGCCGACGGCAATCGCGCTCTTGAACGGAAACGCAGCGCCGGTGCGCAGCCGCTTCGGCTCGCGCTCGCCGGCCGAGCCGATGCGCGGGCGCGTCGGCGGCGCAGGCGTCTGGGCCTGCTGCCCGTAGCGGTCCGCCTCGTCCATGGAGTCCTCGCCCCAGGCGTAGGGCTGATCCGGATCGGCGCCGCGATTCTCCATGTTGGGCTCGAGCCGGTCGAACTCGGGCGACGGCGAGGGCACGTTGGCGTAGGTCTTGCGTGCATTGCGGTTGGCCTGGGCGGCAGCACGGCCGAGATCGTCGGCATCGGCGGCGATGTCGCGGAAGCCGGGAACCCGCGGCGGCTGCGCAGGCGACGCGCTGTTCTCGAAGCTGCGGCGGGTCGGCCGGTCACCCCGCGGCGGCAATTGCGGGTCGGCCATCGGGATCTGCGGCTGCGAGGGCGGCTGCGGGCGCGGCGCCGCTGGCGGAACATCGGCGCGAGGAACCCGCGGGCGCTCGCCCTCCGGACCGCGCGGAGGCGGCGGGGGTGGCGTGCGGGACCGGGCCGGACCGGGAGAGGCCGCGGCGCCGGAATCGGCGGGCCGCGCATTGGCGCGCCGGAAGGAATCCCGGGCGCCGGCCCCTCCGCCGCGGGCGTCACGGGCGCGCTGGGCAGCTTCCGATTCGACCTTGCGGACGGCCTCCTCCAGCGACAGGCGCTCGCGGGTGATCTCCGACTCGCTCAAGGGAGGATCGACGCTGCGCAGCTGCTGGATCAGCGCGGCGCGAGCCCGCTCATAGAGCGCGCGACGACTCTCGCCCGGAGCACTGGGGTCCAGGCCGGCAATGGCGCGTGCGATCAGCGGGTAATAGTCAGCCATTCTCTCATCAATGCAGGCTTTCCGGTAACATCCCGTTAAGCCTCAAAGGGGTTCTGGACCAGGATAGTATCCTCGCGTTCGGGGCTGGTGGAAAGCAGAGCAATCGGGCATCCCACCAATTCCTCGACCCTGCGAACATATTTAATGGCCTGGGCGGGCAGATTTGCCCAGGAACGGGCGTTGGCGGTCGGCTCCTTCCAGCCCTCGATGGTCTCATAGATCGGCTCGACCCTCCCCTGTGCCCCCTCGCCGGCCGGCAGATGGTCGATTTCCTTGCCGTCCAGCCGATAGCCGGTGCAGACCTTGATGGTGTCGAAACCGTCCAGGATGTCGAGCTTGGTCAGCGCCAGCCCGCTGATGCCACAGGTGCGGACGGTTTGCCGTACCAGGGCGGCATCGAACCAGCCGCAGCGGCGCTTGCGCCCGGTGTTGACGCCGAATTCCTTGCCGCGACGGCCGATCTCCTCGCCGATCTCGTTGGTCAGCTCGGTCGGAAACGGGCCCTGCCCGACCCGGGTCGTGTAGGCCTTGCAGATGCCGAGCACATACCCGACCGCGCCGGGGCCGAGACCAGTTCCCGTCGCGGCCTGCGCGGCCACGGTGTTGGACGAGGTGACGTAAGGATAGGTGCCGTGGTCGACGTCGAGCAGAGCGCCTTGCGCTCCCTCGAACAGGATGCGCTTGCCTTCGCGGCGCTTGATGTCGAGCAGCCGCCACACCGTGTCCGCATAGGGCAGGAGCTTGGGCGCCAGCGTCATCAGTTCCTTCAGGATATCCGTGCCGTTGAATTCCGGCAGATTGAGGCCGCGGCGCAGCGCGTTGTGATGCGCCAGCAGGCGGTCGATCTTGTGCGGCAAGGTCTGGGGGTCGGCGAGGTCCATCAGGCGGATGGCGCGGCGGCCGACCTTGTCCTCATAGGCCGGCCCGATGCCGCGGCGCGTGGTGCCGATCGCGGTCGCAGCGCTCGCCGTCTCGCGCAGCGCGTCGAGCTCGCGATGCAGCGGCAGGATCAGCGTGACGTTCTCGGCAATGCGCAGGTTATCGGGGCTGACGGCGACGCCCTGCGCCTTCAACCGCACCACTTCGTCCAGAAAGGCCTGCGGATCGAACACCACGCCATTGCCGATCACGGCAAGTTTCGAGGGGCGCAGCACGCCCGACGGCAACAGCGCGAGCTTGTAGGTCTGGCCATTGATGACGAGCGTATGGCCGGCATTGTGGCCGCCCTGGAAGCGCACGACGATGTCGGCCTGTTCCGATAACCAGTCGACGATCTTGCCCTTCCCTTCGTCACCCCACTGGGCGCCGACGACGACAACATTGGCCATTTCGAAAGTCCAATCCTCAAGCTTGAGAGATTTAAGACACGGCTACCGGAAAAGAGATCCCCATCCTGTCCGGATCGTGCTTGGCGCCCGTTTGCGGCGGCCGGAAGGCCGGTCGCCGGGCACCCCTCCGGATAAAGGAAGCGAGCCCTCCAGGCAAGCAAGAACAGGGGTTTTAGGGCTTACCAAAACGTCATCAAGCCATTGATATCCCCTGAAAATTCGTTCATGACAAGCGGGGAGCCACCCTCTTGGTCCACCTGCTGCCGGGCCGGGTGTGCTGGCGGCGCGACGACTTGGGTCGTTGATTGCGGCGGCGATTGCGGGAATCATGCTGCCGGGTCCGGATATTTCTTTGCCCGGCGGCCACGGGGCTTTTTTCACATGCCCAAGACAACGCCCGCGACGCTCGCGCTTCGCAAGCTCGGTATTGCCTTCAAGCTTCATACTTATGTCTACGATTCCTCCGCTGAACATATCGGCCTGCAGGCCGCCGAGGCGCTCGACGTCGAGCCGAACCGCGTGCTGAAGACGCTGATGGTGGAGGTGGACGGCAACCCGGTCTGCGTCGTGGTGCCGGCCGACACCGAAATCAGCATGAAGAAGCTGGCTGCGGCGATGGACGCCAAGGCGGCGAAGATGATGCAGCCCTCCGATGCCGAGCGCATCACCGGCTATCATGTCGGTGGCATCAGCCCGTTCGGGCAGAAGAAGAAGGTTCCGGTCGCCATCGACCAGAAGGCG
>DASWVJ010000355.1:0-2346 GCA_036406295.1 Bradyrhizobium sp.
GACATTGGCGCCCGACATGTCGCTCGGGAAGGAGTCGAATTTTTCGCTTGCCGGATCGAAGCGCACGATGGCGTTGGCGCCGAAATCGGTCAGCCAGACCTTGTCCTTCTCGTCGACATAGACGGCATAGGTGCGCGGACCTGTGCCCGGCAGCTTCCAGGCCTTCCATGAACCATCGGCGGGATCATGTACCGACACATTGCCGCTGTTCCACTCGCTGACCCAGATGCGGCCTCTCGAGTCCGACCACACGCGCCGCGCGCCCTGGCCCGGCGTCGGCGGCTCGACCACGGTAGCATTGCCGGTTGCAGGATCGATTTTGGCGATGTGATTGCCGGCAAGCGAGGCGTACCAGATATCGCCCTTCGGCGTGATCGTGATGCCGTAGGTGCCGCGGCCGCGCGGCGATTTGAACACGGTCATGTCACCCGATTTGGGATCGAGCCGGCCGTAGATGCCGGATTGGCCGGTGAACCAGTAGATGCCATTCCTGTCGAACACCGCGGTGTTGAGATTGGCGTAGGATTCTTTCTCGGGCAGGCGGAACAACCGCACCTTGTGATCACCGGGGTCGACGCGCGCGATCGCGTTCTGCCCGCCCTCGGTGATCCAGGGTGCGCCGTCCGGCCCGATGATGACGCCGTGGGGCGCCGCACCCTTGCCGAGATCGACCTGCTTGAAGGAGCCGTCTCTGGGGTCGAGCCGTCCGAGCGTGCCATTGCGCTGGCCGCAGTACCAGATGGTGCCATCGGCTGCGGCCGCCGTATCCCGCGAGCCCGAGCCGGGAGCGACGGGAAAGTATTTCACCCGGAACGGACCTTCCTGTGCGTGCGATCCGCGCAGCAGCGCCGGCGTGGCCAAAAGAGCGGCAGTGGTCAGGTTAAGAAACTTGCGGCGATTCATGGCGTTACCCCGGCTTCTGAATGGGAAGGTTTCGACGCTTGGATCAACCTGTGAGGAGCATAACCCTACCACACAAAGGCGTCGCCCGCAGACCGCGGCGAGAGCGTTCACATTTGCTTGCTCCCCGTGTATGACCCCCGCCAAATCCAGCCACATCCTAACCCTTGGGGACGACAACATGACCGCCATTGTTGACATCATCGGCCGCGAAATCCTGGACAGCCGCGGCAATCCCACGGTCGAAGTCGACGTCGTTCTCGAAGACGGCTCGGTCGGGCGCGCGGCAGTGCCCTCCGGCGCTTCCACCGGCGCGCATGAAGCGGTCGAGCTCCGCGACGGCGACAAGCAACGCTATCTCGGCAAGGGTGTGCAGCAGGCGGTTGCCGCCGTGAACGGCGAAATCTTCGAGGCCCTGGCCGATCACTCCGCCGAGGATCAGGTGCAGATCGACGAGATCATGATCGCGCTCGACGGCACGCCGAACAAGAAGCGGCTCGGGGCCAACGCCATCCTCGGCGTGTCGCTTGCCTGCGCCAAGGCGGCGGCGGAGTCGCTGGGCATGCCGCTCTATCGCTATGTCGGCGGCACCTCGGCGCGCACCTTGCCGGTGCCGATGATGAACATCGTCAATGGCGGCGTGCATGCCGACAACCCCATCGACTTCCAGGAATTCATGATCATGCCGGTCGGCGCCAGCAGCTTTGCGGAAGCGCTGCGCTGCGGCTCGGAGATCTTCCACACCTTGCGCGGCGAACTGAAGAAGGCCGGCCACAACACCAATGTCGGCGATGAGGGCGGCTTCGCGCCGAACCTGCCGTCGGCCGATGCCGCGCTCGACTTTGTCATGAACGCGATCAACAAGGCCGGCTACAAGGCAGGCGGCGACGTCATGCTGGCGCTGGATTGCGCCTCGACCGAGTTCTTCAAGGATGGCAACTACGTCTACGGCGGCGAGAACAAGACCCGCTCGCGCTCCGAACAGGCAAAGTATCTCGCCGATCTCGTGGCGCGCTATCCGATCGTCTCCATCGAGGACGGCATGTCGGAAGACGACATGGACGGCTGGAAGGAATTGACCGACCTGATCGGCAAGAAGTGCCAGCTCGTCGGCGACGATCTCTTCGTCACCAACGTCAGCCGCCTCGCCGAGGGCATCAAGGCCGGCCGCGGCAACTCGATCCTGGTCAAGGTCAACCAGATCGGCACGCTCACGGAAACGCTCGCCGCCGTAGAGATGGCCTTCAAGGCCGGCTACACCGCCGTGATGTCGCACCGTTCCGGCGAGACCGAAGATGCCACCATCGCCGATCTCGCCGTCGCCACCAATTGCGGGCAGATCAAGACCGGTTCGCTGGCGCGCTCCGACCGCACCGCCAAGTACAACCAGCTGCTGCGCATCGAGCAGCAGCTCGGCAAGCAGGCGAAATACGCAGGGAAGGGCGC
>DASWVJ010000356.1:0-2648 GCA_036406295.1 Bradyrhizobium sp.
CGAGCCTGCCGAGCGAGGCCGTGAACGTGGCAACGAAGTAGTTCCGCAGCGGCGGCGAGCCCCCTCACCCCGTCTTCATTGGGGGAAGAGACGAGCGACAGCTCGCTCTTGGAGGGTCGGGGTGAGGGGCAGTTCGCCGCGGATCGCAAGATTTCCTGACAGTCCGCAGGATGGGTTGAGCGGAGCGAAACCCATCCTACGAATCCGCCAACTCCGCCAGACGGCGCGCATAGAGGCGGCGCAGCGGCTCCAGTTGGGTCGCAGCAGATGCTGCGCGATACGCGGCGCGCGCGGCATCATGGCGGCCGAGCCGGCGCAACAGGTCGGCACGCACCGCCGGCAGCAGCTCGTAGCCTTTCAGCGAGCCGCGCGCCTCCAGCGCGTCGATCAGTTGAAGTGCGCGCTCCGGCCCGTCGACCATCGACACCGCGGCAGCGTGATTGAGCTCGATCACCGGCGATGGGCTGATGCGCAGCAGCACCTCATAGAGTCCGGCGATCTGCGGCCAGTCGGTATCCGCATGGTTCGGCGCGCGGGCATGCAGCGCGGCGACCGCCGCCTGCACCGCGTAAGGCTCCGGCCGGCCCGGCTGGCTGAGCGCCACCTCGACGAGGCCCAAGCCTTCGGCGATCTGCTCCCTGTCCCACAGCGCTCGGTCCTGCTCTTCCAGCAGCACGATGTCGCCGCCAGGGGTCTGGCGGCCGGCACGTCGAGCATCGTGCAGCAGCATCAGCGCCAGCAGCCCCTTGATCTCGCCCCGGCCGGGCATCAGGCCGTCGAGCAACCGCGCCAGCCGAATTGCTTCGCGCGCAAGACCGGGCCTCATCAGATCGTCGCCGGAGGTTGCGACATAGCCTTCGGTGAAAACGAGATAGATCACCGCCAGCACGCCGCGCAGCCGCGGCTCCAGCGCGTCGCGTTCCGGCACCTCATAGGAAATGCCGGCGAGGCGAATTTTCTGCTTTGCGCGCAGCAGGCGCTGCGCCATCGCGTCTTCGCCGACCAGGAAGGCGCGCGCGACCTGCGCCGTGCTCAATCCGCACACGGTGCGCAGGGTCAGCGCCACCTGAACCTCCGGCGCAAAGGACGGATGGCAGCAGGTGAAGATCAGCCGCAGCATGTCGTCGTCGAGCATGGCGTCCGCCGACTCGCAAGGCGCGGAGGCGTTGAGCTCGAACTCATGCGTCAATTGCTGTTCCTTGCCGCGAAAAGCGATATTGCGGCGAATGCGATCGACCGCCTTGTTGCGCCCGACATTGACCAGCCACGCGCGCGGATTGGATGGCATCTCGCCTTGCGGCCAGCGCTCCAGCGCCACCGCAAAGGCATCCTGCAGCACATCTTCAGCCAGGTCGAAATCGCCAACGAGGCGGATCAGCGTGGCCATCGCCCGGCCCGCCTCGTCGCGGAAGATTTTTTCGATTTCGCCCGGCGTCATCGCGTGCAATCACTCCCTGTCGTTCCGGGGCGATGCCGAGGGGGCCGCGTGAAGCGCCGCCCGATGGAGCCGCCCCGGAATGATGGCCGCGCCGTCACTTGTAGGTCATGATCGGCCTGACTTCGATCGAACCGTCCCTGGCGCCTGGAATGCGCGCGGCAAGGCCGAGCGCCGTATCGAGATCCTTGGCCTCGACCAGATAATAGCCGCCCAGTTGCTCGCGCGTTTCGGCGAATGGACCATCCGTCGTGAGCACCTTGCCGTCGCGGACACGCACGGTGGTCGCAGTCGTCGTCGGCTGTAAGCCGTCGCCGGCCTTGAAATGGCCGCTCTGGATGATCGACTGGGTGTATTCGCCGTAGTCCGCGGACATCTTCTGGCGCGCGGCGGGGTCCATCTTGGCCAGTTCGGCTTCGCTTCGATAGATCAGCAGCAAATACTGCATGGGTCATACTCCTCGTTCATCGGCTGGATCGCCGACATCCGGTCGAACGGCGGCAGCGCAAAACGACATCTTCAGGAAGAATTTTTTGAAGGGTTTTTGACCCTCGGGCCGCCTCGTCGAGAGCAAACGAGCCTTATTTTGCCGCGGCAATTGCGGCGAGCTTGCGCTTCAATTTCCTGCCCTCGGCAAAGCGCCGGCTGACGTCGCGCAACACCGCCACCATTCAGTTACCAAAATCCATTCAGGTGGCTTGGCCGGGCTTGATTTCCGCCGCTTCGAGCCCCATCACAGGGGCGTCAGTCGGCCGGACGGCCGCTCCCGCTACGGCCGAAAGGCTGCGAGAGAGGAAAGTCCGGGCTCCATCGACATGCGGTGCCGGATAACATCCGGCGGGGGCGACCCCAGGGAAAGTGCCACAGAGAACGAACCGCCTCGCTTCGGCGAGGCAAGGGTGAAAAGGTGCGGTAAGAGCGCACCGCGTTTCCGGCAACGGAAGCGGCACGGCAAACCCCACCGGGAGCAAAACCGAATAGGGACGGCATCGCGGGCTGTTCGCTTTAAGCGATAACGCCGCAGGGCTATGTCAGGCTCGCCGTCCGGGTAGGTTGCTCGAGGCCATGTGCGAACATGGTCCCAGAGGAATGGCCGTCACGTATCGTCCGCGCGAGCGGGCGCTGCCCTACAGAATCCGGCTTACAGGCCGGCTGATATGTTGAAATGAGGGGCTCGGCGCAACACGCCGGGCCCCTCGCCATTTTTAGTCCC
>DASWVJ010000357.1:0-14849 GCA_036406295.1 Bradyrhizobium sp.
TCCTGCGGCGTGTTGGACTCGATCACTTGCCCCGCGTCCATAAACACGACGCGGTTGGCGACTTCCCGCGCAAATCCCATCTCGTGGGTGACCACCAGCATGGTCATGCCTTCCCGGGCAAGGTCGACCATGGTGTCCAGCACCTCCTTGACCATTTCCGGGTCGAGCGCCGAGGTCGGCTCGTCGAACAGCATGACCTTCGGGTTCATGGCCAGCGCGCGGGCGATCGCCACGCGCTGCTGCTGGCCGCCTGACATCTGGCCGGGATACTTGTTGGCCTGGTGCGGGATCTTGACCCGCTCCAGGTATTTCATGGCGGTCGCCTCGGCGTCCTTCTGCGGGATGTTGCGCACCCAGATCGGCGCCAGCGTGCAGTTCTCCAGCACGGTCAAATGCGGGAACAGGTTGAAGCTCTGGAACACCATGCCAACCTCGCGTCGGACTTCATCCACGCGGCGCAGGTTGGGGCCGAGTTCGATGCCTTCGACGGTGATCTCGCCCTCCTGGAATTCCTCCAGTGCATTGATGCAGCGGATCAGAGTCGACTTGCCGGAGCCTGACGGGCCGCAGATCACGATGCGCTCGCCCTTGGCGACCTGCATGTTGATGTCGCGCAGCACGTGGAAATCGCCGTACCACTTGTTGAGCTTGTTGATGCTGACGATGGAGTGTTCGGCCATGGCGCTTTCTCAATTGCGGCGGTGCGCATTCAGCCTGTTCTCGACGAACAGGGAGTAACGCGACATGCCAAAGCAGAAGGCGAAGTAGATCAGTCCGGTGAAGGCAAATCCCGTGAACAGCGTGGTCGGGGTCGACCAGTTGGGATCGCTGAAGGAGGCCTGCAACTGCCCGAGCAGGTCGAACAGCGCGACAATCGAGACCAGCGAGGTGTCCTTGAACAGCGCGATGAAGCTGTTGACGAGACCGGGAATGACGTGACGCAGCGCCTGCGGCATCACGATCAGCCCGGTGGTCTTCCAGAACGACAGCCCAAGCGCATTTGCCGCTTCCGCCTGCCCGCGCGGGATCGCCTGCAGGCCGCCGCGGATAACCTCGGCCTGGTAGGCGCCGGCGAAAAGCGCGATGCCGATCAGTGCGCGCACAAGGCCATCGACGGTAAAATTGCCGGGCAGGAACAACGGCAGCATGTAGGTCGCGAAGAACAGCACGGTGATCAGCGGCACGCCGCGCCAGAACTCGATGAAGGCGACCGAGAAGACGCGGATCAAGGGAATGGTCGAACGCCGCCCGAGCGCCAGCGCAATGCCGACCGGCATCGAGGAGACGATGCCGGTTATCGAGACCACCAGCGTCACCAGCAGGCCGCCCCACAGCCGGGTATCGACCACCGGCAGGCCGCCACGGTCGAGTCCCATGACGGCAATGACGATGCCGATGCAGGCAAAGATGATAAGGCTCGTGATCAGCGGGCGGATCCCGGCGCGCATGCCGCCGCCGAGCCAGAACATCAACGCCGAGACGATCGCCGCGGTCGCAACAAGGTCAGCCCACACGGGCCGCCCGAATGACTGGATCAGGTCACGCAGCCCGGTCAGCGGCCACAACACCCAGGAAATCACGATGCTGATCAGGGCCAGCAGTTTCCCGATCAGCCACAACAGCGGCCCGATCGCCGAGGATGCGCTCAGAGAGACGAGCTTCTCGCCGCCCTCCCCGATGCTGCTGTTGAAGCCGGACAGGATGCCTGCGATCCAGCTGACGCCAAATCCCTTCAGGCCGCCGCCATGCAGCAGGAAGAAGGCGACGACGGGGAAGGCAATGAAGAACAGCCCCGCATTGATGCCCTTGCCCGGCAGCCGCGGGATCAGCATCGGGATCAGCAGCACCGCTGCGAGCAGGAAGGTCAGGTTGACCCGCCAGCGCTCGGGCTCGGGATAGAATCCATAAATGAACTGGCTGAATTTTGCCGTCACGAACGGCCAGCAGGCGCCGACCGAGCGGCCGACTTTTTCGGCAAGGCACGCGTCGCGATCCTTGCCCGCCCAGACCGCGTCGACCAGCAGGAACTTGATCGCGGGCCCGATGGTGAACCACAGCAGCAGCGCGCCGAGGATAGTGATCAGGATGTTGGTCGGCGTATTGAACAGTCGCGTACGCAGGAAGCCGATGAAGCCGGTGGTCTTCACCGGCGCGGGCCGCTCGGGCACCATATCGTGACGGACGAAGAAAGGAGCGTTCATCTCTGCGTGCTCCGGTCAAGCCGCCACCCGTAGAGACTCATGATCGCGCTGGTCACCAGCGAGATCAGGAGATAGACGCCCATGGTGATCGAGATGATCTCGATCGCCTGGCCGGTCTGGCTGAGCGTCGTGCCGGCGAAAACCGAGACGAGGTCGGGATAGCCGATCGCCACAGCAAGCGAGGAGTTCTTCGTCAGGTTGAGATACTGGTTGGTCAGCGGCGGCAGGATGACCCGCATCGCCTGCGGCACCACGATCATCCGCAGGGTCTGGCCGCGGGAAAGTCCGAGCGAGGAGCCCGCCTCCATCTGCCCCTTGTGCACGGACATGATGCCCGCGCGTACGATCTCGGCGATGAAGGCCGCGGTGTAGGTGGACAGCGCCAGCGTAAGCGCCACGAACTCCGGAATGATGCGTGAACCGCCTGCGAAATTGAAGCCGCGCAGCGTCGGGAACTCAAGCGTGAAGGGCTTGCCGAAGATCAGTGCCGCCAGCAGCGGCAATCCGAGGAGCAGACCCAGCATGTAGGGCCAGACCGAGATCTTGTGGCCCTTCTCGAACAGTTGCTTGCGCGCATAGCGACGCAGCACGAAGGCCGCAACGATGCCGATAGCGGCCGCAATCAAAAACGGCTCCAGCCCTGGCGCCGCGATCCCTTTCGGGATCACCAGACCGCGATTGCTGAGGAAGAACCAATCGAAGAACGAGTAGCTCTGCCGCGGACCGGGCAGCGCGGAGAGCACGGCCTTGTACCAGAACAGGATCTGGAACAGCGGCGGCAGATTGCGGATCAACTCCACATAGCCGCCGGCAATCCGCGCCAGCAGCCAGTTGGGCGACAGCCGGCCGAGCGCGACGGCAAAACCGATGATGGTGGCGAAGAAGATGCCAACCACCGCCACGACCAGCGTATTCAACAGGCCGACGAAGAATACGCGGAGGTAGCTGTCCGACCCCGAATAGGGAATCAGATTCTGGTTGACGTCAAAGCCCGCATTGTTCGCGAGAAAGCCGAAGCCGGAGGTAATGCGCTGCGCCGCCAGGTTGGTGCGCGCGTTTTCGACGACCTCATAGGCGAGCCAGATCAGCGCGGCGACGAACAGGATCTGGAAGACAACGCCGTTCCAGCCGGCGCGTCCCCCGAGCGCACGCCGCAGCTTGAAGACAAGCTGCGACGGGGGTGATCGTGCTTCGATGGTCATCGCCGCGCCCCTCCGGCGCTACCGGTCAGCGGATCGGCGGCGCGTACTGGATTCCGCCCTTGTTCCAGAGGTTGTTCAGGCCGCGCGCGATGCCCAGCTTGGAACCGGCGCCGACATTGCGGTCGAAGGATTCGCCGTAGTTGCCGACGTGCTTGATGATGCGCACCACCCAGTCCTTGGTGAGACCGAGCTGTTCGCCGAGATTGCCGTCGCTGCCGAGCATGCGCTTGAGGTCCGGCTTGTCGGACTTGACCATCTCATCGATGTTCTTCTGGGTCACACCCGCTTCCTCGGCGTTGACCATCGCAAACAGCGTCCACTTGACGATGTCGAACCACTGGTCGTCGCCATGGCGGACCATCGGCCCGAGCGGCTCCTTGGAGATGACTTCGGGCAGCACCTCGTGATCGTTCGGATTGGCGAGTTTCAGGCGCTGGGCGTAGAGTTGCGAAACGTCGGTAGTGAAGACGTCGCAGCGGCCGGATTCATAGGCCTTCACGGTTTCGTCGGCCCCGGCGAAGGCGATCACCTCGTACTTCATGTTGTTGCCCTTGAAGAAGTCGGCGAGGTTCTGCTCGGTCGTGGTTCCCGTCTGCACGCAGACCGAGGCGCTGTTGAGCTCGAGCGCGGACTTTACCTTCAGCGACTTCTTCACCAGAAAGCCCTGGCCGTCATAATAGGTGACGCCGGTGAAATTCGCGCCCAGCGAAGTATCGCGCGAAATGGTCCAGGTCGTGTTGCGCGACAATACGTCGATTTCGCCGGATTGCAGCGCGGTGAAGCGGTCCTTGGCGGACAACGGCACGTACTTGACCTTGCTCGGATCGTTGAATATCGCCGCCGCAATCGCGCGGCAGACGTCCACGTCAAGTCCGGTCCAGTTGCCCTTGTCGTCTGGCGACGAGAAGCCCGGCAGGCCCTGGCTGACGCCGCAGGACAGCATGCCGCGATCCTGAATGGTCTTGAGGGTCTGGGCGGACGCGGCCTGCGCCGAAAGAGCGGCAGCAGCGGCAAGAGTGAGTACCAGGGATACGCGTTTCATGGGGCAAAGCCTTTCGAGGAGTCGTCCGGGAACAATGGCAAAAGGCGCCACAGGTCTGGATGGGCCACCCCGAGGATCCTCTGCCGCAAACCGTTGCCAAAACCCGGTGGCTCGGCGCAAATGGCGGTCAGCGGTGGATCAGCGGTCGCGGCAGGCCCCTCAACTTGCGGCGACGTGGATAGTCGGCGCCATCACAGAACGACTGGCGATCCGGGTCAAGGGGTTGACGGCTGACTTCCGTGTCCTGTTATTAACCAGAAGGCCCCGGCCTGCCGCCTTAACAGGCATCCGCGTGCTGCGGTTGCGACAAAAAGACTTTGGTGCAAATGCATGAAATCCTCTGGGGCTAACAACAACCCGCAATCGCAACAAGCCGAAACGCGGCTGGTGACCGCCGGGCGCGACCCTCAGGCGCAAAAGGGATTCGTGAACCCGGCCGTATTCCACGGCTCGACCGTGCTCTATCCGACCGCGGAAGACCTGCACGCCCACCGCGCCGAGTACACCTATGGCCGCCACGGCACGCCGACCACGCGGGCGCTGCAGGACGTGATGATGAAGCTGGAAGGCCCGCAATGCGCGGGCGTTGGTATCGCCCCTTCCGGGCTTGCCGCGATCTCGACCGCACTGCTGTCGGTGACCAAAGCGGGCGATCATCTGCTGGTCTGCGACAACGTCTATCGCCCGTCGCGCAATTTCTGCAACGGCGTTTTGGCGCGCTATGGCGTCGAGACCAGCTATTTCGATCCGAAGATCGGCGCCGGCATCGAGAAGCTGTTCAAGCCGAACACCAGGGCGGTGCTGGTCGAGGCGCCGGGCTCACAGACCTTCGAGATGCCCGACATTCCCGCGATCGCCGAGGTCGCGCATGCGCGCGATGCGCTCGTTATCGACGACAACACCTGGGCGACGCCGCTGTTTCATCGCTCGCTCGAGCTTGGCGTCGACATCAGCATGCAAGCCGCCACCAAATACATCGGCGGCCATTCCGACATCATGTTCGGAACCATCTCGGCCAATGCGAAAGCCTGGCCGATGATCACGGAAACGATCCGCCTGCTCGGCGTCTGCGCCGGACCCGATGACGTCTACCTGGCGCTGCGCGGCACGCGCACACTGGCGGTACGGCTGGCGCACCATCATCGCTCAGCTCTGGAGATGGCGCACTGGCTCGCCGCGCGGCCTGAAGTCGCCCGCGTGCTGCATCCCGGACTCGAAACCGATCCGGGGCACGCGATCTGGAAGCGCGATTTCACCGGCGCCTCCGGCCTGTTCAGTATCGTGCTCAAGCCGGTCCCGCAGAAGGCGGTCGACGCCCTGCTCGATGCGGTGACGCTGTTCGGAATGGGTTATTCCTGGGGCGGCTTTGAGAGCCTGATCATTCCCTTCGACTGCGAGGGCTACCGCACCGCGACCAAATGGTCGCCGGGCGGCCCGGCGTTGCGCCTCCATATCGGGCTGGAAAATGTCGACGATCTCAAAGCCGATCTTGACCGCGGTTTTGCCGCACTGAAGGCGGCGCACTAGCCGCTCGGACACCACCATTCATTAACCACGACGCGCCGATCGCGCGTGCTCGCGCACGTGAACACACTTTTTCGCGCGCCAATCCGTGGAAATACGCAAGCCGTCACGGCTTCCGCTCGATCACACGCGGTTTGAATAACCATCCGTTCACCATGGCGACGATCTCCGCCGCCCGCGTTCCGCCACGCAAGCGCCCATATACCTTTGCCGCTTAGTCCTCGATGTCGGGATGGATGAGAGGCTGCCGTGGGGCTCATGGCTTCACGGCGTGAGAGTAGACAGTAACCCGCATGAAGACCGCACAGATCGTCGTCCTGACCATTGCGCTGGGTGCCGGCGGCGTTGCCGCCTATCTCGCGCGCGGCACCGACGAGAAGCAGGCCCCCGCCCAACCTGTCGCGCAATTGCCCACCGTCGAGGTGCTCGTCGCCAAGAACGAGATCGGCCTCGGCCAATCGGTAAAGCAGGACGATCTGGTCTGGCAGACCTGGCCGGCTGCGACGACCAGCGCCACCTTCATCAAACGCAGCGACCGTCCCGATGCCAACGTCCGGATTGCCGGCATGATCGCGCGGTCGCCCTTCATTGCCGGCGAGCCGATCCGCGAGCCGAAGCTGGTCAAGGCCGACGGCTCCGGCTTCATGGCCGCGATCCTGCCGACCGGCATGCGCGCGATCTCAACCGACATCTCAGCGGAAACCGGCGCCGGCGGCTTCATCCTGCCGAACGACCGGGTCGACGTGATCCTTACCCGTCGCTTGAAGAATCCCGACAAGTCAGGGTCCGACAAGTCGGGGCCCGACATCGTCGCTTCCGAGATCATCCTTGCCAATGTGCGCGTGCTCGCGATCGACCAGGCGCCGAAGGAGAAGGATGGCCAGAACGCGCTGGTTGGCCGCACCGTGACGGTGGAGCTGAAGCCCGAGCAGGCCGAGATATTGGCGGGGGCGCGCCAGGCCGGCACGCTGTCGCTGGCGTTGCGCTCCATCGCCGACATCAACATGGCCGAGAACAACGCGGAAAAAGACGTTGCCTCAAGAAGGGGCAGCAGCATCAACGTCGTGCGCTACGGCGTACAGAGCTCGACTACGACAGCGAAGTGAAGTGACCAGTACAATGTTCGATAACACAAGCGGCGGCAGTCCGGTGCGAAGCTTCCATCTTCGCGTCCTCTCCTTCTCGGCGATCGCCGCACTGACGTTATCCCCGGTCCTGTGGCCGGCCCTCGCGGCGGAAACAGATGCCGGCCAGGCCGCTTCCGCCCAGGCCGCCGCCAAGGATACCAAGGAAGCGCCGCTGGTCACCGGCTCGATCGGTCCGGTCAGAACCCGTTTCCTGGCGCTCGGCGTCGGCAAGTCGGTGGTGGTCGACCTGCCGCGCGAAGCCAAGGACGTGCTGGTCGCCGATCCCAAGATCGCCAACGCCGTGATCCGCTCGGCGCAGCGCGCCTATATCATCGGCTCCGCGGTCGGCCAGACCAACGTCGTGTTCTTCGATGCCGACGGCAACCAGATCACCTCCTATGACATCGCCATCAAGCGCGACCTCAACGGTATCCGCGCGGCACTGCACAGCATTCCGGGCGTGCAGGTCGAAGGCGTCGGCGACGGCGTCCTCATCACCGGCTCGGTGTCGAGCCCGATCGAGGCGCAGCAGGCCGGCGACATCGCGGCGAAGCTGGTCGGCAGCCCCGACAAGGTCGTGAACTCCATTGTCGTGCGCGGCCGCGATCAGGTGATGTTGAAGGTCCATGTCGCCGAAGTCCGCCGCGACATCGTCAAGCAGATGGGCGTCGATATCAGCGGCAGCATGAACTACGGCACGGCCGTGGTGAATTTCAACAACAGCAATCCGTTCACCGCCTATGGCCGCCAGTTGGTCGATAACGGTTTCCAGGCCGCTTCTATCCTCAAGGGCGTGCCGCAGGTGCAGGCCACCATGCGCGCGATGGAAAGCGCGGGCGTGGTGCGCACGCTGGCCGAGCCGAACCTCACCGCGATCTCGGGCGAAGCCGCGACCTTTATCGCCGGCGGCGAATTCCCGATCCCCGGCGGCTACACCTGCGATGCGGGTCCGGTGCCGCGTTGCACGACGTCGATCACGTACAAGAAGTTCGGCATCTCGCTGAACTTCACGCCGGTGGTAATGGCCGAGGGACGGATCAGCCTGCACGTAACGACCGAGGTCTCCGAGCTTTCGAACGAGAATGCGATCACGCTTAACCAGAACGGCAGCTCGCTGACCGTTCCCTCGATCCGGACCCGCCGCGCCGACAGCACGGTGGAGATCCCCTCCGGCGGCTCGATGGCGCTGGCTGGCCTGATCCAGCAGCAGACGAGGCAAGCGGTCAACGGCCTGCCCGGCCTCGACCAGTTGCCCGTTCTCGGCGGTCTCTTCCGAAGCCAGGATTTCGTGAACAACGAGACCGAGCTGATGGTGCTGGTAACGCCCTATGTCGTCCGCGCGGTGGCGCAAAAGGACCTGTCGCGTCCGGATGACGGCTTTGCGCCCGCCAACGATTCCCAATCGACGCTGCTGGCGCGCATCAACCGCATTTACGGCGTTGCCGCCCGTGTCGAGACAGGCGCCGGCCACCCCGGCTATTTCGGCTTCATCATCGACTGACGGTTCGTCCGGGGCTGGGGAACAAGACATGACATCGGCAACAGGCAAATATCGCAGGCTGCGCACCGGCTTCGCCCTCGCAATCATCTCCGCTGCGCTCGGCGGATGCTGGTCGGGTGGTGAAATCGTGACCGCGAGCGTGCCCGACGACTATCGCCAGCGTCACCCGATCGCAGTGCAGGAAGCCAATCACTCCATCGTCGTCTTCGTCGGCGCCGGCCGCGGCGGCCTGTCCGGTCCGCAGCGCGCCGATGTGGCCGGCTTCGGCCAGAGCTGGGTCCGCGAAGGCACGGGCGGCGTGGTCGTCGACGTCCCCGTCAACACACCGAATGCGCGCGCGGCGGCATCCGCCGCCCGCGAGATTCGCCACACATTGTCTGCGGCCGGCGTGCCGTCCAGCGCCATCCGCATCAATCACTACACGCCCGACGACCCCGAGCGGTTCGCGACGGTGCGCCTCAGCTATCCCAGGATTTCGGCGGTGGCCGGCCCTTGCGGCCTCTGGCCTGCCGATCTCGGTCCGTCCATCGACAACCCCGCCTACAACGAAAACAAGCCGTATTACAATTTCGGCTGTGCCACCCAGCGCAACCTCGCCGCCATGGTCGACAACCCCGCCGACCTCGAGCAGCCGAGACCGGAGAGCCCTGCCTATACGATGCGCCGCACCACCTCGTTCGACAAGTATCGCAAGGGCGCCTCAACCACCACGCTCTATTCGGAGTCCGACAAGGCCAAACTGACTGAGACGGGTAAATGATGAGCCGCTCCAAGCAGGAATCAGAAGACGCCGACCTGCCGCCGCCCTCGCATGGCGACGATTACATCTCGCCCGCGCCGCGCGTATCGGTCCAGGTCTTTTGCGTCAGCGAAGCGACCGCCACCACCTCGCGCGCCGCAGCCGAGGACCGCCGCCTTGCGAAAGCGCATCTCTCTGTCCACATGGGCGGCATCGAGGCCGCAATCGAGGCCTATCACACGGCCCCGACACCCAACGTCATTGTCCTGGAGACCGAGGGCCACACTGACATTCTCGCCGGCCTCGACGAGCTTGCCAGCGTCTGCGACCCCGGCACGCGGGTGGTCGTCATCGGCACCGCCGCCGATATCACGCCCTATCGCGAACTGGTCCGCCGCGGCGTCAATGACTACGTCATCGGGCCCGTCGAGGTGCTCGACGTCGTGCGCTCGATCTGCAGCCTGTTCTCGGCCTCGGAAGCGGTCACCGTCGGCCGCATGATCGCCGTGGTCGGTGCCAAGGGCGGCGTCGGCGCCTCCACGGTCGCCCACAACATCGCCTGGCATATCGCACGCGACGCGGCGCTCGACTCCGTCGTGATCGACCTCGACCTTGCCTTCGGCACCGCCGGGCTCGATTACAACCAGGATCCGGTTCAGGGCATCGCCAACGCCGTCTTCTCACCGGACCGGCTCGACAGCTCCTTCATGGAGCGCCTGCTCGCCAAATGCGCCGACAATCTCAGCCTGCTCGCGGCGCCGGCGACGCTGGAACAGGTCTATGATTTCGGGGCTGATGCCTTCGATTCCATCTTCGACACGCTGCGCATGACCACGCCTTGCATCGTGCTCGACGTGCCGCACCAGTGGACCGCGTGGACACGCCGCGCGCTGGTCGGCGCCGACGACATCCTGATCGTCGCCGAGCCCGACCTCGCCAACATGCGCAACACCAAGAACATGATGAACATATTGAAGGCGGCGCGGCCCAATGACCGTCCGCCGCTCTATTGTCTCAACCAGATCGGCATGGCCAGGCGCCCGGAGATTGAGCTGCGTGCCTTTGCCAAGACGGTCGAAACTCAGCCGATCGCCGCCATTCCCTTCGACTCCAAGACGTTCGGCACCGCCGCCAATAACGGCGAGATGATCGCGGAGGTCTCCGCCAATCATCGCGCCGCAAAAATGTTCGGGCAAATGGCGCGGCGTCTGACCGGCCGCAACGAACCGAAAAGGAAGGACTCCTTCCTTTCGCCGATCATTAAGAAGCTGCGGCGCGCGTCCTGACGCGCCGCACGGCAGGTTCAAGCTCAACGGCCAACGATCACGAACGGATCAATCGCGGCGCTTGCTCGACGCGACCGGCAATTTGTCGCCGCCGCTCGCCTGCTTGCGCGCCAGCATGCTCTTCAGCGCGGCGACATTGGCCGCTGCTTCATCCGGCGGCAGGTCGGCCTTCATGATGGCTTCGGCCTCGCTCATGCGACCCTGCAGGCCGACCGCGAGCGCAAGGTTGGCCCGCACCCGCAAATCCGACCCGGCCAGGCCATGGGCCCGGCGCAGCGTCTCCTCGGCCTTCGCCAGTTCCTTGGACAGCACATAGGAAAGCCCGAGATTGCACAGCACCGACGGCTCGTCGGGCACGATCTTCAGGGCGCTCGCATAATATTGCCGCGCCTCGTCGAAGCGGCCGAGCTGGTCAAGCGTCGCGCCTTGCGCCGATAGGATGCTCCAGTCGGGGTCCTCCGGCTTGTGAGCGCGGCCGAGCACGTCGAAGGCCTGCTGGAAATTGCCGTTGTCGGCGAGCGCACGGCCGTAGCCGGCGAGCAGCGCGTGATTGCCGGGATTGGCCATCGAGGCCTGTTCCAGCACGGCGACAGCCTGCGACTTCTGCCCGGTGGCGCGCAGCGCCTTGCCGTATTTCAGCGCGGCGTCGCTGTCCTTGGGGTTGGCCTTGAAGCGCTCACGGTAAGCATCGAGGTCACGACGCGGGTCGGATGGCTTGGCATCCGCCTTTTCGCCCAGCGAGCCTGTAATGTCCGACGGACCCGAAGTCTGGCAGCCGGAGAGTGCCACGGCCAGGATCACGCAAGCCGCGGCGGGCATCAGCTGCCTGACAAGGTTGGATTTTCGGGGGAAGTTCGGGCGCATCTAGTTGAGGACTCATCGCGGGCGACGGTCCGGGGATGCTCACAGTTTAAGCCTAACGTTGAGTTAAGTTCCCGAGCAAACGATTACGGGAGCCCGAATGCAAGCCGGGCTCCAAGCCGCACTTTGCGCAAAGGCGACTTCGCCGATCAGGCCCGATCCATGAATTCGGCGCCGAATTCGCAACCGATCCGCCAGCGCAGGCGGCACTGGCGCGGCCGGCCAGTGGCGAGGATGATGGTGAACTCGGGCGGGATTTCCGGGTATTCGGCGATCACCTTGACGCCGCCGTCCGAGATGTCGGTAATCATGCAGTCACGCGGCAGTCCGCCGGTTCCAAACTGGATTTTTGCTACCCTGTTGCAGACAACACGTTCGCTCTTCCGCCGATTGACGAGCATTCCCGATCCCGCTTCGCTAGTGATCCACTCAAAGAGGCTAAAGATATAGCGGTCATGTGTTGGAATTCGCCGAACGCAATCACTTGCAATGTAACGATCGGCTTCCGACTCCGTTTACTTGGGCCGGCTGCTTTACGTCGTTGTGAGCGAATTCCGGCGCCCCGCTAAGCCATGGCAAATCCTGAGCTTTCGGGAAAACAGGGTTGATCGGTGGCGCTTTACCGATAGCCTGAGCTTTCGACTCGATTTCGAGGCACGGCGTGAGCATGGGAACCATGGTTCTTCTCGATCTGATGGGTGGCGTGGCGCTGCTGCTGTGGGGCCTTCACATGGTCCACAGCGGGATCCTGCGCGCCTTCGGGCCGAACCTGCGGCAATTACTGGCCAAGGCGCTCAATAACCGCTTCACCGCCTTCGGGGCCGGCCTCGGACTTACCGCCCTGCTCCAAAGCAGCACGGCGACGGCGCTGGTCACCAGTTCCTTCACCGCGGACGGCCTGGTCAGCCTGGTGCCGGCGCTGGCGATCATGCTTGGCGCCAATGTCGGCACCACGCTGATCGTGCAGGTGTTGTCGTTCAACATCGCCGAAGTCGCGCCGGTGCTCTTCATCATCGGCCTTGTCGCCTTCCGCACCGGGCCTCGCTCACGCATCAAGGACCTCGGCAGGGTTTCGATCGGCCTCGGCCTGATGCTGCTGGCCTTGCATATCCTGCTCGATACCCTGGCGCCGGCGGAGAATGCGCCGGGCGCCCGCCTCTTCATGAACGCGATCACCGGCGATCCCGTGCTGTGCATCATCATCGCCGCCCTCGTCACCTGGCTGGTGCACTCCAGCGTCGCCAGCGTCCTGCTGATCATGTCGCTCGCCTATGCCCACTTCATCACGCCCTTCGCCGCGCTTGCACTGGTGCTGGGTGCCAACCTCGGCAGCGCCATCAACCCGGTGTTCGAGGGGGCGCGCCGCGACAATCCGGCGAGCTACCGGCTGCCGCTCGGAAACCTCGCAAACCGGCTCATTGGCATCCTGCTGGTGGCGCCGTTCCTGCGCCCGCTCAGCGAATGGTTGCCGAGCGTCCAGCCCGATCTCGCCAAGGCTACTGCCGCCTTCCACATTGCCTTCAACGTCGGTACCGCCGTGCTGTTCATCGGCTTGCTCGACGGTCTGGCACGGCTCCTGAAGGCGTACCTGCCGCAACGCAAGCGCGAGACCGATCCGCTCAGCCCCCGCTATCTCGACGAGACCGCGCTGGAGACGCCTTCGCTGGCGCTGGCCGATGCGGCGCGCGAGACCCTGCACATGGGCGACCATGTCGAGGTGATGCTGCGCAAGGTCATGACGGCGATGATGACGAACGACCGCGCGCTGGTCGATGAGGTGTCGAAGACGGATAACAGCGTCGACAGCCTCGACGAGGCCATCAAGCTCTATGTCACCAAACTGACGCGCGGCAGCCTTGACGAGCGCGAAGGCAAGCGGGCGATGGAAATCGTCTCGTTTGCCATCAATCTTGAGCATATCGGCGACATCATCGACAAGAATCTCAGCGAGCTCGCGACCAAGAAGATCAAGCGGCGGCTGCAATTCTCGCTGGAGGGTGCCGAGGAGCTGTCGGCCTTCCACAAGCGCATCGTGGATTCGCTGCGCATCGCCTTCGGCGTGTTCATGTCAGGCGATGTCAACGAGGCACGCAAGCTGCTGGTGGAAAAGGCGGCGCTGCGCAATGCGGAGCTTGCCGCCACCGAACGTCATCTCGAACGCCTGCGCGAGGGCCGTCCCGAGACGATCGAGACGACGTCGCTGCATCTTGACGTGCTGCGCGACCTCCGCCGCATCCACTCGCATATCTGCTCAGTGGCCTATCCCGTCCTCGACGCATCGGGGGAACTTGCGGCACATCGGATCGCCGAGAACGAGGCCGCGGCTGCGTCGTCGCTGCCGGCGCCGGGGCGTTAACGCATGCCGGCGCCTTCTCGTCGCAAGGCAAAATGTTGAAAACAACCCCATGCAAAGTAGCGGCGCTCGACAAAGCGGTGCCCGACAGGACACTTGACACGTCGGGCAAATCAGCGGCACTCAGCCTAGATCGCGCAACCAGCCGTGCGCCCCTTCACTCGGGCAGCCTTCAGTTATCTCGCCAGACCAACGTCGATCGACGGCAAGCAAAGGTGGCAGCCTGCCCTCGGTAGTAAATGCGCTCGGCAGTGTTTGTCAGGTCACGATCCCCGCCGGGATGCTACGTTGTTAGTCGTGAGAGCTATCTCTCCGGTAGAAAACTGCCAAGCAGGTCAGAAGCCCAGGAACAGATGATAGCTGGTATCATCCCAATCAGGCCCCATGTGAAGTCGTAGGGGACCAAGGGTATGGCCTCGAGGAAATTTGCGAACATCAAGAGGTATGTAGCGACATACCCACAGAAGCCCGTGGCGAGATATTTTTGAATGGACCTCACACCGGACCGTTCAAGAAAACGATCGAAAACGGCGGCGATCAAGGCAGGTAAGAGACCGGCTATCAAGGCAAAAGGGAGAGCGATCATAAGCGCGGCTGTGGCGTGGCTTCTGAAACCTCCACCTAGTGCGACCAAGACCAAAAGGCCTAATAGTGGCCCCAGGAAAATGAAGATACAGACTCGCATCATTTGCATATCACAACCATTGTTGCCTCCCTAGGATCGCGAGCAGTGGTCGTGTGTCGGCGGTTGGACCGACGGCCAAGCCACCTATCACGTCTATGGCAGCCGCAAACGCCCAACGACGATTGATAAGAAAAGAAAGAGCAGCCGCCGGGAACTGCCTTCAGCTTCTGGACTCATCCGACCAACTAGCCACGAACAAATGGCGGCAGGAATTGCTCCAACGAACCCCAGCGACAAGAGATGCCAATCTGTGCTCGTGGCAGCTGGCAGCAGCGCGAACACGGCAAAGAACGGCAAAAGAAAGCCCAGCAGAAAGGCCACAGCTAGG
>DASWVJ010000358.1:0-3080 GCA_036406295.1 Bradyrhizobium sp.
CGGCGCTTCGCGCCTTTTGCCCGGGCATGACGAAGTGTGCGTATGGTCTCCGCGCTCCTTCATTTCGCCGGGCGCACCTCGACCGCGCCGGTGGCGGTACGGCCATAGCGCGAGGGGTTGTACATGTCCTCGACATAGGCCTGCGGCAGCACGTATTTGCCGGGCGACACCGCGCGCACGATGTAGGCCACCGTGAACACCGACTGGTCGTCGCTGGCGCGGTCGATGGCCGCAGTGAAGCGGTCGTCGCGGAACTCGGTATTTTCCGGCTCCTCCCCGTCCTCGATCCAGTCGAGCGTGCCGCTGTCACCGGAGGACACCAGCCGCGGATTGTCGATTTCGAAGCCGGCCGGCAGATAATCCGACACCATGATGTGCCCGTATTCCGGCTTGGCCTCGGTGATCTTCAGCACCACGGCAAAGCGGTCGTTCTGCTTCGCCTTGGTGACGTCAGCCGGCTTGCCGGCCAGCGTATAATAGCTGCGCTCGATCTTGAATCCGTTGGAGGCGGCCGGCTCCGGCGTGATCGGCGAGCCCGACACCGAGACCACCGCCTGCACGGGCGCTTCGCCGGTGTTGGTGATCCTGATCGGCTTGCCGGCCATCTCGGCGGCCTTGTAGCTGCGGAACACCGCCTGCTTGGCCGGGGCACCGTCGATGTCGAGGGTCAGCGTTTCCCTGGCAAGGGCACGTGCCGCCAGCACCATCCAGGCGTTCTCCTGCGTGGAGGTGTAGGGCGAAAGTCCGCGCGCAGCCTCGACCCGCTGGACTGCCTGCGTCAGCGTCGCCCGTGGCGCGCTGCCTTCACCGGCAAGCGACACGAGAGCGGCGGCATCGCGTAGCGCGCTGCCATAGTCGGTGCGGCCAAACTCGATGGTCGGCTTGGGATTGAGCGCATCGAGTGCGGCACCATACACCCGCTCCGCCCTCGCCTTGTCGCCGACCAGGGCGAGCGCCGCCGCGAGCTGTGATTTCGCAATCGGTGTGGCGAGCGAAGACAGTTTTGTGTCGGCGAGATAGCGGAGGTCACCGATGGGTGCTGCGCCATTGCGGGCCAGCACATAGAGTCCGTAGGCGAGATCGCGGCCGCCGTTCTTCTCCGGCTCCTCGGCGTTGACCACCGAATTGCGGATGCGGTCGAGCGCACTCTTGAACAGCACATCCGGCACCGCAAAGCCCTTTTCGCGAGCGCGGGTCAGGAAATCAGTCACATAGGCATCGAGCCAGGCGTCGTCGCCGCCGGCCGACCAAAGGCCGAACGAGCCGTTGGAGCCCTGCCGGGCCAAGAGCCGCTCGATGGCGTCCTTGATGCGCTGGTCGACGGCGGTGTCCATCGCCAGATGCGCGCCCGCCGCGAGGTCGTTGACATAGAGCAGCGGCATCGCACGGCTGGTGATCTGTTCGGAGCAGCCGTGCGGATAGCGGTCCAGCGCCTTCAGGATGGTCGCGGCATCGAGCGCGGTCGAGAGGCTGACCGAGATCGACGCGCTGCCGGTTCCGGACACGAGATCCGAGAACATGTCCGAGGTCAGCGTCAGGCTCTCGCCCTTCGCCAGCGTGCGGATCGAGCGGCGCGCCAGGATCTGCGTCGCCGCCTTGACGTCGAGCGCATAGTGCCGCGCCAGGGTCAGGCCGTCCGGGCCCTTGATATCGACGTCGATATTGGCGGTGCCGGCGCCGCCGGCATCGAGCGCCAGCGCCAGCGAGGTGCGCTGCTTCGCGGCAAGCCTCACCGTAGTCGCCGGGTTGCCGGTCACCTTTACCGGCCCCGTGGTCTTGACGGTGATGGTGAAGTCACCGGCTGCGCCTTCGACATTGTCGATGTCGAAGCTCATGGTGCCCTTGTCGCCGTTGAGCAGGAAGCGCGGCAAGGTCGCGGTCAGGACCACGGGATCGCGCACGGTGACATCGGTCGTGGCCCGGCCAAGCTTGGTGGCCGTCCAGGCCACCGCCATCACCCGCGCGGTACCGGCGAACTCCGGAATGTCAAAGCTGACCTCGGCCGAGCCGTCCGCACCGACCGTGACGATGCCGGAGTAAAGCGCCAGCGGTTTTTGCGTGGGCGGGCTGCCGGTCAGCTCCGCGCCGGCGTCGCCGCCGGATTTGATCTGGCCGCGCGTGCCCTGCATGCCGTCGATCAGCTGGCCGTAGAGGTCACGCACTTCGGCGGTGAGGCGGCGCTGGCCGAGATAGAAATCGTCCGGCGCCGGCGGCTTGTAGTTGGTGAGATTGAGGATGCCGACATCAACAGCGGCGACGACCACCTTGGCGTCCTCGCCGGGATTGAGCCCGCCGACCTTCACCGGAATCTTCAACGCGCTGCCGGGACGCACCAGCGGCGGCGGCGCCAGATCGACGGTCAGCGTGCGCGCCTTCTTGTCGATGCCGAACCATTTCAGGCCGATCGCGCGGCCGGGCATGCGTTGGGCGGCCGCATCAAGCGGACGGCGCAAGGTCGCCAGCACATAGGCGCCGGTGCCCCAGTCCTTGCCGACGGCAATCTTGACCTGGTTGGTGCCCTCCCTGACGTCGACGCTCTGCGTCGTCAGCAGCCGGTCGCCCAGCACGTTGACGGTGAGCTTGCCAGAGGTGCGCGCATTGACCGACACCACCATGGTGTCACCGGAAAGATATTCCGGCTTGTCGATCGAGGTCTCCAAGAGGTCGGGCGTATCGGCGCCGCCGTCGGAATACCAGCCGACATCGAACTGCACCGAGGTGATGGGACCGTCGGCCTCCGCCGACTTGACGTCGAGGCGATAACGGCCGGGCTGCGGCACGAAGCTCAGCCGCGCCGCCTGGTCGGCGGTGAGGTTCAGCTCGCCATCGGCAACGCGTTTGGTCGATTTGACCGGCTCGTATTCCCAATAGCTGTTCTGGCGATACCACTGGTAACGCGACTCGATCTTCATCAGATCGTAGCGCAGGCCGGAACGGGCAAGCTGCCTGCCATCGGGCGCGACAAACGCGACGTCGAATTCGGCTTTGTCGCCTTCGGCCACGCTCTTGTCGCCGAACAGCGGCTTGACGCCGATCAGGTTGGTGGTGGGCACCACCGGCAGCACCAGCTTGCGCTCAAC
>DASWVJ010000359.1:0-14525 GCA_036406295.1 Bradyrhizobium sp.
CCAGGCCCGGCAGGTCGTAGATGCCGGACCCGCCGATGATGCCGAGCACGGCGCGGGTCATGACTTCTCCAGATCAGTCTTGTCCGGGCAATGTTCGACTATACTGCCACGCAATAATCAACCCTTGTTCTCGGACGCCAAGCACGTTGATATGCCGGCCATGAAAGATCACGACAAGCGTCAATCCATCATCGATGCCTGCCTGCGCATGAATGCGCTGGGCATCAATCAGGGCACCTCGGGCAATATCAGCGTCCGTCATGGCGAGGGGCTGTTGATCACGCCGACCAGCACGCCCTATGAGACGATGCGGCCCGAGCAGATCGTTTATATGGGCCTCGACGGCTCGCACGATGCCGCCCAGCGCCCGTCCAGCGAGTGGCGCTTTCATCGCGATATCCTGAAAGCGCGGCCGGATGCGGAGGCCGTGGTGCACGCCCACCCGACCTACTGCACGGCGCTTGCGATCATGGGAATGGAAATTCCGCCGGTGCATTACATGGTCGCCTGCGCCGGCGGCGACACCATCCGCTGCGCGCCCTATGCAACCTTCGGCACCCAGGAGCTGTCCGATCATGCCGTGCGCGCGCTGGAGGGGCGGCTCGCCTGCCTGCTCGCCCATCACGGCATGATTGCCGTGGGACCGTCGCTGGCGAAAGCGATGTGGCTTGCGGTCGAGGTCGAGACGCTGGCGCGGCAATATCACGCGACTTTACAGATCGGCAAACCGCCGCTGCTGTCGAAGGAGGAGATCGAGAAAGTTCGTGTCCGCATGGCGGGTTACGGCCATGCGGACACGTGAAGGATTAAGCGGCTGAAGCTATTTCGCGACGAAGCCGGCTTGGTTCATCAGCGAGGCGTTCAGCTTGTCGTCCTCCTCGAGGAACTGGACCATGTCCTTGCCGGTGAGGAAGATCGGCTTCAGCGCCTGCTTCTCCATGTACTCCTTGTATTCGGGGGTCTGCGTCACCTTCTGGAACAGGTCGACATAGAACGCCTGCTGCTCTGGCGTCACCTTGCCGGGCAGGAACATGGCGCGCAGCATCAGGTACTGCACGTCGAGGCCTTCCTCCTTGCAGGTCGGGACGTCGTTCCAGGACTGCGTCTCCGTGACCTTGGTCTTGTAGGAGATGCGCTCCTTGTCGAACACGCAGAGCGCGCGGACCTGGCCCGCACGCCAGACTTCAAGGTTTTCGCTGGGGTTGTTGACGTTGGATTCCGTATGCCCGCCGACCAGCTGCGTCGCCGCCTCGCCGCCGGACTTGTAGGGCAGATAGGAGAATTTTGCGCCGGTCTTCTGCTCCATGAACACGGTCAGCACATGGTCCTCGCGCTTGGAGCCGGTGCCGCCCATCTTGAACGGCGAGCCGGCGGCCTTGGCGGCGGCGATGAACTCCTTCACTGTCTTGGGGCCGCTCGCGTTGTCCCAGAGCACGAACTGGTCGAGCGCGATCACCGATACCGGCGTGAGGTCGCGCCAGTTGAACGGGATCTTCGCCGACAGCGGCAGCATGTAGATCAGCGAATAGGCGATCAGCACCTTGTTGGCGTCGCCCTCGCTGGACTTCATGTACATCAAGGCTTCAGCGCCCGACGCGCCGCCCTTCAGCGACACCACCATCGGCTGCTTCATCAGGTTATTCTTCTGGATCGCAGCCTGCATCATGCGCGCCATCTGGTCCGACGCTCCGCCCGCGCCGGCGGCGACGACGATCTCGACAGGCTTGGTCGGCTCCCAGGCGGCGGATGCCGGTGCGGCGGCGATGATGGCCGCAACGGCGGCCGCGGCTTTGAGCATATGTCCCACGCGTTTCTTCCCTATATCTTTGTTTTGCCTAATGAAAAACACCTCGGCACCAGCGCCTATTGTGCGGGCTTCATGTCGCAAGTTCAAGGTGAGCCGGCGTCGCAGCCGTATGACTTTCGGATGATCTCGCTCGCCGGCGGCCCGGGCAATGGGGCCGGCCCTGCGCTACTTGCCCTTCCAGTTCGGCGTGCGCTTGTTGAGGAAGGCGTCCATGCCTTCGCGGAAATCCTCGCTCATATAGGCCCTGAGAATCAGGTCTTCGCCTTCGTCGCGCGAGAGCGTGCGGCGGATGCGGCGTACCGCCTCCTTGGTGACTTCGAGCGTGATCGGCGCATGGTTTGCGACGAGCTTTGCGGTCTCCTCGGCACGACGCTGCAGCACCGTGACATCGGGCACGATTTCGTTGAGCAGGCCGAGTTCCAGCGCCTCCTGCGCTTCGACGAGGCGCGCCTTGAAGATGAGATCCTTGGTGCGCGCGGGACCGATCAGCGAGACGAGGCGCGAGATGTTCGACATCGACAGGCAATTGCCGAGTGTGCGGGCGATCGGGAAACCCATGCGCGTCGACTCGGTGCCGATGCGAATATCGCAGCAGGCCGCGATCCCTGCACCGCCCCCGGTGCAGGCTCCGGCAATCGCCGCGATGACGGGTACCCGGCAGGATTCCAGCGTGCCGAGCACGCGGTCGATCCGCGCTTCATAGTCGAGCGCGTCCTGCGCGGTCTTGAAGGCGCGGAATTGCGAGATATCGGTGCCGGAGGCGAACGCCTTGTCACCGGCGCCGGTGATGATCAGCGCCTTGATCGAGCGGTCCTGGTTGATGGACTCGCAGATGGAGGCCATCTGTTCGTACATCGCGAAGGTCAGCGCGTTGCGCGCCTGCGGGCGGTTGAAGATGATCCGGGCGATGCCGTCCTGGACGGCATAGATCAGGTCTTCGGCGGCGACCGGCGCATTCATCTCGGCTCTTTCTCTTTACTAGCGAAGACCGTGGTCGGCTCAGGCAACCGCCGCCTTCGGCATCGGCACCACATCGCGGCCCTTCAGTACGTCCATCGCCGCCAGCACGCCGCCGCTGCGATGCGGCACCTTGGCGAGGTCGAGCCCCATTTCGACGCCGGACAGCGTGCCCATCAGCATCAGATCGTTGAAGTGACCGATATGGCCGATACGAAACAGCTTGCCCTTGACCTTGTTGAGGCCGGTGCCGAGCGACATGTCGAAGTTCTCAAGCACCACCTTGCGGAAGGCGTCGGAGTCATGGCCCTCGGGCATGCGAACGCCCGTCAACGCCGGCGAATGCCCGTTCGGATCGAGGCACTGCGTCTCCAGTCCCCACACCTTCATCGCAGCGCGCGTGGCGGCGCTATGGCGCTTGTGGCGGGCGAACACGTTCTCCAGTCCCTCTTCCTCGAGCATCTTGACGGCTTCGCGGAGGCCGAACAGCAGGTTGGTCGCGGGCGTATAGGGCCAGGTGCCGGCCTTGTTGATGTTGATGACATCCTGCCAGTCCCAATAGGACCGCATCGCCGTGTTGGCTTTCGCCACGGCCAGTGCCTTTTCGGAGATGGCGTTGAAGCCGAGGCCCGGCGGCAGCATCAGGCCCTTCTGGGAGCCGGCCACCGACACGTCGATGCCCCAGGCGTCGTGCTCATATTCGAGCGAGCCGAGGCCGGAAATGGTGTCGACCATCAGCAGTGCCGGATGCTTGACGGCATCCATGACCTTGCGGACTTCGCGCGGATCGGTGACGCAGCCGGTCGATGTCTCGTTATGGACCACACAGACCGCCTTGATCTGGTGCGCCTTGTCGGCCGACAGCCGCGCTTCGATCTGGGCAAGGTCGGCACCATGGCGCCAGTCGCCGGGAATGAAGTCGACGTCGAGCTTGAACTTGGCGGCGATGCCGCGCCAAAGCACGGCGAACTGGCCCGTTTCCGCCATCAGCACCTTGTCGCCAGGGGCGAGGGTATTGACGATCGCGGCTTCCCAGGCGCCAGTTCCCGACGACGGATAGATGATCACAGGCTGCTTGGTGCGGAACACCCGCTGCATGGCCGCCAGCACGGCAAAGCCGATCTCGGCGAACTCAGGACCGCGATGGTCCAGGGTCGGCATGTCCATGGCGCGCAGTACCCGGTCCGGCACGTTGGTCGGTCCCGGAATCTGCAGAAAATGCCTTCCAGTATGCACGGTCATGGGCGTCCTTCCCGGTCTTGCCTTGGCTTTGCGAGCCGCTCGAATACCACTATTCGGCTGACTTGTCCCACGCCTGGTGGGGGCCGCCAATGCGCTGGCGGCAGGGCTTCGCCTTGCCAATCCGGGAGCCGGAAGGCAAGAGAGTTCAAGGACATCAGGTGAGACCATCCATGGCGGCGAGCAAGGCCGAAAAGTCACGGAATTCGGCGGAAAACAGCGCGCTCGCCGCGCGGCTTGCGCGCGAGATCACCGGCGAAGTCCTGTTCGACGCCTTCAGCCGCGGCCGCTACGCCACCGATGCCTCCTTCTATCAGATCATCCCGGCCGGGGTTGTGGTGCCCCGCAGCATGGACGAGGCGCTCAAGGCACTCGCCATTTGCCGCGATGAGGGCCGAATCGTTACCCCCCGCGGCGGCGGCACCTCGCAATGCGGCCAGACCATCAACGAGGGGATCGTCGTCGACTTCTCGAAGCATCTGAACCGGCTTGTTTCCGTCGATGTGGCGAACCGGACCTGCGTGGTTGAGCCGGGCATCGTGCTTGATGACCTCAACCGGCAACTAAAGAAACACGGATTGTGGTTCCCGGTCGACGTCTCCACCGCCTCGCGCGCCACGATCGGCGGCATGGCCGGCAACAATTCCTGCGGCGGCCGTAGCCTGCGCTACGGCACCATGCGCGATAACACGCTGTCGATGGACGCGGCGCTCGCTGACGGCACGCTGCTGCATTTCGGCGAGGTGCCGCGGGATCTGGCGCAGGTGAATTCACCGGAGAGCGGGCTTTCGCTCTTCCGCGACATGCTCGATCTCGGCGGGCGCGAGGCAGCCGAGATTGCCGCGCGCTTCCCGAAGGTGCAGCGCCGGGTCGGCGGCTACAATCTTGACGCACTGGTGCCGCGCAACACTGCGAACAACATGGCGCACCTGCTGGTCGGCTCCGAGGGCACCCTCGCCTTCACGACCCGAATTGAGCTGAAGCTGTGGCCTGTCATCCGCAACAAGGTGCTCGGCGTCTGTCATTTCGGCAGCTTCTATGAAGCCATGGATGCGGCCCAGCATCTGGTGAAGCTGCGGCCGATCGCGGTTGAGCTGGTCGATCGCACCATGATCGCGCTCGGGCGCGACATCGCGATGTTCCGGCCGGTGATCGAAGCTACCGTGCGCGGCGATCCCGATGCGCTGTTGATCGTCGAATTCGCCGAGGAAGACCAGGCCGACAATCTGCAGAAGCTGAAACAGCTTTCGGAGCTGATGTCGGACCTCGGCTTCGGCTGGAGCAACCCGCAGCGCAAATGGGGCGGCGTGGTCGACGTCATCGAGCCCGCGATGCAGACCGCGATCGCGAATTTCCGCACCTCCGGACTCAACGTCATGATGTCGATGAAGCAGGACGGCAAGCCCGTCTCCTTCGTCGAGGATTGCGCGGTGCCGCTGCCGCATCTGGCCGACTACACCGAACGGCTCAACGCGATCTTTGCCAGGCACGGCACACGCGGCACCATGTACGCACACGCTTCCGAAGGCTGCCTGCATGTGCGCCCGGTGCTCAATCTGAAGCTCGAGAAGGACGTCAAGGCGATGCGCGCCATCGCCGAAGAAGCCTTCGCCATGGTGCGGGAATACAAGGGCTCGCACTCCGGCGAGCATGGCGACGGCCTGGTACGCTCCGAATTTCACGAGAGCATGTTCGGTGAGCGCATTATTGCCGACTTCAGGCAAGTCAAGCAGCGCTTCGATCCCGAAGGCGTGCTTAACCCCGGCAAGATTGTCGATCCACCCAGAATGGATGATCGCTCCCTGTTCCGCTATCCCGCGGACTATCGCGTGCGTGAGTTGAAGACGCAGCTCGACTGGTCGGCATATCCCGGCGCCGGCGGCGGATTTCAGGGCGCGATCGAGATGTGCAACAACAACGGCGCCTGCAGAAAGCTCGAAGGCGGCGTGATGTGCCCGTCCTATCGCACCACGCGCAGCGAAAAGGACGTCACGCGCGGGCGAGCCAATACGCTGCGGCTGGCGATCTCCGGGCAGCTCGGGCCCGATGCGCTCGCCTCCGACGAGATGATGGAGACGCTGAAGCTGTGCGTCTCCTGCAAGGCCTGCCGACATGAGTGCCCGACCGGCGTCGACATGGCCAAGATGAAGATCGAGGTGCTGGCAGCGCGCGCGGCAAAGCACGGGCTTTCGCTGCGGGACCGGCTGGTCGGCTACCTGCCGCGCTATGCCGGCCTTGCCTCGCGTTTCGCACCGATCGCGAATTGGCGCAACCGCAGCCCGCTGCTGCGAAACCTGTTCGAGAAATTTGCAGGCATCAGCGCCAAGCGTGCCCTGCCCGCCTTCCGCCGCGACGTGTTCGCGCCTGGTGCGGACGTGTTCGGGCCCGTCGATGGGCGCGAGGTCGTGCTGTTTGCCGATACGTTCAATCGCAGCTACGAGCGCGAAAACCTCGATGCAGCGCTGCGCGTGCTGGTCGAAGGCGGCTATCGCGTCCACCTTCCAAGGCCGGCCGATCGCGGCAGGCCGCTTTGCTGCGGGCGCACGTTCCTTTCTGCGGGCCTCGTCGATCACGCCCGTGAAGAGCTGGCGCGGCTGGTTACGACCTATGCTCCGTTCGCCGCGCGCGGCGTGCCTATCGTAGGATTGGAGCCGAGCTGCCTCCTCACCCTGCGTGACGAGTTGCTGTCATTGCGCTCGGATAGTGACGCCAGGACGATTAGCGCGCACGCGCTGCTGTTCGAGGAGTTTCTGGTGCGCGAAGCCGAAGCCGGCCGTCTCAAGCTTCCCCTCGGCGCGATCACAGGCCAGGCGCTGGTGCACGGACATTGCCACCAGAAATCGTTCGGCGCTTTCAAGCCGGTCGAGAAGACGCTACGCCTGATCCCGGAGCTGAAGGTCGAGACGATCGAGTCCAGCTGTTGCGGCATGGCCGGTGCTTTTGGCTATGGCGCCGATACCTATTCGGCTTCGATGGAGATGGCCGAATTGTCGCTGCTGCCGGCTGTTCGCCGCGCAGATGGCAATACCATCGTCGTTGCCGACGGCACATCGTGCCGCCACCAGATCAAGGACGGCGCCGCGCGCGAAGCCGTTCATGTCGCGCGCGTGCTGGCCTTGAGCCTCGACACCGCCAAATCTAGAACCTCTGCCAATACGAAGGAATAATTCATGGCCGAACTGACCCTCGACATCGCCCGCAAGATTCTGGATGCCGCCCTGGCGAAAGGGATCGAGAAGAAATTCAAGCCGCTGGTCATCACCATTCTGGATGCACGCGGCGCGGTGAAGGCCACGGCGGCGCAGGACGGCACCAGCCTGATGCGGGCGGAAATTGCGCATGGCAAGGCCTATGGCGCGCTGGCGCTCGGCATGGGCTCGCGGGCACTGTTCCAGCGGGCGCAGGAACAGGCCTATTTCGTCAATGCGGTAAATGCACTGGCGCAGGGCCGACTGGTGCCGGTGCCCGGCGGCGTACTGATCCAGGACGGTGCCACGCTGCTCGGCGCGGTCGGCGTCAGCGGCGACACGTCGGACAATGACGAGATCTGTGCCGTGGCGGGAATCGAGGCGGCCGGGCTGAAGGCGAACGCAGGATAACTATTTGCCCGGCCAGTTCGGCTTGCGCTTCTCGCCGAAGGCCTTCATGCCCTCCTTGGCGTCCTCGGTCATCGCCAGCAGCGCGATCTGGCTTTCGGTGTAGGCGATGCTCTCGTCGAACGACATCGAGGCGATCGCGCGCATGGCGTATTTGCCGCGACGAATCGCCGTCGGAGACTTGTCGACGATGCGGGAGATCAGCCAGTCGATCTTCGCGTCGAGCTCGGCTGCGGGAACGACGTAGTTGAGAAGGCCGGCGGCGAGCGCGGCCTTCGCATCAAAGGGCTCGCCGGTCAGCGCCCACTCATTGATGAGGCGTGGCGGTGCCATCGATTGCAGGAGACTCATCACCTGCATCGGGAACACGCCGACCTTCACCTCGGGCAGCCCAAAGATGACGTTGTCGGCCGCGACCGCCATGTCGGTCATGCAAAGCAGCCCCATGCCACCGGCCATGCAGACGCCGCCGACGCGGGCGATCGCCGGCTTGGTCGCGTTCTGCGACAGGCGCAGGAGATCGGCGTAATCAACATTGGGACGGGAAAAGTCCATCGCAAAGGCGGCGCCACTGTTCTGCAGGTCCGCGCCGGCGCAAAAAGCCTTGTCGCCTGCGCCGGTGAGCACGATCACCCGCACATCCTTGTCGTCATGGGCGTCGCGATAACCCCTGGCGATGCCGGCGATGACGTCACCATTGAGTGCGTTGCGCTTGTCCGGCCGGTTGATGGTGATCCAGAAAGCCTGCCCGCGCTTTTCGCGGATGACGCTGCTATGATCGGTCATGGTCCCACTCGCCTGTTCGCCAGAATGCTCGCAAGCATTTGCCGCAGGACGACGGTGGACTGCAAGCGCGATCTAGCTCTTGCGCGCAGGCGCTGCCCTTTTGATCCAGACCTTGTTGTCGTGGAACGCGGCGCCGCCGACGGGCGCCACCGTCTCGGCCCCGGTCAGCACATTGATGCCGCGTCCACCGATATGGGACTTGTTGGGGTGGATCGATTCCGCGATCAGCACGCCGCGGCGCACACCGTCGAACACCTTTGCGGTGAGCGTGGTCTCGCCGCGCCTATTGCCGAGTGTGACGGCGTCGCCGTCGGCAATCGAGAGGCTGGCAGCATCGTCGGGATGGATCATCACGGTCGGCTTACCTTCGCGCCCCTGCGAACCAGGCGTCTCGTTGAAGGTGGTGTTGAGGTAGCTGCGTGACGGAGAGGTCGCGAGCCGGAACGGATGCTCGGCGTCCGCTTCCTCGATGATGGTCCAATGGTCGGGCAGCCCGGGCATGTCTTTCCACGGTCCGAGGCCCGGGTTGCCCCAGGGCGGATTGGCCCAGTCGGCCTTGAAGTGGAATTTCTTGTCGGCATGGGCAAAACCGTCGAGATAATGCGAGGTGCGAAAATCCGGCTGGATGTCGCGCCAGAGATCGGCCTCCAGCGTCTCAATGTCGCCGTGACCGCTCTTCTTCAAGGTCACGTCGATCAGTTCGCGCGGCGTCATGTCGAAGCCGGGATGCACCGCGCCGAGACGACGGGCCAGGCCCTGAAGCACCTCGTGATTGCTGCGGCATTCGCCGGGCGCGTCGACCAGCTTGGGCCCGACCGAGATGTGCTGATGGCCGCCGCCGTAATAGAGATCGTCATGCTCCATGAACATGGTCGCGGGCAGCACGATGTCGGCCATCGCGGCCGTCTCGGTCATGAATTGCTCATGCACCACCATGAACAGGTCTTCGCGGGCAAAGCCCTTGCGGACCAGATTCTGCTCCGGCGCCACCGTCACCGGATTGGTGTTCTGAATCAGCATCGCCTTGACCGGCGGGCCACCTTTCAACGCGACGGCGTCGCCGGTGAGGATGCGGCCGATCTGCGACTGGTCCAGCCAGCGCGTGTTGCGGTCGATCGCGTCATGGCCTTCGATGACGGACTCGTTGAACTTCCAGATCGCGGCATTGTTGAAGAAGGCACCGCCGCCCTCATATTGCCAGGCGCCGGTCACCGCAGGGATACAGAGCGCCGCGTGCATCTGCGCTGCGCCATTGCGGCTGCGGGTGAAGCCATAGCCGAGGCGGAAGAAGCTGCGCTTGGTCTGGCCGACGAGACGGGCAAACGACACGATCTCCTCGACCGGCACAGCTGAGATGGCGGACGCCCATTCCGGCGTGCGTGTCTTGAGATGCGCTTCAAGCTCATCCGGGCAATCGGTGTAGCGCTCCATGTAGGCGCGATCGGCAAGGCCTTCGCGGAACAGCACATGCATCACGCCGCAGGCAAAGGCAGCGTCGGTCCCAGGCCGTAGCAGGATCCTGATGTCGGCCTGCTTCATGGTCTCGTTGTTGTAGACGTCGACCGCCGCGATCTTCGCGCCACGTTCCTTGCGGGCGCGCGAAGCATGCGTCATCACATTGACCTGGGTGTTGACGGGATTGGTGCCCCAGATCACGACCAAATCGGAGACGCCCATTTCGCGTGGATCGACGCCGGCGATCTTGCCAGTGCCGATCGAGAAGCCGACGCGCGCGATATTGGCGCAGATGGTGGAGTAGAAGCGCGAATATTTCTTGACATGCGACAGGCGGTTGATGCCGTCGCGCATCACCACCCCCATGGTGCCCGCGTAGTAGTAAGGCCACACCGACTGGGCGCCGAATTCGCGTTCGGTGGCGTCAAAACGCGCGGCGATCTCGTCGAGCGCCTCGTCCCAGGAGATGCGCACGAACTGGCCGGAGCCCTTCGGCCCGGTGCGGCGCATCGGATGGAGCAGCCGTTCCGGATGGTGGATCCGCTCGGCGTAACGCGCGACCTTGGCGCAGACGACGCCGGCGGTGTAGGTCTGGACCTTTGAACCACGCACCCGGCCGATGGAGCGGCCGTCGATCACCTCGACATCGAGCGCACAGGCCGATGGGCAATCATGCGGGCAGGTGGAATGGCGGATGTCGATCTTGGCGTGCTGGTTCATGCGTCGAAAAGTACCATCAAAATCCGGCCCGGCCGAGTGGCTTTCCCCGGCCAATTTGGCGCACAGGCCATGCGTCAGCCGCCGAGATACGCCCCGCCATTGGTGTGGATCGCCTGCCCGGTGATGTAGCGCGCTGCGGGGCCACAGAGGAAGCGCACCATGGCGGCGACGTCGTCAGGCCGGCCCTTTTCGCCGCTTATCGTCGGGTGCGTCGCATGATGCGCCGGTTCCGGCTTGTCCTTGGGCCTCGGCGTGCCGATGAGGCCGGGAACAACGCAATTCGCGGTGATGCCGTCGGCGGCCAGATCATGGGCGAGCGCGCGGGTGAAGCCGACGATACCGGCCTTGGCCGTCACCACATGAGCGCGATTGGCCGCCCCCGTATGTGCACTGAGGCCGCCGATGTTGACGATCGTGCCCGCACCGGACTGCCGCAGCGCCGGCAGGCATGCCTTCACACAATGGAACGCGCCATCGAGGGTGACGTCGAGGATCTCGCGCCAGGCGGCGTAGTCCATCTCAGCAAAGGGCTTTTCGCGACGCAACGCGGCATTGTTGATGAGGATATCGATGCGGCCGAATTTTTGCACCGCTGCATCGGCCATCGCCTGCACTGCCCTGGCATCGGCGACGTCACCGATATGCACGATGGCTCTGCCGCCCGACGATTCGATCTCGCGGACGACGCCATCTGCTTCCGCGCGATTGCTGCGCACATTCACCACGACTGCTGCGCCGCCTTCGGCCAATGCTTGCGCAATGGCGCGGCCGATATTGCGGCCGGCGCCGGTGACGATGGCGACTTTGCCTGCGAGTTCCTGTGCCATCCCTACCCCCGCAGCGATGAAAGATCGATGCGGCCATTATACAATGTCCCCATCAGCTTCAATGCGGCGCCGGCTTGCGTCCTGCTCCAGCCGCCATGCTCAGTGTTGAGCAGGAACTTGTCGACGACGTTCTGAGGGGTCAGCGGCTCCTGCGCACCCCCGCGCAAGTGAGGCTGCCGCTCCTCCACCACGCTGCCATCCTTCAGCGTCGCGCGCAGGTGGCCGGTGTAGTTGTTCGGGTAGGGATTGTCGGGATCGATGACGTACTTCACCCTGGCGGCGAGCGTGAGCACGCGCGGATCGGCAATCGCGCGCTCGGTGAACGCGCCGAGCCCGACGCCGCCATGCACAAAGCCGGCCGCGAGCAGATAGGGCACCGCGAACTTGGCGGCATAGCCGTTGCGCGGGCGCTGCTTGTCGGCGAGAGGCTCCCACAGCCGGTGCACCGTGCCCTCTGCGACCTCGCACGTGATCCCGGTGATGTCTTCGGCCTTGATGCCGCGCGCGAAAAGCCGCCGCGCGCAGTCGATGTAGGGCTGCGCCATGGTCCCGCAGGGATAGGGCTTGAAGGCAAGCGTATCGGTGACCCAGCGCGCGCCAAAGTCGGCGACTAGCGCGCCATAGTTACCCTTGGTCGTGTGCGCAAAGCCGTGAAACAGCCCGTGAGCACCTTCAAACACCGTGCGCGGCCCGACGAAGCCGCTCCGCGCCAGGAGTGCGGCGCGGATGCCCGACTGAGCGGCCCAGCCGGCATGCAGCCGCTTGGTCCAGGCCCCCTCCGCGAGATATTCGATGATGCCGCCCGCCATGCTGCCGGCAATGCCGAGCGCATCGACAATCTGTTTTGTATTGAGGCCGAGCGCTGCGCCCACGCCGGCCGCCGCTCCCATCGCGCCGAACACGGCTGTCGGATGGAAGCCAGCCTTGTGCACGGCTTTCGGCACGACCAGGCTGAGGCGGCAAAGGACTTCGGTTCCGACAGCGATGCCGGTCAACGCCATGCGACCTTCGGGATTGTGACGTTCGCAGGCTGCAAGCACCGCAGGCACGATCACTGCGCCGGCATGCACCGGGCCGCCTTCAAAGGTGTCGTCGAAATCTTCTCCATGCGCCGCGGTGCCGTTGACGAAAGCGGCACCCGCGGCGTTCAGCGTGCGCGCATGCCCAATCGCCGTGCAGGGACCGTCATCGTCGCAGCCGGCGAGCGCACTACGCACATAGTCCTCATTGCGCGCGGTGACGCACAGGCCGACGACGTCAATCAGAAGGTCCTCACATTTGCGAGTGGTCGCAGCCGGAAGCACGCCCGGCTGCAGCGCGGTGATCCTCGCCGCCAACGCCTCGGCGACGGAAATCTGAGACAATTCTGCCAACATCAGACGCGGAACAATTTTGTATAGCGCGCCTTGATTGCCTCGCCCTCCTTCTCGACCGCCGCCGCATCGTCCTTCATGGTCTTGATCTCGGCAAGCGGCTTGCGGCCGGCTTTCTCCCTGGTCTGCGAGTGCACCGAGCGCAGGCCGCCGACGTCGATGATGAGCTGCTGCGCTTCCTGGCTCAGGCTGAAGGCCTGGAACAGTCGTGCCGCGTTCGGATGCGGCGCTGCCTTGAAGACGCCGTTGGGGCCAATAATCAGCGGCGAGCCTTCGCTGGCATAAACCGGCTCGACCGGTCGCCCCGCCTCTTTCAACTGGAAAATGTTGTACTCGTTGCCGTCAGCCATCACGGCGCGCTCGCCAAGATCCAGCTTCTTCGGCGGATCGGCCGAGGACTGCACTTGCATCACGCCCTGCTTGGCCAATTTTTCAAAATACTCCCAGCCGAGATCGCGCTGCATCTGGTAGGTTGCGGTCATGATGGTGCCACTGTAGCCGGGATGCGCCTTGACGATCTTGCCCTTCCATTTGGGATCGAGCAGGTCGGCAAAACTCTTCGGCGCCTCCTCGGCCTTCACCAGATTGGTGTTGTAGGCGATGATGCTGAGCCAGACGCGGAAGCTTGCGAACTGACCATCCGGGTCCTTGTGCTCTGCCGGATAGTGCTTTGCGACATCCTCGGGAACGTAGGGCGCCAGAATGCCGTCGCGCTTCCAGACGATGAAATGCGCGGCATCCGAGGAGTTGACGACGTCGACAGCGTGGATGTTGCTCGCATATTCCTGGCCGATGCGCTGGAACACCCGCTCGGCGCCGGTGCGCTCGACCCGGACCGCGATCCCCGGATATTTCGCCTCGAATGCCTTGGCCAGCTTCTCGGCCACCGGCAGATCGGTCGAGGTGTAGTACATCACCTGACCTTCCTTTTTGGCTGCCTCAACCAGCCCGGGCGTGACCGCCTCGGGCGGCGGGGCGGCAGCGATGACCCTGGTTGAAAATGCGGCGCTCGCCGCCAATGCTGCACCGCCATTCAAGACGCTGCGGCGCGAAATCAAATGCTGTTTCATCCCTTGTTCCCCGCTCATGAATGGCGAAGTTGCGTACACCAGAGCCTATCCTTTATTCCGAGGCGGGGCCTTTAGTCTATCGTCGACAGCAGTCTATCGTCGACAGCGCATTCGCAGTGCAGCTAGGATTGGCGGCACAAGAAACGAAACGGGGAGAGACGAATGAGCGGCCAAAGGCTCGTGCTGGCGCTCGCTGGCGCCCTGCTGGCGGCGCCGATCGCGGCGCCCGCGTCGGCGCAGGATTATCCGGCGCGCCCCGTCAGGATTGTCGTGCCCTTTGGCGCGGGCGGGCCGGCGGATGTCACCGCCCGCCAGATCGGCAACATCCTGCAGGAGAATTTTGGCCAGCCTTTCGTGGTGGAAAACCGCACCGGGGCCGGCGGCGTGATCGGCACCATCGAAGCCGCCAAGTCGCCGCCGGACGGCTACACCCTGCTGATGATGTCGAACACCCAGACCGCGAATGAATCGCTGGTGCCGCTGGCGCAGCGCAAGTATGAATTGATGCGCGACCTGGCACCAATTGCGCCGGTCAATTATTCCGACCTCGTGATCGTGGTGCATCCGTCGGTGCAGGCGAAGACGCTGGCAGAATTCATTGCGCTCGCCAAGTCGCAGCCGGGCAAGCTGAACTACGCTTCCTCCGGCCAGGGCACGCCCTATCACATGGCCGGCGAGCTGTTCAAAGCGATGGC
>DASWVJ010000360.1:0-2186 GCA_036406295.1 Bradyrhizobium sp.
ATCGAGTTGAATTATACCCATGGCAACTTCTTCGGGGCGTCAAGTGGCTCCCAGGCCCGCTCGTTCCAGTATCCGACGGATTATCTCTCGACGGCAGCTGTATCATCCAGCTCGTCAATGAAGATCACGGACTATGGATCATTGCGGTTCCGTGGCGGTTATGCATTTGACTGCTTCTTGCCCTACGGCTTCGTCGGCGTCGCGCTGGGGCAAGCGAACATCAACCGCAGGGCAGATACCTACCTGTACTATCAGTATGTAGGTACAGCTGTGCCGGCGCTGCCTAACATTGGACCGGCAACCAATAGCCTGACCGACAACGCCAACTCTCACTTCATATCGGGCCTGGCAGGCGGCCTCGGCATTGACGTCATGCTGTATGCAGGCCTCTTTCTCCGCGCTGAATGGGAGTATCTGCGTTTCAGTTCGAGCGACAACACCACCGTCAACACCACGGTCAATACCGTGCGCGCCGGTCTCGGCTATAAATTCTGATCCGTCGCGCGATATGCCGCAGAGTTGACAGGACTGCGCCTGCCTGATGCTCTGTCGCTTCCTTCCAGGAATGGCGGCAGGTTATGAAAATCTACGGCGATACCAATTCCGGCAATTGCCTGAAGGTGAAGTGGATCTGCGACTGCTTGCGGATTCCCTATCGCTGGATCGATATCGACACCATGAAGGGCGAGACCCGCACGCCGGAATTTTTAAAGCTCAATAGCGCCGGCCAGGTGCCCACGATCGAACTCGATGACGGCCGCACGCTGGCGCAGTCCAACGCCATCATCCGGTATCTTGCGCGCGGCAGCGATTTCATTCCGTCGGATGCCTATGCTGCGGCCAGGATGGACGAATGGCTGTTCTGGGAGCAGTACAGCCACGAACCCTATATCGCGGTCTGCCGCTTCCAGATGGTCTATCTGAACAAGCCGGCCGCAGAGCTTGATCCCGACAAGGTCAGGCGCGGCTATGCTGCGCTGGCGCGGATGGAGCAGAGCCTCTCGGCATCGCGTTTCCTGGCCGGCGAAGCGGCCTCGCTCGCCGACGTGTCGCTGCTTGCCTACACGCGCGTGGCGCATGAGGGCGGATTCGATCTCGCCGGCCATCCGTCCGTGCGGCGCTGGATCGGCGAGACCGAGAAGGCGCTTGGCCTGCCGGCGGCGAAGTGAGCATCGCCGTGGCCAAAATTTCTTCGGTCACCATTCGCCGTGCCCGCCGCGACGATGTCGAGACCATCGTGAAGATGCTGGCCGACGACGCACTCGGCGGGCCGCGCGAGCGCCTGGACAATCCGCTGCCCGCCGCCTATTTCGCGGCATTCGAGCGGGTCGACCGCGATCCCAACCTCGCGCTTGTTGTGGCGGAAGGCGAGAGTGGGGCGGTGATCGGCTGCCTGCAGCTCTGCATCCTGCCGGGGCTGAGCTCGCAAGGGGCTTCGCGCGGCCTGATCGAGGATGTGCGTGTTGCCTCGCATTGCCGCAGCCAGGGGATCGGCGAGCAGCTCGTGCAGTGGGCGCTCACCGAGGCCCGCAAGCGCGGCTGCAAGCTGGTCGAGCTGCTCACGCATCACACGCGCGTCGACGCCCAACGCTTCTATGAGCGGCTCGGCTTTGCGCGCAGTCACGTCGGCATGACGATCCGGTTCTGACGCCGCAAATATCTGAGAGGTTGTGCCGCTTCCTGCTCGATGTCTCCGGTGGTTCCAGGTGCGCGATCCGGTTAACAACCGATAAACTAACGATGACTTTGTCATCCGCGCTGCAAGAACGTCGCCGCATTTGCGGCCTATCCCGCGCCGCGTCGGACGCACGGGATATTCACATGGCGCGCTATTCCATTCGCAAGCAGGGCGGTGAGTATGTCGTTCTTGCCGATGATCAAAGCATCCTCAGGTTCACCAGCCGGCGGAAGGCGGCGAAACTCATTGCCGATGCTGTAGAATTGCTCTCGGTGCAATCGGCTTCGCCGCCCGAGCAAGAGCTTGATTCAGATCAATCGGCCGTGAAAGGCGCAAAGTTTCTTGACGGTGAGGAGCGATTCCCTTAATGACCGCGGCGGGACACCTCCCCCCAACGGGAGGCTTACTATCTGGAAGGATAGATCATGACCGTGGCGAAGCCCGCTTCGCGGCCGACCGTGCCGCATTTTTCCTCCGGCCCCTGCGCCAAGCGCCCTGGCTGGAATCC
>DASWVJ010000361.1:0-12257 GCA_036406295.1 Bradyrhizobium sp.
AACATGGTCCCAGAGGAATGGCCGTCACGTATCGTCCGCGCGAGCGGGCGCTGCCCTACAGAATCCGGCTTACAGGCCGGCTGATATGTTGAAATGAGGGGCTCGGCGCAACACGCCGGGCCCCTCGCCATTTTTAGTCCCGCTGATATTGTCATCATACGCGCGCCTTAATCATCTCGGCGACTACCAATAATCGTCGTAGTACCAATCCCGCTGGATTCGAGGCCGCGCTCTCGCGCGCGGCGCCTGAACCGTCCGCTCGGGCTTGCGCAAGGCCGGCGCCGGCGGGGTCGGAGGCGGTGACGCGTTGGACGGTTTCTGCTCGGACACCTTGGCGAGCACGCGCTTTATCTCTTCCTGGCTCGCCTTGAGTTCCGCAATGTCCTTTGAATTGTCGCTGGCTATCTGTTGCTGGGTCGCCTTGAGCTGCTCGATGCTTCGCTCGAGGTTCGCAAGATCGCGCGCCATCGTTTGCAGCAATTGTGTGTGATCGGGAGATCCTGCGGTAGCTGTCGGCGCGGCGTCTTGCGGTGCGGTTTGAGCCGGGGGCATTGCTTGCGGTGGTGTTGCCTCCGCCGCGGCCACTTGAACGATTGATGGAGTGGGCCGTGCGGGAACCGGGGGCGGATCTTCCGGCGGCAATGATGGAGTTGAAGCCAGCTGCGGCGCCAAAGGCGCGACAACCTGCTTGGCCCCGCCGCCATAGAACGACAGCAAAACCAGGGCAGCGACAACGATGAACGCCGCTAGCGGCAAGCCGACGAGGGTACGCTGCGCCGGCTTTCCAGGCGGTGATTGCGGGCCAGGTTCGGCCGCAGGTGCGCGCGCGGCATCGCGCTCCATCCTCGCAACCTGTTCACTGAGACGCGTGAGCTGCTCATCCGCGCGCACGATCTGTTCGTGGGCACGCGCTAGTCGTTCATCCGCGCTTGCGATCGAGGCATCGTGGGGTTCAGGCGCTTTCGGACCCGACGTGGAGTTCATTGGCGTTTTCCTTTTTCCGTCCAATGTCATCCGAAGACGGTGGTCGACTATCCCGCAGGTCGATCAGCCACCCGCCCCCGTGCATTGTGGTCGAAAGAATGGCCGCATGATGGAGGGAATGGCCGCATGACGGAAGTATATGGGATCACATGGCAACAGCGTCCATATAGCGACGAGACCAACTACTTTTGATAGGGGTCGCCATCATTGTTGGGTCGCGTCCGGCGTCCGCTTGGAGTTCACAAGCCGACGCCAGCGATGGAGCAAATAGTGAGCGCCAGAGCTCCGCCTTCCCGGTCAAAACGACCCGAACACAGTGCCGATTGCGATCACCGCGACGAGCGCGACGACGGCGTTCACGATTCCGACCATGACGATGTCGCGATAGCTGTCGCGATGCGTGAGGCCGCTGATCGCGAGCAGGCTCACGACCGCGCCATTGTGAGGCAGGATGTCCAACGTCCCGGAGCCGATCACCGCCACGCGATGCAGAAGGCCGGGATCGATCCCGACTTGCTCGGCAAGGTCCATGTAGGTCTGCCCCAGCGCATCGAGCGCGATCGTCAGACCGCCGGAAGCCGAGCCGGTCAACGCCGCGAGCAGGTTCGTGGCGACGGCGAGCGAGACCAGCGGACCGCCCTCGATTGCCAGCACCCAGTCGCGCACCGCGCCGAACGCCGGGAGCGAGGCGATGACGGCGCCGAATCCGACAAGGCTCGCTACGCTCAAGGCCGGCAGAACCGACGCATTGGCGCCGGCATCCATGGTACGCCGCAGCTCGGGCAATCGCGTCCGGTTGCAGAGGATGACCGCCGCGATCGCGGCCGTCAGCGCGACGACGACTGACCAGACACCGGCCACCGCAGGCAGCGACGTGTTCCCCCAGCGCTCGTCAGCCAGAAACGCGAAATCAAGCCGGGGCAGAATGACGAGCGACATCGCCAGGTTGACGGCGACGACGACGATCAGCGGAAGCATGGCGTTGAGAGTCGGGACTGCGGCCTCGCTGCGATGCCCGTGGCGGATCTCCGCCGGATCGAATTCGCGCGCCGTCGTCGCCCGCTCGCGCAGCAGCTCATCGTCGGCGGCATCGCCGGAAGTGGACAGCGGCTCACTGCCGTAGCCTTCGTCTGCGCGGCGCGCCACCTTCTCTGCGCGGAGCAGCCACCATAGTCCGATGCCGAGCATGATGACCGACGCGATGATGCCGAGGCCGGGCGCCGCGAAGGGCGTCGTGCCGAAGAACGGCATCGGTATCGCATTCTGTATCGACGGCGTGCCCGGCAGCGCCGACATCGTGAAGGTCGAGGTTCCAAGGATAACGGCCGCCGGCACCAGGCGACGCGGAACCCCCGCCGTGCGGAACAGCGACTGGGCCATCGGAACGATGACGAAGAAAGCCACGAACAGGCTGACACCGCCATAGGTGACCAACGCGCCTGCGAGCACGACGGCAAGGATGACCTGGCGCTCGCCGAGGCAGCGGGTGACGAAGCCTGCGACCGCGGCAACCGCACCGCTGTCATCCATCAGCTTTCCGAACAAGGCGCCAAGCAGAAAAATCGGAAAGAACTGCGCAAGAAACGCCGCCGCACTGCTCATGAAGGTCTGCGTCCAGCTGGCGAGCAACGGCTCGCCGCCGAAAGCTGCCGCCACCAGCGCACAGAGCGGGGCCAGCAACAGGACGCTCCAGCCGCGGAAGGCGAGAGCGACGAGGAGGCCAAGCCCAACGAGAATGCCGAGAAGACCCATCGCCTCAGCACTCCGCCAGCAGGATATCCAGATCCGCCGTGGAGCGCTCGCCGAGATCGCCGCCGTGCGTTTCGAGGAATTCGCTTGCGGCGCGCCGCCCTTCCGCGTGCAGCTTGGTTACAAACGCCCATTCGGCATTGAGCTTGGATGATGAACCGAAAGTCGCAAGCATGTCGCTCTTGATCCGGTGCGTCTTCATCTGCGCCCAGCGGGCGCCTTCTCCCGAGCCGGGGTCGGCAACCTGACGAAGCAGTGCGATCATCCGCAGCTCCTTTGCCAGCGGGGAATTGAATGAAATCTCGTTGAGACGGTTGAGAATATCGGCGGCCGTACGCGGCGCTTCCAGCCGCTCGGTCGGGTTGATCTGGACGATGATGGTGTCGCGCGCATCTGTCTCGCGCACGAGCGGCGTGATGGTAGGGTTTCCCGCATAGCCGCCATCCCAATAGGGCTCGCCATCGATCTCGATGGCGCGAAACATGGTCGGCAGGCAAGCCGACGCGAGCAGCACGTCCGCCGTGATCTCCGCATTGCGGAAGATTCGTCCGCGCCCCGTCCGCACGCGCGTGGCCGTCACGAACAACTTGATCGGCGCCTGCGCAAGGCGGGCGAAGTCGATACTCTCGGTCAGTATATTGCGCAGCGGATTGACGCCGAGCGGATTGAGGTCGTAGGGCGACAGCATCCGCGACATCAGGTCGGTCAAGATATAGGCGGGCGAACTGTCGAGCGACCAGCGTCCCATCAGGCGATCGAGCGGCGAGCGCTGCAACGGGCTGAAGGCGGCGGCCCCCGAAACGCTTCGCCAGTATTTTTCGAGAGCCTCGCGCGCGCCTTTATTGCCTCCCGCAGCAAAGCCGTCCGCCAGCACGGCGGCGTTCATTGCGCCTGCAGATGTCCCGGATATGCCCGCGATCTGAAGCCATGACTCCTCAAGGAGCCGGTCCAGCACCCCCCACGTGAACGCGCCATGCGATCCGCCACCCTGGAGGGCCAGGTCCACGAGCACGGGGCTTCGCTTCATGAGTCCATACCCACAACTTTCCACCCCGGACTGATTATGTCGTAGTTTGACTGAACAAGCGAGATCAAGTTGGCGTCGCTGCCGCCTCGGGTGGCTGGTGGCGGCGAAGATGAGCCTTCTGCACGTTTCAACGTTCTCCTATCGCTTGCAGCATCAATGGCTCGAGTTGTCTTAAAAGCGACACACAGAGATGGCGGGCGCGTACGAGGCTCATGCCGCTCCGAGCGCGATCCTCTCCAGCAGGTCCATCAGCGCATCCGGCGCGGTGACGTTCGGCGAGTGGCTGGCGTCAATCTCGTCATAGCGCCAAGCGGGATTGTTCTTCGTCATCTTCGCGAACGGCCCGAACGTGTCCTGCAGCGTGACGCGCCTGGCGTAGATGTAGCTGCGCGGCAGCGTCAATGGCGCGGACAATTTCAGTTTCTGTTCGAAGCATTTGATCGGCATGTGGACGCGGCGTTCGCTCAGCCATGCGACGTCCTCGGGCGAGGTGTCCGGCGGCGTCGGGTTTGGCGGCACGCGCCAGCCGTCGCCGCTCTTCGTGGCCTCCTGCATGCGCGATCGCGCCACCTCGTTGAGGTCGAGCAGCGACTGGCCGTCCTGCGGCACGAAGGCGTCGATATAGATGAGCTGTTTCACCTTGTCGCGTGCGCGGTCGGCGACGCCAGTCGCGACCATGCCGCCATAGGAGTGGCCGATCAGCACGAAGTCGCGGAGATCTTCATACCTGATTACTTGCAACATGTCGGCGATGTGCGTCTCGAGATCGATCGCGGGATGCGCTAGATGTGCGCGCTCGCCGAGCCCGGTATAGGTCGGCGTCACCAGGCGGTGGCCGGCCTTGTTCATCAGCGGATGCATTTTCTTCCAGGCCCATCCCGCCGACCAGGCGCCGTGACAGACCAGGAATGTTCTTGGGGATGAACTCATTGCGGCGTTCCATTTTGTTATTTCGCAGGCCACCGCGATAGTACCCGGCCGCGGCGTCGTGTAAACGAGTGCCCGCTACGCACCGTCATTCCGGGGCGATGCGCCAGCATCGAACTCTGGAGCGCCCTTGCGCTCCTGAGAATCTCGAGATTCCGGGTCGCATTGCGTGCGCCCGGAATGACGAAGGAGAAGGAGAACCATTGAACGCCACCTATGCCGTCTTGCTGTTCGGCGCGCTGGCCGGCGGCTTCGTTTCCGGACTTGCGGGATTCGGCACCGCGCTGATGGCGCTGGGAATCTGGCTCTATGTGCTGCCGCCCTCGATTGCGGTGCCGCTGGTGCTGATCTGTTCGGTGATCGCGCAAATCTCCACCCTGCCCTCAATCTGGAAGACCATCGATTTCTCCATCATCTGGCCGTTCCTGATCGGAGGCCTGATCGGCGTGCCGCTGGGCACCATGCTGATCGCCCATGCCGACCCAAAAGTGTTCAAGCTGACCGTCGGCGTGTTCCTGCTGGTCTTTCCGACGGCGCTCTACTTCCAACGCAAGGAAATGGCCGTCGCCTTCGGCGGCAAGACGGCGGATGCGGCGATCGGCTTTGCCGGTGGCATCCTGGGCGGGCTTGCCGGGCTCTCGGGACCACTGCCGATTCTCTGGGCCAGCGTGCGCGGCTGGACCAAGGAGCAGCGCCGCGGCATTTTTCAGACCTTCAATCTCAGCATTCTCGCCGCCTCGCTCCTCATCCAGATCGGCACCGGCTTCGTCAAGCCGGATGTGTTCTGGCTGGCGCTGATCGCCTTTCCGGGCACCTTGATTGGCGCCTGGCTGGGGGCGCGAACCTACCACGCGCTGAGTGACGGCAATTTTCGCGACGTCGTGCTCGGCCTTCTATTCCTGTCCGGCGTCGGACTTGTGTGGAGCAGCATTGCACCGAGTTGAGCCGCGCATGGCGGCCATGTGCACCGACCGAGCCGGCTGTACGGAATCGGACGAAGCCGCTAACCAGATGCGCATGTCATCCACTACGCAAGTCATGCCGTCGTATCGTCAGCGCGAACAGTTCGGCCTGCTGCTCGGCTTTGTCGGCGTGGCGATCTTCGGCGGCACGCTGCCGGCGACGCGGCTCGCGGTGTCCGCGATCGATCCGGTCGCGCTGACGGCACTGCGCGCGGCGATCGCCGGAATTTGCTCGCTGGCGCTGCTGATCGCGCTGCGCCGGCCGCTGCCGCCGCGCGAACTGTGGCCACAGATCGTCATTGCCATGATCTGCGTCGCCGTCCTGTTTCCGCTGTTCATGGCGCTCGGCATGCAGACGGTCGATGCATCGCATGGCGGCGTGGTGCTCGGCGTGCTGCCGATCGCAACGGCGCTCGTAGCCGTCATGATCACGCATGAACGGCCGCGGCCGCTGTTCTGGGTCGCCTCGCTCGCAGGAGCGGCGCTGGTGATCGCCTTTGCGCTGCGCCAGGGCGGCGGCGCCATGTCGGCCGGCGATCTCCTGCTGTTTGCGTCAATCGCAGCTTCAGCGGTTGGCTACGCATTTTCGGGACGGTTGACCTCGAGCATGCCCGGCTGGGAGGTGATCAGCTGGGCGCTGGTGATCGGGCTGCCGATCTCGATTCCGGCAGCATGGCTCACCGTGCCAGCCGACATCATGCAGCTGCCCGCAAAACCGATGCTCGGGCTGCTCTATGTTGCGCTGTTCTCGCAATGGATCGGCTTCTTCGCCTGGAACGCCGGCATGGCGATAGGCGGGATTGCACGGGTATCGCAGGTGCAGCTGCTGCAGCCCTTCGTCACCTTTGCACTGGCGGCTTACTTCAACGGCGAGAGCATCACCTGGCAGATCATGGCATTCGCGGCCGCCGTGGTTGCGACAGTTGCGATCTCGACGCGGACCCGCGGGCGCGTCACGACGGCAGTGGAGAGTTGATGAAGTCATTCCGGCGCGATGCGAAGCATCGAACCCGGAATCTCGAAATTGCCTGACACGCACGCATCTCACAGCACATCCTCGAGGTTCCGGGTTCGGCTCGGCGAGCCGCCCCCGAACGACGGGGTTATTCAGCCGCCGCGATAAACTCCGTCGCCTGCCGCTCAAACAGGCCGCGATAGATGCCGCCGGGACGCGCTGTCAGCGAGGCGTGCGTGCCCTGTTCGACGATCTCGCCGCGGTCGAACACCAGGATGCGGTCGAGGCTGCGCACCGTCGACAGCCGGTGCGCGATCACGATCGAGGTGCGCCCCTTCATCAGCCGTTCCATCGCCTGCTGGATCAGGCCTTCCGATTCCGAATCCAGGCTCGAGGTCGCCTCGTCGAGAATCAGCACCGGCGCATCCGCAAGGAAAGCGCGCGCCAGCGCCACGCGCTGCCGCTCGCCGCCCGACAGTTTGACGCCGCGCTCGCCCACCAGCGTTCCATAGCCCTTCGGCAGCCGCAGGATGAAGTCGTGCGCATTCGCCAGCCGCGCCGCCTGCTCGATCGTCGCCATGCTGGCGTCCGGCCAGCCATAGGCGATGTTCTCCGCCAGCGTGCGGTGGAACAGGATCGGATCCTGCTGCACGATCGCGATCTGGCTGCGCAGCGATTGCTGCGTGGCCCGGGCGATGTCCTGGCCGTCGATCAGGATGCGGCCGCCGGAGACGTCGTAGAGCCGCTGCACCAGCTTGACGAACGTCGTCTTGCCGGAGCCGGAACGGCCGACGAGGCCAACGCGCTCGCCAGCGCGGATGTCGACCGACAGGCCGTCATATAGCGGCGCGCGATGGCCGCCATAGAGGAACGTGACGTTGTCGAACACAATCTGCCCGCCCTGGATGTCAATCGGCTTCGCTTCGGCCGCATCGGCAATGCCGACCGGCTCGTCATGGATCGCCACCAGCTCCTCCATGTCGTTCACCGAGCGCTGCAAATTGTTGATGTGCATGCCGACATCGCGCAGGTACGCATGAATGATGTAGTAGCTCGTCAGGACATAGGTGACGTCGCCCGGCGAGGCGCGGCCGGCGATCCACAGCAGGATCGCGCCGCCGATCACGGAGGCGCGAAAGCACAGCAGCACCGAGAGCTGGGCCGTCGAGGTGTAGTTGTAGCGCAACCACGTCCGACGCACCCGCGCGCGCCAGCGCGCGATGACGCCGTCGAGCCGGGCATCTTCGCGTGCTTCCGCGCCGAAGGATTTCACCACTGCGTTGCAGGTCATGGCGTCCGCCAGCGTGCCGCCGACTTTAGTGTCCCAGGCATTGGACACGCGCGCAGCCGGCGCAATGTAGCGCACCGAGAAGGCCAGCGTCATCGAGACATAGACGATGGTGCCAACCAGGATCACGAGGCCCAGTTGCGGCCAGTGCAGGCCGAGCAGGATCATCGAACCCACCAGCACCGTCAGCGATGGCAATAGCGCCATCAGGAGGGTGTCATTGAGCAGGTCGAGCGCCCACATGCCGCGCGTGACCTTGCGCACGGTCGAGCCTGCAAAGGAATTGGCGTGCCAGTCGGTGGAGAAGCGCTGCACGCGCATGAAGGCGTCGCGCGCCACGTCCGACATGATCTGCAGCGTGAACGGCACGATCGCCTGCAGGCCGATCAGCCGCAGGACCATCGAGGCCAGGCCCAGTGCGACGATGGCGCCGAACGCGACGAAGGCCGCGTGGCGCGCGACAGCATCGTCAGCACCACGGGTCAGCGCGTCGACGAGATGGCCCGAGAATAGGGGCATGAAGAGGTCGGCGACGGTCGCCCCCAACAAGCCGCCGGCGACGACGGCCGCGCGGCGCGGCTGCTCCAGCCAGTGGCGGAACACGAAGGGCAGCACCACGCGAATCGCCGTGGGCCGGTCTTTTCTTCTGGCGGTCATGGCGTCATCCGGCAGCGCTCCACGCGCAAGCCAGCTCCATCTGAACGGACGCAAGGCGGCGGCAACAGGCCAGACGTGCGCGCGTCGTTGAAATCGATAACTCTTTGGGAAGCTTGGAAGATCGGGACTTCAGCCCCGACCGGTGTCGGCGAAAATCGCGCCTTCTAGGCGCAGGTGCCCGACATAAGCGAACGCGGGCGTGCGATCTGCGATTTGGAAACGATCATGCAAATCCCTCCGCCGGTTCGAGTGCTGCAATGCGCAACCTATAAAGGGATCATGGCGAAATTGCAAACATGACGTCCGCCTCACCGCGCGCGGTCCAAAACTGAAAGTACAGGAATTCGAGGCGTTGCCACATGCCGAACAACGAGACCGCGAGCGCGAGTGCTGTGATCAGCGCCCACGCAAGATTCGGTCGCCAAGTGAACCATGCCGCCGGCTCTGGGGCACGGCGATATTCGCGATAGCCGAACAACCGCGGCACGTTGGTAATTGCAAGCGTAACTGCGACCATTCCAGTGCCGATCAACAATAGCCATTCCCGCGGCAACGTGCCTTTGCGCAACGGGGTCGCAACTTCATCGGACATTCAGGCAAACCAACTGGGAACAGGTGCTTTTTGGCTTTCCCGGGCAGCCTGCAAAGCATAAAAGGGCCTCGAATGAAATCTCCGGTAGTCTCCTCCTTGGAGCCTCGGGATGAACAACCGCGCCCCATCGACCCACGAGGCCTTTGAGCGCGAGGAGCAGGTCGTCGCCGGCTCCGACCGCTCATTCGGGCTGGTGATGGCTGGCGCCTTTGCGGTCGTGACCGCGCTGAACGGCTGGCACGCCGGGCGGATCTGGCCATGGACGGCGGGCCTCGCCGCGATCTTCCTGATCGCGGCTCTCCTTCGCCCGGCGATCCTCAACCCGCTCAACCGCATCTGGCTCAAATTCGGCCTGCTGCTGCACCGGATCGTCAACCCTGTGATCATGGCGCTCTTGTTCTACGGCACGGTGCTGCCAACCGGTCTCGTGATGCGCGCGATGGGCAAGGACCTGCTGCGCTTGAGGCGGGAACCCGATGCCGCAAGTTACTGGATCGTGCGCGCACCGCCGGGGCCGGCGCCGGAAACGATGAAGGATCAGTTCTAGAGAGCGCGAAAGATGGACTTCCTGAAAGAGCTTTGGCGCTTCATGCGCGTGCGCAAGAAATTCTGGCTGCTGCCGATCCTGATCATGATGGTGGTGTTCGGCGGTCTCGTCGTGCTGACAAAGGGCTCGGCGATCGCGCCGTTCATCTATACGCTGTTCTGATCAACGCGATCTCGCAAAAGCCGATGCGCATCCTCGGAATCTCCGCCTTCTATCACGACAGCGCCGCCGCGCTGATCGAGGACGGGCGCATCGTTGCCGCAGCGCAGGAGGAACGTTTTACGCGGAAGAAGCATGATCCCTCCTTCCCGCACAACGCCATTGCCTGGTGCCTGGCGGACGCCGGGGTTTCAGCCGAAGCGCTGGATCATGTCGTGTTCTACGACAAGCCGTTCCTGAAATTCGAGCGGCTGCTGGAGACCTACGTCGCGCTGGCGCCGCGCGGCTTTTCCTCCTTCAAGATGTCGATCCCGCTCTGGCTGAAGGAAAAGCTGTTCCAGAAGAGCCTGCTCACGGATGAGTTGAAGAAATTCGCGCCGGAGTTCGACCGCTCGAGACTCCTGTTCTGCGAACATCATTTGAGCCACGCCGCCTCCGCCTTCTACCCCTCGCCGTTCGAGAACGCGGCCGTGCTCACCATGGATGGCGTCGGCGAATGGGCGACGACGTCGGCGGCGACCGGCGACGGCAGCAAGCTGGAAATCTTCCAGGAGATCCATTTCCCGCATTCGCTGGGCCTGTTGTATTCGGCGGCGACCTATTACACCGGCTTCAAGGTCAACTCCGGCGAATACAAGGTGATGGGGCTCGCACCCTATGGCGAGCCCAGATACGCCAAGCTCATCCTCGATCACCTCATCGACCTGAAGGCGGATGGATCGTTTCGCCTCGACCTTTCCTATTTTGACTATTGCACCGGCTTCACCATGACCAACGAACGCTTCGCAAAGCTGTTCGGCCAGCCGGTGCGCAGCCCCGATCAACTGCTGACGCCGTTCCATATGGATGTCGCCGCCTCGATCCAGGCGGTGCTGGACGAAGCCGTGCGGCGGATGACGCGCAGCCTCGCGAAGCAGACCGGATTGCGCAATCTGTGTTTGGCCGGCGGCGTCGCGCTCAATTGCGTCGCCAACGGAAAAGTGCTGCGCGACGGCCATTTCGACAATATCTGGATCCAGCCGGCCGCGGGCGACGCCGGCGGCGCGGTGGGCGCCGCGCTTTCCGCCTATCACGGCTTTGCCGGAAAGCCGCGCAAGAGCAATGGCACGGACGGCATGGCCGGCGCCTATCTCGGGCCGCAATTCTCGCAAGGAGAGATCGAGCAGCGACTGACCGCCGCGCGCGCGAAATTTTCGGCGCTCGACGAAGCCGCGATGATCGACGCGACCGCGCGCGCACTGGCCGACCAGAAAGCCGTCGGCTGGTTCCAGGGCCGCATGGAGTTCGGCCCGCGCTCGCTTGGCGCGCGCTCGATCCTCGGCGATGCGCGCTCGCCCGGCATGCAGAAGAACCTCAATCTGAAGGTCAAGTACCGCGAGAGCTTCCGCCCCTTCGCACCCGCCGTGCTGCGCGAGGACGTCGCTGAGTGGTTCGACCTGAAATCCGACAGCCCGTACATGCTCATCGTCGCCGACGTGAAGGATGGACGGCGCCGGCAAATGAACGCAGAGGAACAGGCGCTGTTCGGCATCGACAAGCTGAACGTGTCACGCTCGGACATCCCGGCGGTGACGCATGTCGATTACTCCGCCCGCATCCAGACCGTGCACCGCGACACCAACCCGCTGTTCCACCGCCTGCTGAGCCGGTTCAAGGAACTGACCGGATGCCCCGTGCTGGTCAACACCTCTTTCAATGTCCGCGGCGAGCCGATCGTCTGCACACCGGAAGACGCCTTCCGCTGCTTCATGGGCAACGAACTCGACGTGCTGGTAGTGGGCAACTGCGTGCTGCAGAAGAGCGAGCAGGACCCTGCGCTCAAGCAGGATTACAGCCAGGCGTTCGAGGCGGACTGACGCCGCCAGCCAACACCAGTGTGTCGCTAATTGCCGAGCTCGATGCCGGCATTTTTCCAGGACGTCCGCTTAACGCAACATGTCCTGGTCTTACTGCGTCATAAGCGGCTTTATCCCCTCATTCTGAGGAACCGCGTAAGCGGCGTCTCGAAGGATGAGGCCGATATCGTGGCCTTCATGGTTCGAGACGGCGATGCGAAGCATCGTCCGGAGACGGCGCATGCGCGCCTCCTCACCATGAGGGTTGTGACACAGTGAGACTAATGCCCCGGGTCGGCGCCGCCGAGCGCCGTCGGCGACGGCTTGTGCAACAGCAGCACCAGCAGGCTGAGGCCGAGATAGAAGACGGTCAGCAGGAAGAAGGCATCGCCATAGCCCATCACGGCGGCCTGACGGTGCACGATCTGCGACAACTGCTTCAGCGCCATCAGCGTGGCATCCCCCATGCCCTGCATGCGCTGGGTCAGCATGTTGAGCGTCTCGGTGGCGGTGGCGTTGCCCCAGTTCACCCGCTCGTGCAGCCGCGCGATATGCAGGTCGGTGCGATCGTTGAG
>DASWVJ010000362.1:0-1568 GCA_036406295.1 Bradyrhizobium sp.
CTCTCCGCGCTACCACCAGGTGACGGCGGCCGACAATCCTTTCCACGATGCGCCAGCGCCGAACCGCTCGCTGCGCGGCGGCTCGTTCCTCTGCCACGATTCCTACTGCAACCGCTATCGCGTGGGCGCGCGCAACTCGAATTCGCCGGACACCTCCGCGAGCAATGTCGGCTTCCGGGTGGTTCGGGCCGACGGCGGCTAGAGCGCGAGGTTGGATTGAAGCGGCACCGGGATTCACCTCGTTGGGGAGAGGTGACCGGAGTCTGCGGACGCTTCGATTCAGCCAAACCCCGTTCCCTCAGCGCGGCACGACCGCCGTCGCCTCGATCTCGACGCGGGCGGCCTTCTCGACCAGGCGCACCACCTGGACCAGCGCCATGGCGGGATAATGCGTACCGAAGGCGTCGCGATAGATCCGGCCGAGCGCCTTCAGATTGGCGAGATATTCCTCGATGTCGACGACGTACCAAGTCAACCGCACCAGGTGCTCCGGGCGCGCGCCGCCCGCTTCGAGGATGGCCTTGATGTTGGCGAGCGTCTGTTGCACCTGCGCGACGAAGCCGGAGGCCAGGCGCTCGTCCTTGTCCCAGCCGATCACGCCGCCCGTCACGATGATGCGGCCTTCGGCGGCCATGCCGTTGGCATAGCCCTTCGGCATCGGCCAGCCGCTCGGCTGCAGCACTTGCGCGCCCTCGCCGTTTGCGGCCGGCACCATGGCAAGGGTCGGTCCCTTCGCGGTCGTCACGGAAAATTCTCCATCCGGTCTATTCTGCGGCCATGCCGGGTGTTGAGCCCGCTTGCGCCATTTGCCGAAGCGCAAAGCGCTGCAACTTGCCAGTGCCGGTCTTGGGCAGCTGCTCGATGAACTCGATCGCGCGCGGATATTTGTACGGCGCGATCTCGCGCTTGACATGGTCCTGCAGCGCCGTCGCCAGCTCCTCGTTCGGCTCGACGCCGGGCACCGTCACCACATAGGCCTTCACAATCATGCCGCGCGCTTCGTCGGGTGCACCCACCACACCGCATTCGGCCACCGCCGGATGAGAGAGCAAGGCTGCTTCGACCTCGGGGCCGGCGATGTTGTAGCCGGAGGAGACGATCATGTCGTCGGCGCGAGCGACGAACTTGAAGCGGCCATTGGCCGTATGCACGAACGCGTCGCCGGTGAGGTTCCAGCCGTCCCGGACGTAGTTCGACTGCCGGCCATCGGCGAGATAACGGCAGCCAGTCGGGCCGCGCACCGCGAGCTTGCCAACGGTGCCGTCGGGCACTTCATTCATGTCGTCATCGACGATCTTCGCCTCATAGCCGGTCACGGGATAGCCGGTCGATCCCGGCGCCGCATCGCCGATGCGGTTACTGATGAAGATGTGCAAGAGCTCCGTGCTGCCGATGCCGTCGAGGATCGGCTTGCCGGTCTTTTTGGTCCAGCTCTCGAACACGGGCGCGGGCAGCGTCTCGCCTGCCGAAACCGCAAGGCGCAGCGACGACAGATCGGCGCCATTGTCCATCGCCGCCATCATGGCGCGATAGGCCGTGGGCGAGGTGACGCAGATCGTCGCCTTGTA
>DASWVJ010000363.1:0-8725 GCA_036406295.1 Bradyrhizobium sp.
GACGCCGGCGCCCAGCTTGTCGGCGAGCGGCTCGATGTATTTGGCGAAATTCTCGCGGCTCTGCATGGCGCGGCCGCCGGAGACGATGATCTTCGCCGAGGTCAGTTCGGGGCGGTCGCTCTTGGCGACTTCCTCGCCGACAAAGGTCGACAGGCCGGGATCAGCCGCGGCCGCGGCATTCTCCACCTGCGCGCTGCCGCCCTCGCCGGCCGCGGCAAAGGTCGAGGTGCGCACGGTGATGACCTTCTTGGCGTCCTTCGACTTCACGGTCTGGATCGCGTTGCCGGCATAGATCGGCCGCTCGAAAGTGTCGGGCGCGACGACCTTGATGATCTCGGAGACCTGCATGACGTCGAGCAGCGCAGCGACGCGCGGCATCACGTTCTTGAAGCGCGAGGTCGCGGGCGCGACGAAGGCGTCGTAGCCAGCGGCGAGCGAGACGATCAGCGCGGCCAGCGGCTCGGCGAGGTCATGCGCATAGGCATCGCCCTCGGCGAGCAGCACCTTCTTCACGCCATTGAGCTTGGCGGCGGCTTCCGCTGCGCCCTTGGCGCCAGCTCCGCCGGCGACCAGCACATGAACGTCGCCGCCGAGCTGGCTGGCGGCGGTCAGCGCCTTGTTGGTGGCATCCTTGAGGGCGCCTGCTTCGTGTTCTGCAATCAATAGCGTAGTCATCAGAGAACCCCGGCTTCAGTCTTCAGCTTGGCGACAAGTTCGGCGACGTCCTTCACCTTGACGCCTGCCTTGCGGCCCGCCGGTTCAGTGGTCTTGAGAACTTCAAGATGCGGCGTGAGGTCGACGCCGTAATCGGCGGCGGCCTTCTCGTCGATCGGCTTCTTCTTCGCCTTCATGATGTTGGGCAGCGAGGCATAGCGCGGCTCGTTGAGGCGCAGGTCGGTGGTGACGATCGCCGGGCCCTTGAGCTTGACGGTCTGCAGGCCACCATCGACCTCGCGGGTGACCTTGAAATCGGAGCCATCGACCTCGAGCTTGGAGGCAAAGGTCGCCTGCGACCAGCCGAGCAGCGCGGCCAGCATCTGGCCGGTCTGATTGCTGTCATCGTCGATCGCCTGCTTGCCGAGAATGACGAGGCCCGGCTTCTCCGCATCGACCACGTTCTTGAGGATCTTGGCGACCGCGAGCGGCTCAACATTGCCCTCGGCCTTCACCAGGATGCCGCGGTCGGCGCCCATGGCCAGACCCGTGCGGATGGTTTCGGAGGCCTGCGCGGGCCCGATGGAGACCACCACCACTTCGGTGGCCTTGCCCGCCTCTTTCAGGCGCAGGGCCTCCTCGACGGCGATTTCGTCGAACGGATTCATCGACATCTTGACGTTGGCAAGCTCAACGCCCGATCCGTCACCCTTGACGCGGACCTTGACGTTGTAGTCGACGACCCGCTTTACCGGCACAAGAACCTTCATCGATCCTTCTTTCGCTCAAATCTGGGGGAAATTGATTGCTCGGGCGCGGAACCTAGAGCGCCGGTCCCCCCCGGTCAACGCGAGAAAGGCCAAAAATTGGCCCGGAAAGCAAGTCCGGAAGACTGCGCCTCAGCGGTTCTGTCCGGGCACCCAGAGTACGTCGCCTGCGCCGTTGTTGTTGGCGGCGCGGCTTGCCACAAACAGGAAGTCGGACAGGCGGTTCATATATCGTGTGCCAGCCTCGCTGACGGGCTCGTCCGGCTTGGCCGCAAGTTCCACCATAACCCGTTCCGCCCTGCGGCAAACGGTGCGGGCGACATGCAGGTATGCGGCTGCCGGCACACCCCCCGGCAGGATGAAGGAGGTCAGCGGCGCGAGCTTTTCGTTGAGCCGATCGATGTCGCGCTCCAGCCGCTCCACCTGGCTCGACAGCACCCGCAGGCGCTCCGCCTTGCCTTCGCGCTGGGGTACTGCGAGGTCGGCGCCGAGGTCGAACAGATCGTTCTGGATCAGGCCGAGCATGCGATCGAGCTCCGGGAGTTCGGCCAGATGCAGCCGCGCCACGCCGATCACGGCGTTGGTTTCATCCACGGTGCCATAGGCTTCGATGCGCAGGTCATATTTCGGCCGCCGCTCGCCGCTGCCGAGCGCGGTGGTGCCGTTATCGCCGGTGCGGGTGTAGATGCGGTTGAGCAGGACCATCGCTAACTCCAGTATTCATGACCACCGGCTCCGAGGAGAGGCACAGGCCGCTGGAGGTGGCCGTCCTTTAGACGCCAAAGTCAAGCTTCGGTCCATGGCGAGCGCCGGATGAGGGATGAGGTCCATCGATAGACCGTAAGCCCTTACCCGAATTTTCTCGCTACGCTCGAGATTCGACCTCTCCCTCCGGAAAGAAGGTGGCCCCGAGCCCAGCGATCAGGGCCCCGATCGGCATCTAATGGCCCATCGCCCAGACGGTGACCATGGTGATGATAATAGCGACGAACTGGAGCAGCACGCGCAGCCGCATCAGACTTTGCGAGCGGTTGGGCGAGCCGCCCTTCATCATGTTGATGAGACCGAGCAGCAGGACCAGCGCCACGGCGCCGGCCGCGATGGGAAGCAGAATCGTACTGAGAAAAGAAGCCATTGGCGCTACATAACACTGCACCGCAGGGTTCGCCACCGCGGGAGGAACCAGGTGACGATCTGGCTTTTAGTTCAATAGTATCAGATAGTAGCCCGGCTACCGGTTGAATCAGGCAGGGGTGGCAGTGAAGGCTGTTCGCTACGTCTACCACGTCGCGGAGGATGCGTTTTACACCTTCCTCGCCGACGACGGCTGGGCCATCGCCAGTCATATCGCGCTGTCGACGCTGATGGCGCTGTTCCCGTTCCTGATCGTGTTGACGGCATTGGCCGGTTTCGTCGGCTCCAAGGAACTGGCCGACCAGGCCGCCGAACTGCTGCTGCAGGTCTGGCCCAAGCGTGTCGCGGACGCGATATCAGGTGAAATCCATGACGTCCTCACCACCACCCGCACCGACATCCTGACCATCGGTGCGGCGCTTGCGGTCTATTTCGCCTCCAATGGCGTGGAGGCGCTGCGGGTGGCACTCAACCGCGCCTATGCGGTGGTGGAGCCGCGGCGCTGGTACTGGCTGCGACTGGAATCGATCGGCTACACGCTGGTGGCGGCGTTCACGTCGCTGGCCATGGCATTCCTGATCGTGCTCGGGCCGCTGATCCTGGAAACGGCGCGACGGCACATTCCTTTCTTCGTCGAGAGTAACGAGCGGCTCCTGTTCTATGCCCGCTACGGGATCACGATCTTTGCCCTGATCGTGGCGCTGTTCATCCTGCATGCCTGGCTGCCGGCAGGCCGCCGCGGTTTCCTGCAGATCCTGCCCGGCATCATCTTCACCATGGTGGCCTCAATGATCTCGGGCATCGTGTTCGGCCAGTATCTCACGCGCTTCGCCAGCAACTACGTCACCATGTATGCGGGGCTGGCGTCGGTCATCATCGCGCTGGTGTTCCTGTATTTCATCGCCGCGATCTTCGTCCTGGGCGGCGAGCTCAATGCCGCGATCATCAAGTCGCGGCTGCCGCACGGCGTGTCGCTTCAAGCAGCGCAGTCGCTAAAGCCCGCGGACTCACAGGCTTGAGCAGGAAAGCGTCGGCGCCGGCGGCACGCGCCGCCGCCTCGTCTTCCGCGCGGCCGGAAATGCCGATGATGACGATGTGGCCATGCGGCGGCGCAAGCGCGCGGATGCGCCTGATCGCCTCGATACCGTCGATGCCGGGCAGCACCATGTCCATCAACACCGCGTCGAACTCGCCTTGCGCGAGGCGCTCGGGCGCGTCCTCGCCGCGGCCAATGAATTCGGCCTGATGGCCGAGTTCGCTGAGCATCGTATTCAGCACAACACGGCCGAACGGATTGTCCTCGACGCTGAGCAGCCGCAGCGGCCGCGGGGCGCCAGGCAGAGCATCGGCAGCCCCGTCCGATCCGGGCTCGGTCCTGGCGAGCGGCAGGGTCACCATCAGCGTGAAGGTAGTGCCCCCGCCCTTGCGCGGCTCGACCGTGATGTCACCACCCATCGCGCGCGCGAGCTGCTTGACCGACGACAGCCCAAGCCCGGCGCCGCCGAAGCGCGAGGCGATCGAGACGTTGGCCTGCGAGAACGGACGGAACAGCCGCTCGATCTCCTTCAGGGACAGCCCGATGCCGCTGTCGGACACCGCGAAGGCGACGCCGGCCTGGCCGTCGCCGTCGCGCGCCGGTGTCACCGACAGCATGACCGCGCCCCGCTCGGTGAATTTGACGGCGTTGTCGATCAGGTTCTCCAGCGCGGCGCGCAGGCGGACGGAATCGCCGATCACCAGCGCCGGCACCTCGTCGGAAATCTCGACCGAAGCCTGCAGGCCCTTGGCCGCCGCCCGTCCCGCCAGCGAATCGCCGGCGCTGCGGGCAAGCGCGCGCAGGTCGAACAGGTCCTGCCGGCCGGCATGCGTCCCCTGGCTCCGCGCCGCATCGACGAACAGGGTGGCGAGGCTTGCCAGATGCTCGGCGCCGGCCTTGATGGTGTCGACCCAGCGCCGCTCGCGCTCGCCAAGCTCCGAGGTGGCAAGCAGGTTGCTGATCGCAAGGATGCCCGTAAGCGGCGTGCGTACCTCATGCGCGAAGGCGGCGAGCGCGGCTTCCACCACGCCGGGCGCGGCCCTGGGCACCCTGACCTTCGCGGCCTTGCCGCGTTTTCGCGGCTTTGCGGCCGATTTGACGACCGACTTGACCGCGCGCTTCTTCGCCGGCCGCTTTTTCGGCGACCGGCCCTTGCGCGTTGACCGCGATCTTGCCGCCATGATTCTGCGTCCCCGGATGGAACCAGCATGACACGGCCGAGTGGCCGGAGTCACGGCAGGCTTGTGGCGTTTGTCCCCGAAAAATTACGGCAGGCCTACAAGTTGGCGGATTTTCGTCGGCGTGGCGCCAGCCGCGCGCAGCTCGCGCAAACCGGTTGCCTGCGTCGATTTGGAGAGCTTCTGGCCGGCTTCATCCCGGATCAGACGGTGGTGACGGTAAGCCGGCTGCGGCAGGCCAAGCAATTGCTGCAACAGCCGGTGCACGCTCGTGGACCAGAACAGGTCTTCGCCGCGCACGACGTTCGTGACGCCCTGTAGCGCATCGTCGATCACGACCGACAAATGATAGCTGGTTGGCGTCTCCTTGCGCGCCAGGACCACGTCGCCCCAGGCTTGCGGCCGGGCCGTGACCGCTCCGGTCTCGCCGGCAGGGCCTTTGCCCTGCTCCGTCCAGTCGAGCGAGCCCGCACGCGCTATCGCCGCCTCGATGTCGAGCCTGAGCGCAAAGGGCGCGCCCGAAGCGATCAGTTCTTGCCGCTCGGCGGCGGGCAGCGATTTCGCCGTACCGGGATAGAGCGGCGCGCCATCGGGATCGCGCGGCCATGGCGCGGCCTTCTCGCAGACTTCCACCAATCGTGCAATTTCGGCCCGGCTCTCGAAGCTCGGATAGATCAGGTTGAGCGCCGCTAGCTTGTCGATGGCTTCACCATAGGCCGCAAAATGCTCCGACTGCCGCCGCACCGGCATCTCCCAGGCAATGCCGAGCCAGGCGAGGTCGTCATAGATTGCAGCCTCATATTCCGGCCGGCAGCGCGTGGCGTCGATATCCTCGATGCGCAGCAGAAATCTTCCGCCGTGCTGGCGTGCCAGGTCAAAATTGAGCAGCGCTGAATAGGCATGGCCGAGATGGAGATAGCCGTTGGGGCTCGGCGCAAATCGGAAAACGGGTGGCGGCATTTTTTACTTCTCGTCATGGCCGGGGTTGCTTTAGCGGGGACGGGTCCCGGCCATCCACGTTCTTGGCAGCACATGTCACGATAGACCACGCGCGAGCGCGCTTGCATATTGCTATAAGCATTTTACGCGCAGCCGGAATGGAAGACGTGGATGGCCGGGACATTTAAAAGACGCGCTTCGCGCTTTCGTGGGTAAAGACGCGCTTCGCGCTTTCGCCTGCCATGACGACAGAGAGAACAATGCTCGTCCGCTTCGAAACCCAAGACGATCTCGAAGACGCCATGCAGATGCTGGTAAAGCAGGACCCGCGGCTGAAGCCGATCCTCGCTCAGACCGGCATGCCGGCGCTGCGCCAGCGCGAGCCGGGCTTTGCCGGGCTTGCCCACATCGTCTGCGGCCAACAGCTTTCCACCGCCAGCGCCGCGGCGATCTGGGGCCGGCTCTCGACGGCCTTCGATCCGCTCGATCACGAGGCGATCCGCAAAGCGCGCGCCGACCGGCTCGGGCGACTCGGTCTATCGGCCGCCAAGATCAAGACGCTGAAATTTATCGCCAGGGAGCTCGCGGCCGACCGGCTGAACCTCGAGGTGCTCGCCAACGAGGATGTCGACGCCGCGCACAACACGCTGACCGCGTTGCACGGCATTGGTCCGTGGACCGCCGACATCTATCTCTTGTTCTGCCTCGGCCACGGCGACGCCTGGCCCGCCGGCGACCTCGCGGTGCAGGAGGCGGTGAAGATCGGCCTCAGGCTCAAGGCGCGGCCAACCGCAAAGCAAATGGCCCCGCTCGCCGAACCCTGGCGCCCGCTGCGCGGCGCGGCGGCGCATCTGTGGTGGGCGTACTATCGCGTGCTGAAGAAGCGCGAGGGTATTGCGGCGGGCTAGCCCGCGCGCACACCGCAAGATGCAACAACTCCGCAGGCGTGGAGGACCTTAGTGCTCCAGCGGCCGCCAGCCAGCATGGTCGAAATACTGTCCGTACTGACCGAGCGCCCGAACGATCTTGACGGCTCCCTTGTCACGGCCGGTCTTGGCCTTCATCTCGGAGACGCCATCGATGATCTGCTCAAGTACGAGGTGGAGCTGCTGATCAGCCGCTTCGGGCAGCTTGCAATTGCCAACCACGTAGTCGATCTGAGCCTGGATGCGGGCCGCCAATGCGTCGTACTGCGCGGGGGTGTACGCCTTCTTATGGATGGGCGTCAGCGCTTCCGCCACGGCTGAGCGGATTTCGCTCATGCCCCGGCGCAGGGCGTCATCCGTCTGCCACTTCTTGCCATGGTCGAGCTGGAGCTGGTGCGTAGCGGCCGTGCCGCCGTGTGCATGTGGTTGGGCGGCAAGCGCCGGGCCCGAGGCGAGGCCAAGTGCGATTGCTGCCAATATCAGAAATTTGCCCATAGGCACGATCGGATCCTCCAGACGAATGGTGATTGTCGGCCAGATAGGAAGCCGGTGCCGCAACGAGATTGTCCCAGAACAACGTTTCCAGCGAATGCTGTCGGCCAAGGCCTGACATCACGATCAATTGTAGTCGCTCGACCACCTTCAGCAGCGCTTGCGCGACAACTTGTCTCGGCGAGCGCGTCAACTCCGCAGCATCACCGGGTCGAGTCCATGATCTCGGAATAGCGGCCTGCGCTGAGGCATCTTTCTGGGTCATCGCGAAAGGGTATAGGCTTCCCACAATCAGGCCGCCCGAAGACGGCCGGTGGAGAGAAGCGCGCATGCTCGACAGGACGTCAGACATTGCGATCGCCGCCGAAAGCTGGCTGGCTGAATTCGAGGCGGCGCCGGGCAATGGGCGCGCTCGAAAAGCTGTTCCATCCCGACAGTTACTGGCGCAACGCGCTGGCGCTCGCCCGCACCGGCGCACGAGGCGGTCGTCTGATGATCAACAGTCGTTCCGGGGCACGGGAAGCGTGAACCACAGATGCGCAATTGCGCATCGGGGAATTTCGAGATTCTCAGGGGCGCAAGGGCGCCCCGTAGTTCGATGCGGAGCCTGTCATCGGGCCGCGCTCGCGCGGACCCGTTGGCATCGCCCCGGAATGACAGGTGAAGGGGAAAAGAAATGAAGGCCATTCTGGGCGCAGGCGAGCATCGCTACCGCGTGGTGGAGAACTGGGGCAAGCTGCCGGACGGCTGGCAGCTCACCGACGTTGCCTCCGTCGCCGTCGACAGCAAGGACCGCATCTACGTCTTCAACCGCGGCGAACACCCGATGGTGGTGTTCGACCGCGAGGGCAATTTCATCACCAGCTGGGGCGAAGGCACCTTCTCCCGCGCGCACGGGCTGCATATCGATGCCGACGACCATCTCTATTGCACTGACGATGGCGATCATACCGTGCGCAAATGCGATACCAGCGGCAAGGTGCTGCTCACCATCGGCATCCCCAACAAGCCTGCGCCGTTCATGAGCGGAGAGCCATTCCACCGCTGCACCCACACCGCGCTGTCGCCGAAGGGCGAGATTTATGTTTCCGACGGCTACGGCAATGCCTGCGTCCACAAATTCTCGCCCGACGGCAAGCTGCTGAAGACCTGGGGCGAGCCCGGCACCGATCCCGGACAGTTCAACATCGTGCACAATATCGTTACCGATGCCGACGGCTGGGTCTACGTCGCCGACCGCGAGAACCATCGCGTGCAGGTGTTCGACGGCGACGGCAAATACGAGACGCAGTGGAACAACCTGCACCGCCCCTGCGCGCTGTGCTGTTGCGGCGGCAAGCAGCCGAATTTCATCATCGGCGAGCTTGGTCCGGGCCTTACGGTCAACCGCAAGGTGCCCAATCTCGGCCCGCGCCTCTCCATCGTCGACGCCAAGGGCAAGCGCATCGCCAAACTCGGCGGCGAGAACGGTCCGGGGCTGGAGGCCGGAAAATTCCTCGCGCCGCACGGCATCGCGCTGGATTCGAAGGGCGACATCTATGTCGGCGAGGTCGGCGTCACCGACTGGAAGACGAGCTTTCCGGACACCGACATGCCGGC
>DASWVJ010000364.1:0-19932 GCA_036406295.1 Bradyrhizobium sp.
CTCTCCTGCATCGCCATCACGTAAGTGAGATCGGGATGATCCTTCAGCGCATGCATGATCGGCAGCTCGGTGGTGCCGGGATTGCCGAACAGATGCGTGATGCCCTCGTCCTTCAGCAGCGCCAAAAAGGCCGAGCGCCCCGTGATGCGATTTTTCATGCGTTCCCTCCGGCCCGCGGGTTCGTTGGCCGACGGGACGGGCGCATCATGGACGACGGATACGGAGCCGTGCAATGGAGCGCGGAGATGGCTGCAATGCGTCGCGCGTCCTCCCTCGCGGGCGAGTCCCTCGAAATTTGCCGACGCGAATTTCGACCTCTCCCCGCAGGCGGGGTGAGGTTAAGAGGGAGCGTCCGCGGCACGAGGATTATTCAGATATCCCCGCGGGCGAGTTCGAAGGGATCGTCGCCGGCGCGCTTTTTCTTTTTCGAGCGCTGCCAGACCACGCCGGGGAAGCCTTTCAGCGGCACCAGGGGCGCGCCGGTATAGGCCCATTCCTGCAGTTCCTCGATGCCGATGTGATAGAGCGGCTCGCGGCCGGTGCGGCTTGAGAACAGGGCGCGGGGGATGTTGACCATGTGCGGCGAGCGGGCGCGCTCGTAAGTTACGGGCGTGCCGCAGGTTGCGCAAAAACTGCGCGTGGTCTTTGTCCTGGCGTCCTCGTAGCGGGAGAGCGCAGCCTTTCCCCTGGTGATGCGAAAGCGCTTGCGCCAGCTACCGACGTAGGTGGCGTAGGCGGCGCCATGGGAGCGGCGGCTGGCGGCGGAATGATCGTGCCAGGCCCAGCGCGCGGGCACGTCGATCTCGAAGGCGACCTTGCCGCACAGGCACTTTCCGGCGGCAGGCTTACCGGGCGAGATGGCTTTGGATTTTTTCCGGGGTGGTTCGTCGTCGTCGAACATGGCGGAACTCTCGTAGGGTGGGCAAAGCGAAGCGTGCCCACCTTCACGATCGCGCTGGTAGAGGTGGGCACAGCGCTATCGCGCCTTTGCCCACCCTACATCGTTCCGCCGTCATTGCGAGTAAAACGGGTCGCGCGAACGCACGCCCGAAACGACAGGCTACGCGTTCTCCAATTCGTCATGCACGGGATAATCCGTGTAGCCCGCCTCCTCGCCGCCGTAGAAAGTCTTGCGGTCATACGGCGTCAGCGGATAGCCGCGCTGCAGGCGGCGCGGCAGATCGGGGTTGGAGATGAAGATGCGGCCGAAGGCCACCGCATCGGCATGTCCTTGCGCGATCGCATCATCAGCGGCCTGGCCGGTGAAGCCGCCGGCGGCGATCAGTTTGCCCTTCCAGATCGGGCGGAACAGCACCATCGCCGACGGCACGTTCTGCCAGTTGACCTCGGCGCGGCCGGCACCCGACGAGCGCGGCTCGATGAAGTGCAGGTAGGCTAGTCCAAGCGGATTGAGCTTTTCGACGACATGGGTGTAGAGCGGCATCGGCTCGGGCTCGCCGGAGTCGTTGGCGATGCCGTAGGGCGACAGCCGCACGCCGACGCGGCCGGCACCCCAGACTTCGACCACGGCTTGCGTGACTTCCAGCAGGAGGCGCGCGCGGTTCTCGATGGAGCCACCATATTGGTCGGTGCGCCTGTTGCTGCGCGATTGCAGGAACTGCTCGAGCAGATAGCCGTTGGCGCCGTGCACCTCGACGCCGTCGAAGCCTGCTTCCAGCGCATTGCGCGCGGCCTGACGGAAGGCGTCGATGATGCCGGGGATTTCCGACGTTTCCAGCGCACGCGGCGTCTCATAGGTGGTGACCTTGCCGTCGGCCGTTGCGGTCTTCAGCTCCTGCGAGATCGCAACCGCCGATGGCGCGACCGGCAACGCGCCGCCGGGCTGGAATGACGAATGCGAGACACGGCCGACATGCCAGAGCTGCAGGAAGATGATGCCGCCCTTCGCATGCACGGCATCGACCACCTTGCGCCAGCCGGCGATCTGCTCCTGGGTGTAGATGCCGGGCACGCCGGGGCTGCCGAAGGCCGTGGCGGCGACGGGTGAGGCTTCGGCGATCAGCAGGCCGCCCGGCGTGGTGCGCTGGGCGTAATATTCGGCGTTGAGCGGCCGCGGCGCCAGCGATGGCTTGGCCGCGCGCATGCGCGTCAGCGGCGCCAGCACCAGACGATGCTTGAGCTGGTAGGGCCCGATCTGGACCGGTGAAAACAAGTTTGGAAGATTCATGCCTGCCCTGGATGTTCTTGGTATCGGGCTATCTAGCCGGATCGCCACGCCGGTGGCAATGCGACCGCGCAGGCGCGCAAAGCAGGTATTCCGTGCGGGACGCTACAGCGTCTCCTGCTTGTGCCCGCAATTTTTGCAGGCGAACTTGACGCGGGTCTGGCCCCTCGCCGCCTGCACGCGGTTGGGGGCGCCGCACTTGCCGCAGACCGCCTCGATGCGGGTATTGCCCTCTTTGACGACGACGGTCTTCTTCTCCATCGCCTCGCGGATCATGCGCTCGGCCTCCTCGCGCATCGATTGCTTCGACATGAAATTCGTACCCACTCTGAAAATTGCCGGGCAGCCTATAGCACACCGATGTCACCTTGTTGAAGCAACGTCAGGATGATTCCGGCGTGAACGCAAGCAGCCGCCGCACCAGCGCGAGCGCAGTTTCGCTGGCGGGATCAGCCAGCATCACGGGAACCGCGAGCACGAAAAGATCGGCCGGATCGTGGGAGAGGACGACGACATGCGTGGCGCTGCTCGCGGCAAGCAGCGAGGCCACGCGCTCGACCGCGGGATCGGCCGACGCAAATCCCCAGGGCGCGTCGGCACGCCGCAGTACGGGCCGCGAAGCCAGGAGATCGCGCAGCAAGGGCGGATCGTAGGCGGCGAGGTCCTGCTCGCGGAAACGCCGCGCGCTCTCGAACAGAGGCTGGCGCATCAGTTCCGAAATCAGCTGCTCGCGAGTCGTGGCCGATGAAGCCGCGACCGAGTTCAGCATGCCCGGCGCCTGCGCCTCGAACCAGGCACGCAACGTATCCGTCATCAGGCCGATGGTGAGCACGCCGGCGACAGCCACCGCCGAGAAGCGCATGATCTGGTCGGCATCGACATCTTCAGCGATGAAGGCGGCCGCAACTCCAAGCAAGGCGGCGCTCAAGACGCGCAGCACCGCCAGCACAATACCCTGACGCCGCGTCTCGCCGCCGCTTCCCGCGATCAGAACGGCGGTGACGACGAGAAGCGCGCCGAGCGCGCCCAGGCGGACCGGCATGTCCGGCGCCAGCGCGTGAAAATCGGTGAAAATGAAGGGAATGACCAGGAGCGCGCCGACGGCCAGGCGAGCGATGCTGCGGTTTTCGGAAGGGTGCAACTGGCTGCGGTCGCGCAAGGCCAGCAGCAGCGCGCAGGTGATGAAGCCGGCGAGCTGGAACAGCGACAGCGCGATCGCATATGGTGTCGACCAGGCTTCCAGCCCCAGCGCGCCGCCGATACCGAGCAGCACGGCGCCCCACACCGCGATCCGCTTTGCGACGCGTGGCGCGTGGCGGCGCAAGATGCCTTCGGTGACGATGAGAGCGCCGAGCGGCACCATTGCTGCCGGAATCAGCGACAGGCGGTCGAGCCAGACGCTTTCCTGCCACCACGCCAGACCGCGGATGAAGAATACCGCCGCGACCACGCCGAGCAGGAAGATGAGCCGCCTTGTGAAGGGGCCGCCGGGATCCCGGCGATCAAGCGCGATCATCGCAACTGCGAGCCCAATGGCGCCGCAGAGGTTGACGATGGAATCGGCGACTGCGGTCGGCGTCATGGCTCGCCTCCGCGGCGCGGCCGCAGGATTCCGTAAGTACGGCTGTCATCCATCCAGTGCATGACCGGCAGGACCAGGCGTTGCAGCGCCAGCACGGCGGAAGCGGCGAGCAGCGCAGGCATCGAACCGGCCGGCACTTCGCTCGTCAGATAGCGCCGTGCGGCGGCAAGATCGATGCGACCGATCTGCAGGAGATCGTCGCCGCGCGCATAATCCAGCTCGTGGGCACAGAAAGCATTGTATTGCTCATCGCGATGCTTTGGCGCGACGTCGAAGGATTTCTTCAGCGCGTCGGAGCCGCCGGTATAGGCATCCGTGATGACGAAGCGCGCCTCGTCGAAGCCGGCTTCCTCGCCGACGCCGAACACGGCGCGATGAGCCCGCATGATGCCGCGCGCCAGCTGCAGATGCGCGAAGCTGGCGCGGGCGTTCGCTTGCGGCGACGGGAAGACATCCGAGAATGTTTCGCACACCATGCCGCAGACCGCCGGCACCTGGCTGACATTGGAAATCCATTTTGGGCGCAAGCCCCCGCGAATGAAGAGGACCAGCGTGGTGAGGCCGTAGAGCACCCAGGACAGCCCCTGCCCACGCACGTCAGGATCGACCATCACGAGTCCGAGATGGGTGACTTCAGTGGGCTGCCCGTCGAGGTCGACTGGCATGACCGACAGCGCATTGAAGGCGACCGGGCGGCCACTCGCTTCCTCGGAGATCAGCGTGACGATGGCGCGCGAAAGGCACTCGCGCTCGCCCGAGAAGATGCCATAGGTGAGATCGCCCGCCGGCAGCGTCTTGCCGGCAACGACACGCAGCCGCGCGACCAGCCGTTCGAGCTCATCCTCGGAGAGCACCCTGCCCGGGCTTTCGACGATCCGCGTCGTCAGCCCTTCATGGGTGCGAAGCGTCAGATCAATGGTCGGCTGGGCAAACGCCTTCAGCCAGAAGGCTGCATGGCCGCGCAGCTTTCCGGACGCCGATCGAACGTGTGTGCTGACAGATGCCATTCCGTCTGCCCGTGATCCGGGAGGATGTGCGCATGTCTATCTTAAGGAGCCTTGAGCGAAACGGAACGGGTTGCGAGAAGGTAAAGGATGTTTGAATGACGACGCTAGTTGCGGCACATGACCGCGACCAATGCCAGTGCCTGCAAGGCACAGAAGCCATCCAAGCTTTGTTCTGAACCAAACCACGTCAGGCCTCCGTCGATATGGCTGGCCGCAAGCCAAATTCGCTCGTGAGCAGGGAGCACACGCCCATGCAGGTGGCGCCGCCGAACGCGAAATAGAGCCATGCTGCGGGCGGAAACATCCAGCTGAACAGGACGAAGGCCAAAACGCTCGCGACCAAAGCGCCGGCAGTGGCGGACAATACCGCTCTCAACGCGATGGATATGTCATCCAAGACACCATCGACGCACGCGGTGATCGCCGCTACGGGCAAAGTGAAGAAGAATACGGCGGTCGCGAGTATTTTCGCAAATCCATGATCCGGCCCACTGGACTGCGCCATCACCAGCAAGGCTGTACCCGAGGCCAGCAATGGGCCGAACACGAGGAACGCAAGTGCTCTCTTCATTTTCGTCACCTTTGATGAGGTTGTAATTGCGGATGGGTCTGTGGTGGGAGCAGGCGGCGGGCATTGCCGCCCGCCGCGCCGCTGCTTCACCTCCCTTCGTCCTCACGCCGCGCGCGCGTTGCGCTCGACTTCCATCAAGAGGCGCTCGGCCTTGGCGTCCTCGATGCGGTTGACCAGCTTGCCGCTCTCGTGGTTGTCGCGCATCGTCTTGGTCATGGTGATGCAAGACTGCACCAGCATCAAAAAGCCCATGGTGAGATAGCCCTTGATCGACAGCTCCAGCGGCAGGAACCAGATGCCGATGCCGACCATGAAGGCCGAGGCACCGAACGAGAGGTAGGTGAAAGCGACCCAGGCGGGGCTGTGCTGGGCGGCGGTGGGGTGGTTGTTCATGGCAGTTCTCCTTGTGATGTGGGTTCAGGTTTGCGTTTCAGTTCGACAGCTTGGCAGTTCAGGTCGTCTGCGTGCGTTTGGCGTTCAGCCGCGCGAGCACGTCGTCCGCGGTTGATTTGATGCGAGGGCCAAAGCCCTGCTCGGCCAGCTTCTCGGCGGTGGCGAGCGGGCCGCTGGCGGCGTCGAGTTCGATCAGCGCCTCGTCGGCGGCTTGCGCCTCGATCTGCCGTTCGCGCAGGCGCTTCAACGTGGCTTCCGCTTCTGGCAGCGTCGATTCGTAAGGCCGCGCCGCCTCGATGCCGCCGCGGCGCAGATTGCGCACAGCTTCCGAGGCGCGCGCGATGCGGCGGCCGCGATCGAGCTCGGTCAGGCGCGCTTCAGCGTTGGCGACGTGGCGCTTCAGCCGCACAATCTCCTGGGCAAACAGCGTGCGCGCGGTCATCGCGGCGTCGCGATCGGCCTCGAGACCGGCGATCTGCTGCGCCGCCTCGCGGGCGAGATCCTCACGGCCGCCATCGAGCGCCGCGGTGGCACGCAGCTCGAGGTCGGTGATGCGGGCGTTGGTCGCCTCCAGCCGGCGGCCTTCCTGCTGGTCCTGCACAATCGCCAGCGCCAAGGTGCGCTTGCTGCGGTCGACGGCAGCGGCCGCGTCGCGCATCTGCTGGTCGAGGATGACAAGCGCCGTCCGGTCTTCCAGCTCCTCCCCCGCCGCAGCCACGCTGCCGCGGAAAATTGTCAAAACGGTCTTGAACATTATTGGCTCCCTGTTATGAGCATTGCTCACAGATGCTTTGTAGCACATTTTGAGCATCGCTCAAGAAATATTTGAGCGATGCTCAAAAGAGCGGTTAGTGGATGTCTAAGACCCTGGAAAGACGAGCAAAACAGCGCGAGGCCCTGATCGTCGCGGCGGAGAAGGCCATTGCGGCGAAAGGTCTCAGCGGGCTGAAAAGCCGGGAGCTGGCAGGCGAAATCGGCGTCGCCAACGGCGCCGTGTTCAATCTCGTCGCCGATATGGACGAACTTGTCCTGCGCGTGGGCTCACGGACGCTGGCGCGGCTGGACAGCGCGCTGACCGCGGCGGAAAGCGAGGGCGCTCCCTCGCCCACGGAGGCGCTGGTGCGCATCGCGGTCGCCTATTGTGATTTCGCGGCTGACAACCTCGAACTATGGCGTTCACTGTTCGAGCACCGCATGGCGCCGGACAAGCCCGTGCCGGAATGGGCGATCGAGGAGCAGATGAGCCTGTTCCGCCACATCTACCATCCGCTCGCAAAACTGTTTCCGAAATGGAGCGCGGACGAACTCGGCGTCACCGCGCGCAGCCTGTTCGCCGCCGTGCACGGCATGGTCAGCCTTGGCCTCGAGCAGAAGCTGATCGCGGTGCCGGTCGCAGCGCTACGCGACGAGATCGCCACCATCGTCAAGGCGACGATCAGGGGATTGAGCTAGCAACGTTACCTTCTCCCCTTGTGGGAGAAGGTGGCGCGAAGCGCCGGATGAGGGGTTCTATCCGCAGGCACATCGTGAGAGTCGTACGCGCGGAAACAGACCCTCACCCCACTTCGCTTCGCGAAGCGACCCTCTCCCGCAAGGGAAGAGGGTACGTTTCGCCGATACAGTTCGTTCGAATCTCACACCAGAAACACCGTCGATCCCGTGGTCTTGCGTGCGGCGAGGTCGGCGTGGGCTTTCGCCGCGTCCTTGAGCGGATAGGTCTGATGTACCTCGATCTTGACCGCGCCTGACTTGACGACGTCGAACAGCTCATTGGCCATGGCGACGAGGTTCTCGCGCTTCGCCGCATAGGTGAACAGCGTCGGGCGGGTGACATAGAGCGAGCCTTTGGCGGCGAGCAGTCCGAGATTGAACGGCTCGACCGCGCCGGAAGATTGCCCAAACAGCGCGACGACACCGAGCGGCGCCAGACAATCCAGCGACTTCAAGAAAGTGTCCTTGCCGACGGAATCGTAGACCACGGGGCACTTCTTGCCGCCGGTGATCTCCTCGACGCGCTTCACGAAATCCTCCTTGGTGTAGACGATGGTGTGGGCACAGCCATGGGCCTTGGCAAGCTTGGCCTTGTCGTCGCTGCCGACGGTACCGATCACGGTGGCGCCGAGATGCTTGGCCCACTGGGACAGGATGAGGCCGACGCCGCCGGCCGCGGCATGCAGCAGGATGGTGTCGCCCGCCTTGACGCGATAGGTCTGGCGGATCAGGTATTGCGCGGTCAGGCCCTTCAGCATCATGGCCGCCGCGGTCTTGTCGTCGATGCCGTCAGGAACTTTAAGCAGGCGATCGGCCGGGATCAGTCGCGCTTCGGAATAGGCGCCGACCGGCGAATTGCCATAGGCGACACGGTCGCCGGGCTTCAGATCGGTGACGCCTGAGCCCACTTCCTCGACCACGCCAGCCCCCTCACCGCCGAGCCCGCTCGGCAGCTGCACCGGATAGAGACCGGAACGGTTGTAGATGTCGATGAAGTTGAGGCCGACAGCAGTGTGACGGATGCGTGCCTCGCCCGGACCGGGCTTGCCGACCTGCACCTCCTCCCAGACAAGGACTTCGGGGCCGCCGGTTCTGTGAAAGCGGATGGCGTGCGTCATGGATACTCTCCTTCGGATCAGATGATGGATGGAATTGGCTGCGGCCTTACGCCTCGACGATAACGTAGCTGTCTTCGATCTGGACCGGAAAGGTCTCGGCCACATAAGGCCTTTTCTGCAACTCGGCGCTGACCGCGACCGGACGGGAGCGAACTGTCACACGGTTCGGATCGAACCATGATTGTCCGGTGCGCATGTCGAATTCCCGGCCGCAGGAACAGCGGGGCAGTTCGCCGACGCGGTCGCGAACATGGACGCCGGGCTCGGGCGAGGTCAAGCGCGCGACGATGTGACGGGCCATCCGGCTCCCGCTAACGCCACCAGTTGTTGGCGGCCGCTACAGTCTGGAAATGCACCGCGATGACATGCGAGGAGGCGATCAGCTGCGCGGCGTCATGGTCGTAGGCGGCACGCAGATGAGACCGGACTTCGTCGGACGGCTGCGTGACCTTCACGCCCATGCGCGAAAGCTTGACGGCAAGCTCGAAGCCCGCCTGGGGAGTATCCGTCTTCAGCGAGGGGAGCCAGAGATCGCTCATGTTTTCTTCCTTCTCGTTGGTATCGGTCCAGCATGTCGAATGACACATGACGCATTCCCGCCTGTCAACGCCAACCTTCGCATCCTTCGCCGACGATGGCGCTACAGCTTGTATGACTGGCCGCGCTGGACCGCGACGCTCAAGCTGCCGTCCAACGGCTATCGTGCTCAGCTATCTCAAGCGCCGCGCACGACCTTGGGACGCGGCTGCTGGCAGTATCCGTGTGCAAAGTAGTTCCAGGGCGGCGTTGATGGCCCGGCCAAATCGCGTAAGCTTGCACGACGCTCAGGCCGACGCGCCGGCCTGAAATCATGCGCAATTCGACGCGGCCGGGGCAACGACATGTCTGACGATCTGAATTTCGCGGTACAGCGCCCGCCGGCCTGGGGCGAATTGACAGACTTCTTGCCGGGACTGTTCTGGGTACGGCTCCCGATGCCCAACGCCCCCAATCACGTCAATTGCTGGCTGCTCGACAACGGACCGGGATGGACCATGATCGATTGCGGCTTGAACACCGACGACACATTCGAGATATGGGACACGCTGTGGCGGGGTCTGCTGCGCGCCCGCCCCTTGCAGAACCTCGCCTGCACCCACGCGCATGCCGATCATTTCGGCCTTGCCGGATATTTCGCGAAGGAAATGAAATGCGCCGTCCGCATGCCGATGGCCGAATGGCTCAACGGCTGGAAGATGTGGCATGAGCGCGAGGAAGCGTCTGACGAGCATTTCGCCTCCTTCCTGAAGCGGAACGGCGCGTCGGACGATGATGTCGCCGGGATCGTCGAAGCCCAGCGGCGACCGAAATTTCTGGGCTCGCGGCCGCCGCGCGAATTCACGCGCATTCGCGACGGCGACGTGCTCGCCATGGGACGGCGCGAGTGGCAGATCATCACGGCAGGCGGGCACTCGGTCGAGCATGCGCTGTTCTTCTGCGCGAGCGACAAAATCCTGATCGCGGGCGACCAGATCCTGTCGCATATGACGCCATCGGTGATCGCGCCCCAGGCGCAGCCGGAGGCCAATCCGATGCAGGACTATCTGGATTCGCTGAATCGGCTCGAGGCGCTGCCGCCGGACACGCTGGTGCTGCCCTCACACGGCCTGCCGTTCCGCGGACTGCATACGCGGCTCGCCCAGTTGCGCGAGCATCATCTGGCCCGTCTCGAGGACGTGGCGTCGGCCGTCAACGGCAGGACGAACGCGTTTCTCGTCGCGCAGGAAATATTCCCGCGCGTGCTCTACGCCAATCCGCGCCAGGCATTCGGCGAAGCGCTTGCTCATCTGAACATGCTCGCCTCGATCGGGCGGCTGACGCGCGACGTCGCCGGCGATGGCGCGATCACCTTCGCGCCGGCCTGACAGCCGTCGGCGGACTGCACCGTGCCTTCGATCGAACGCCAGCCGCCCCGAGCATCGGCCGGCCTGCTCCATGCCAAACCGTGGCAGGTCGCCATGATCGGGCTCGGCACGGCAACAACGCAGCTCGACACATCAGTGAATATCGCCTTTCCCGCCATCACCCGGGGATTTGGTCTGTCGATCGGCGACATCCAGTGGGTGGTCATCTGCTACGTGCTGACCTATGCCAGCCTGCTGCTGGCGCTCGGGCGCATCGGCGACATGGTCGGCCACGCCCTGGTTTTCCGGATCGGCCTGATCTGCAGCGCGGTGGCGCTGCTTCTCGTCAGTTGGTCGCCGAGCTACGGCGCGCTGCTGGTCTTTCGCTGCCTGCAGGGCGTCGGCGCGGCGCTGGTGCTGAGCTGCGGCGTGGCGCTGGTGACGGCTGTTTATGGCGAGGAGCGGCGCAGCCGGGCGCTCGGCGTCTATACCATGATACTGTCACTCGGCCTGATGCTTGGTCCTCTGCTTGGCGGCGCCCTGACGGCGGTTTGGGATTGGCCGGCGGTTTTCTGGTTTCGAATTCCGATCGCGATCGCGGCGCTGCTGCTGCTCCGCGGCATGCCGGCATCGCCGCCGCGCCAGGCCAGCGACCGCTTTGACCTGCTCGGTGGCATCGCACTGGTGCTGGGCCTCGTCACGATGCTGATGGCCATCAACCGTCTCCGCGAATTGTCCGCCGTCTGGTTCGCCCTGGCGTCGGCGATGGCGTTTGCCGGCTTCATTTTCCGGGAGTCTCGCGCGGCGCGTCCGATCATCGCGGTCGGCCTGCTCAGGCAGGGAGGATTTGCGCTGCTCAACCTCGTCAGCGTGCTGGCCAATCTCGCCGCCTTTTCGGTCTGGCTGCTGGTGCCCTACTTTCTGGCGCGCGTCCCCGGCTACTCGCTGGCCGAGGGCGGCGCCATCCTGGCGACGGCCGCTGCAGGAGCCGTGCTGGCGGCGCCGATCGGCGGGCGCCTCGTCGGGCGGCACATTTCCGCCAAGTGGCTGACGATGGCAGGTGCGACCGCCATCGGCGCCGGCCTGCTTTGGATCGGCGCGTGGACGGAGCAAACCCCGACGATCCTGCGGATCGCCGGACTTATCGTGCAGGGAGCGGGCCTCGGCGTGTTCCAGCTTGCCTATTCGGACATCGTCACCGCAGCGCTTCCGCTGGGCGAGCGCGGCGTTGCCGGCAGTCTCGTCCTGCTGACGCGAACGCTCGGCACCGTGACCGCTGCGTCGATTGCGCTGATGCTGTTCGAAATCCTGAACGCCAGCCATGCCTTCGTGGAAGCCTTCCAGCAGACCTTTCAGCTTGCGGCAATACTGGCATTTGCCGCCGCGGCGCTGATCGCGGCTTCACCGCGGCTCCGCTGACGGCCGCCGCCGTCACGCAGGCTCGAGGCCTAGCGACTTCGCGGCCTCCATCCACACCGGCAATTCCCGCTGATACAGCGCATTGCTTTCCTTGAAGCCGATCGGCGGCTCCAGCACGAAGGTGGCGAGAACCTCCTTCACCTTGGGATCACCGCCTGCCGCCACGCAGAGCTCTGCCAGGCGGTCGACGATCGGCTGCGGCGTCGCTTTCGGCAGCGCCCAGCCGGTGAAGCCGCTGACGGTGAAGAATTTCGATGTCGCGCCCTGCTCCGGCAGCGTCTTGACGTTGGGGATCGCATCGACCTTCTTCGAATGCACCGCGAAGACGACGCCGTGATTGCTTTGCAGGACGGATTGCGCAGCCGTGTAGCTGCCCATCGCGACATCGAGCGAGCCTTCCGCCAGACCCGTCCACATCGGCGCCTCGCCGCGATAGTGTATAGGCTCGACGTTGAGGCCATACTGCTTGTTCAGCTCATTGATCGTCATATGCGGTGCCGAGCCCGCGCTGTAGGTGCCGAAGTTCACCTTGCCGCTCTTCTTCGCAAAAGCGACGAAGTCGTTCAGCGTCTTGATGCCCGATTTCGGCTTCGCGACCAGCAACAGTCCGGCGCCCGGGATGACGCTGACCAGCGTCAGGTCCTTGTCCATGTCGTAGCCGGGATTCTTGATCATGGCCCGGTTCATCACATAGGTGGTGGAGATGGAGCACAGGATGGTGTGGCCGTCCGGTTCGGCGCGCGCGACTTCCTGGGTACCGATCGCGCCCGAAGCGCCCGCCTTGTTTTCGATGACAACGGTCTTGCCCACCTGCCGGGAGATGAAATCGCCGAAGGCGCGCGCAAGCAAATCGGTCTGCCCGCCTGCCGGGTAGCTGCAGACCATCCGGATATTGCGCGACGGCCAGGCGGCCTGCGCCGAGGCGCCGCGCCGCAGGAAGGGCATCGCGGCGGTTGCCGCACCGGCAGCGATGAAGTGGCGGCGATTGAATTTCGTTTGCATCTTCTTCGTTCCCTGTGTCTTCCCGGAAGGTAGCGCATCGGCCGGCTTCTGCCACCGGCGATGAGCGGGACAGATTGGCGCATTGTGGGAATCGCGCGCCGACCAGCGCCGGCTACACCGCCTGCGCCACGCGCTCGCGCGCCAGGGGCAACACCTCGCGGGCGAAGATGCCGGCGGAATGCAGCACTTCTTCCTGGGTGAGATCACCGAAGGAGAACTGGCTGATGAAGTAGCTGGCGCCGGCCTCGCCCGCCATGCGGCTGACCTGCTCGCGGATAGTGCCGGGCGAACCCACGATGCCGCCACCGCTCTTTACCACGGCTTCGAAATCATCGGGGATGCGCGCATAGCGCGGCTGGGTGCCGTGCAGGTTCCAGAGCTTCATGAAGCTCTTGAAGAACACCGGCCAGGCGCGGCGGCCGAGCTCCATCGCCTCGCGGTCGGTATCGGCGCAGACGACAAAGCGGTTGATGCCGATAAGCGGCAATTGCTCGGACGCATGACCGGCGGCGGCCCATTCGGCGCGATAGCGATCCGAGATCTCCCGCGCGCGCTGGATCGGTCCGCCGCAAACAATGTTGATGCCGTTTTGCGCCGGCCACGCCGCACCCTCCGGCACCGGCACGGCGTACCACAGCGGCGGATGCGGCAATTGCGCCGGCTTCAGGTCGATCGGGACATTGCTGTATTGATAGTGCTTGCCGGAAAAATTGACCTCGTCTTTGGTCAGCGCCTGCATGATGACGGCAAAGGCCTCGACATACATCGCCTGCGCCTGCTCGTGATCGACGCCGAAATAGTCGAGCTCGTGCGGCGAGGCACCGCGGCCGATGCCGACCTCGATGCGACCGCCGCTGAGGTGATCCAGCATGCAGATTTCCTCGGTGAGCCGCAGCGGGTGGTGCGTCGGCAGCACGTAGACCAGAGCGCCGAGGCGGATGCGGCGCGTGCGCTGGGAGACGGCGGCCAGAAACACGCTCGGCGAAGGCGCCAGATTGAGCGGCGTCGAGTGATGCTCGCTCATGTGATACGTGCGAAAGCCGGCGCGGTCGTAGAACCCGATCAGCTCGAGCCGCTTCTCATATTGCTCCGAGAGGGAATATGGGCCGCGGTCGTTCTGATCGAAGATGCCGAACTGCATCGCCTGGTGCCTACTCCGCCGCTTGCGCCACCCGCTGGCCGATCTCACCCTCGATGCGCGCGCATTCGGCGCGGTAGCGCGCGACGTTGGCTTCCTTGATGTGGCCGTAGCCGCGCACGACTTCCGGCATCTTCGCCAGCGCAACCAGCCGCGGCAGATCGAGCTTGCCGTCGAGATACCGGAAGATCATGGCTGAATATTCGCCCGGCAGTGCGCGCTCCATCCTGCGCTCGGCGGTATAGCCGAAAATGTCGAGCGCGCTGCCGCGCAGACCCTTTAGCCTGGCGAGCACGCCGAACGCCTTGAACACCCAGGGGCCGAATTCGCGCTTCTGCAAACGGCCAGTGACCTTGTCGCGGCGGGCGAGCAGCGGCGGCGCCAGCTGCACCTTCAGGCCGGGATCGCCCTCGAACTGCGCCTGCAGCGCCTTGGCGAATTCGCCGTCGCTGTAGAGCCGCGCGACCTCGTACTCATCCTTGTAGGCCATCAGCTTGAACAGACCCTTGGCGAAGGCCTCCGTGAGCTCGGTCGAGCCGGGAGCCGCCTTGGCTTCCGCCGCCCGGACACGCTCGACCTCGGCGAGATAGCGCTTGGCATAAGCTTCGTCCTGATAGTCGGTGAGAAATTTCGCACGGAAAGCGATAGCTTCATCGAGCGTATTCTTCACGGGCGCCGTTGCGCTCGACTTGAAGCGCGCGGCAGAAACGACGCGCGGCAAATCATGAGCGGCGAGCCGGCCCCAGGCGAACGCCATCTTGTTCATCTCGATCGCGGCGCCGTTGAGCTCGATCGCCTTCTGGATCGCCTCAAGCGAAAGCGGGATCGCGCCGCGCTGGAAAGCAAAGCCGAGCATGAAGGCGTTGGTGGCGATGGCATCGCCCATCAGCGCGGTGGCGAGCCCGGTGGCATCGAGAATGTCGAGATGATCCGCTGTGACGGCGCCGCCCAGCGCATCGCGCATCGCGCCCATCTCGAAATCGATGTCGGGATTGATGACGAAGCTCGCGGTCGGCAGCAGGTCGGCATTGACGACGGCGCGGGTAACGCCGCGCTCGGCGCGGCTCAGCGCCGTGGCTGACGTTGCAACCACGATGTCGCAGCCGAGGATGAGATCGGCATTGCCGGGCGCGATGCGGACGCTGGAGAGATCGTCGGCTTCAGGCGCAATCCGGACATGGCTCATGACCGCGCCGTTCTTCTGCGACAGGCCGGTGAAATCCAGCGTCGAGCAGGCCTTGCCGTCGACATGGGCGGCCATGCCGAGCAACGCGCCGATCGTGATGACGCCGGTGCCGCCGATGCCGGTGACGAGGATATTGAAGGGTCCTTCCAGCTTCGCCGTCACCGGCCGCGGCAGGTCGGCAAACAGCGCCGATGGATCGGCTGCGGTGCGGTCGGCCTTGCGCAGCTTGCCGCCATGTACGGTGACGAAGCTCGGGCAGAAGCCTTCGATGCAGGAAAAATCCTTGTTGCAGTTGGATTGGTCGATGCGGCGTTTGCGGCCGAGCTCGGTCTCCAGCGGCTGCACTGAAACGCAGTTCGAGACCTGCGAGCAGTCGCCACAGCCTTCGCAGACGCGCTCGTTGATGAAGACGCGCTTGGGCGGATCGGGATAGAGCCCGCGCTTGCGGCGGCGGCGCTTTTCCGCCGCACAAGTCTGGTCGTAGATCAGTACTGTCAGGCCAGATACGTCGCGCAGTTCGCGCTGTACCGCGTCGAGCTCGCGGCGGTGGTGCACGGTGGCGAGCGGCGGGAAGAAATTGGCCGGATATTTCGAGGGATCATCGGTGACGATGGCGAGACGCTTTGCCCCCTCGGCCGCGACCTGATGGGCGATCTGCGAGACGTTGAAGCCGCCCTCGGCGGGCTGACCGCCGGTCATTGCCACCGCGTCGTTGTAGAGAATCTTGTAGGTAATGTTGACGCCGGCGGCCGCCGCGGCGCGCAGCGCGAGCAGGCCGGAATGCGTATAGGTGCCGTCGCCGAGATTCTGGAAGACGTGCTTTTCGTTGGTGAACGGCGCCTGGCCGATCCAGGCGACGCCCTCGCCGCCCATATGCGAGATGGTGTAGGTGCGGCGGGCGGGAATCGACAGCGCCATGCCGTGACAGCCGATGCCGGCCATGGCTCGGCTGCCGTCCGGAATTTTCGTCGAGGTGTTGTGCGGGCAGCCGGAACAGAAATACGGCGTGCGCTGCAGTTTTGCAGCACCGATGCCATCGGCGGGACGGTCGAAAGCTTCGAGCTTGGCAAGACGCTGCTCCAGCGCGGGGCTGCGATGGCCGAGCTTGCGCAGGCGCGCCACCACGGCAGCCGCCACCATGGTCGGCGTCAGTTCGCCCTCGCCCGGCAGCAGCACCGCGCCGCTCTCGTCGCGCTTGCCAACAACGGATGGACGCTTTGAAGCATCCATGTTGTAGAGGATACGGATGAGCTGGTCCTCGATGAAGCCGCGCTTCTCCTCGACCACAAGCACATCCTGCAGGCCTTCGGCGAAGGAGAGCGCGCCGTGCGCTTCCAGCGGCCATGTCAGCGCGACCTTGTAGATGCGCAGGCCCAGCGCCTGCGCCTCGGCATCATTGATGCCGAGATCGGCGAGCGCCTGGCGCAGATCGAGATAGGCCTTGCCGGTCGCCATGATGCCGAGTCGCGCCGGCCTGGAATCCAGCACGATGCGGTCGAAACGATTGGCGCGGGCGAAGGCCGCGACCGCTTCCATCTTGGGGCCGTGCAATCGCCTCTCGGCCTCCAGCGGCGGATCGGGCCAGCGGATCGAGAGGCCGCCCGGCGGCATCTCGAAATCGTCGGGCGTGACGATCTTGATGCGATCGATGTCGCTGACGATCGAAGCGGAGCTCTCGACCGTTTCCGAGATCGCCTTGAAGCCGACCCAACATCCAGAGAAACGCGACAGCGAGAATCCCAAAATTCCGAGATCGAGATAGTCCTGCAGCGTCGCCGGATTGATCACCGGCATCAGCGCCGCTGCAAACACCTGTTCGCTCTGATGCGCCAGCGTCGAGGACTGGCAGCCATGGTCGTCACCGGCAAGCGCAATGACGCCGCCGTTCTTCGAACTTCCCGCCGAGTTCGCGTGCTTGAGCGCATCGAGCGAGCGGTCGACTCCCGGGCCCTTGCCGTACCAGATGCCGAACACGCCATCGACCTTGGCGCCGGGGAACATGCCAACCTGCTGGCTGCCCCACACGGCGGTCGCGGCGAGGTCCTCGTTGAGACCGGGGACGAAGGCGATGTCATGCTGCTGCAGGAACGACTTTGCGCGCCACAGCGCGTGGTCATACATGCCGAGCGGCGAGCCGCGATAGCCGGAAATGAAACCCGCGGTGTTCAGCCCCGCTGCGCGATCGCGCTCTCGCTGCAGCATCGGCAGCCGGACCAGGGCCTGCGTTCCCGACAGAAAGATCCGCTTCGCATCCAGCCGGTACTTGTCGTCCAGCCCAACTTCCAGCAATGCCATGATGAACCTTGCCCGCACTCCCTGCGGCCCTTGCCCGGGCCTGATTTCGTTGGCGCGCAGCATGCACTGGTTTGGCCATGCATGCACAGCCCCCTATATGCCGCGCCGCGGCATATCTGGGGTGCATTTTCCCGAAAGTTGCCGCAGGAGCAGTATAAGACACGGCGATGCCCGAGGGAGGCTCTGACAATGGAGGCCTTCGCTGCCGAACTTGCTGAAGCAATGGTTCGAGGGACGCATCCAGGCTGGCCCAAGCTGAAAGAGGTATTGATGACTCGTGTCAGGGTGGTCGTCGCCTTGTTTGTTGGATTGATCTCTTCGACCGACGTCGAGGCAAAATGTAGCTGTCAGTGCGTCAACGGGCGAATGCAGTCCGTTTGTACAAATCCGGGAGATCTGCTTCCCGCGAACTGCCCGATGACGGCCTGTACGATGACAGGTCCGACGGTGCTTCCGATTCAACCTCCCCAACCGCCGCCACCTGGAACCTCAGTCTGTTCGCAACAGCAGGGGCGTCGCATATGCCGTTAGTCTTGAGCGCCATGCGCGATACAAGGCCGTAACAGATTCCAGTCCAGCTCTCAGACTGGAGCAGTCACACTCGCCCGATCGCCTCTTAACCGCATGGTTTGTGGCTGGGCTCCCCGACGTGGTGCCGATACTGGTGCAGGAACCGCGCAATTTTCAGGATGCATTCGGCACCTGATTTGCAGCCGCTTCAATGATGGGGAGCCGATTGTATCAAACCGAGGCGGTTCAATGAGAGATGCGTCCCGTTTAAGGATATTAACCAAACGCTACGAACGAATTCTGGAGCAAATTGAAACGCTCACTTTCAGCCTGCAATCCTTAGGTCAGCAGCTCGAGGCCGACATCGAAATTGAAGAGGAATGCACAGGTCTCTCGGCATGGCGGCTTAGAGCGCGGCGAGACAACCTGCTGCTGGCGATTGCGCAACTGGAAGGATCACGGTCACCGGAGTTTCACTGAACTCGCAACCGCTCAACGGATCAGAAAGTCAGTCAATTTTTTTCCGGATAGGAGCTGATTTGTCAGCCAACGTGGTTGCTTGCCGCGGCCCGCCCACGTCTCGCTGTGATTTTTCGGATTGCGATACTTCGGAAAAACCTTCGGATATGGACGTCGCTCGCGCCTCAACTCGCTACTGGCGACGCCAAGCTTGCGCAACCGGTGCTCAAGAACGTCTCGCTCGGCTGCAATTTTGCGACTCAGCTCGGAAGCCACCAGTTCATACAACTCCCAAAGTTCGTCCGCCGACATTGGTTCCAAGCTGAGCTTCTTCATCCCGGATTCACTCAGCCCGTCTTCGGATTGCGCCATCGCTGTATCCAGCATCATCAAGGCATCCACGATCCATCCAACGCGTCGACTCAATCGCCAACTGTGGAAGTTATTTTGCTAAAATATAGGTGATTCGGAGGTTCAATAGGGCCAAAAGTGAGAAGCTATTTGTGCGGCTGACTAAACCTCCAAGTGCGTTGCGGACGGAATTGAGCTGGCAACTACCCGCCATCCCGAGTTCGAGAACATGCGCGTCTTCCGCGCTGCGCCGAACGGCATTAAACGCCATGAGATGACGGATTACACATCGGTTTCGGTGCGCGGGATATAAAGCTTGATGTGCAACGGCAGTGACCGTGTCGGTCAGCCGATCGCAATGTCGCTCCAACCGCCACCGCGCACCGTGTCCGCCTTCCCGTTCGCGATGATCGAAGATATGTCCATGACGCGCCCCCGTACCCGCGTTCTTTATCCAGGCCGACCACGTCACCGTCCAGATCAGGGAGACCGTCACGAAGGGCACAACCCTCAGGTCTTACGCGCGAGATCGGTCAAATCACCCCAAACCAAGATATGGACCCGCGAGGTACCGAAAGCAGGATGATCCGGTATGAGGCGCTGTCCAGATCGACTCTTACTCATTCATCGCAGATGTCGGAAGGGCACGACGTGCGATATCGGCTGCGCGCAAACAGTATCGCGCAAGGTTCGCGAAATGGTCGGCTCGGCAGCATCGAACCATTGCCCTTGATATCCGTTTCAGCCCGCCCTTCTAAGAGGCTGAGGTTCAGGAAAGGCACATGCCTGCTTGATCAAAGCGTCGTGTCAGCCTTCAAACAGCGGCATCATCGCCAGGCAAGTAGCGCGCTTCCAAATTGAACATGATGATGGTCAGGCCCAATGCGCGCTTGCGTCCGACAATTGACGCGCGGTCCGCGGCTTATCGTCCGGCGACCGCCCTTTTAATTCTGAAATCGTCGATCCTTTTGCCCGAGCGCAATTGCGCAGCCAGCCAGCGCGGCTGCTTGCCACGACCGGTCCAGGTCTGTGAGGGCTGATCAGGATTGCGATATTTCGGGAATACCGGCGGATAGGGTCGACGCCCTGACGCTGGGATTTCCAGCAGCTTCAGGCGCTTTTCCAGCTGCGCTTTTTCCTGTTGGATTTTTTGCTGCAATAATTGAGCGACCTCAACATGCAGCGACCATAGGTCGTCGGTGCTCATCCGATCGAGATCGATCCGTTTCATGACTGCTCCACCATGATAGTCAAGCGTTAGTTACATTAATTTAATACCACTAACCTTTTTTCCAGATAGTAAGGCAAGGTAAGTGGTGGTGACATTCCGAGGTATACCAAG
>DASWVJ010000365.1:0-2914 GCA_036406295.1 Bradyrhizobium sp.
ATCTCCGCGATCGTATTGGAGATGCCATCGATGGCGCCGCGCGTATCCGCCGTGATCACCTGGATGCTCGTGACCTGCTGCGAGATTTCTTCCGTTGCTTTGCTGGTCTGACTGGCGAGGTTCTTCACCTCGGAGGCAACCACCGCAAACCCCTTACCGGCCTCGCCGGCGCGCGCGGCCTCGATCGTCGCGTTCAGCGCCAACAGGTTGGTCTGGGAGGCCACAGTCTGGATCAGTTGAACGACCGCGCCGATCTTCTCGGCCGCATCCGACAGCGCATGGATGGTATCGGCGCTCTGGCGCGCCTGCGCCACCGCGCCCTCGGCGCGCTGGGTAGCGTCGGTGACGCGCTGGCTGATCGCCGCGATCGAGGTCGTCATCTGCTCGGAGGACGCCGCGACCGTCTGCACGCTAGTGCTGGCCTGGCCCGCGGCGCTGGCGACGGCGCTCGCCTTGTCACTGGTGTCGTTGGCGGCGCGCGAAAGCGTCTCGGCATTGCCTTTCAGGCGAACGGCTGATGAAGCGACACTGCCGACTACATTGGCGACGAGGCCGTTGAAGCCGCGGATCTTCTCGTCGAGATAGCGGCTACGCTCGCGCTGGTTGTGGGCATCGCGCAGCTCCTGTTCGGTGAGCCGCTGGCGCTCCATGCCGTTGGTCTTGAACACTTCGAGCGCACCGGCGAGCAGGCCGATCTCGTTGTCCCTGCCAAGACCGGGGATCGGCGTGTCAAACTTCTGCTCCGCCACCTCGCGCATCGCATGCACGATGGCGGCAAGCGGCCGCATCACGCCGTTGCGGACCGCAAGATAGGCCAACAGGCAGACCGTCAGCGCAACCACCGCGATCACGCCGCAGGCGATCAGGAAGTATGAGAACGCCGCCTGCGCCTCCTGGTAGATCTGCATCGCGTGCTCGCGGCCGGGGCCGCTCAGCGATTTGAACTCTGCGGCCAGCGCCGTGATCTCGTTATTGAGATAGAGGACCGCGACGAAGCCGGTACCGCCGCCGATCGCCAGCAGCATCAAAAGCGCGACCACGACGGAGGCGACCAGGAAGCGGATAGTCAAATTGCTATTGGAAAACATCGGCTTGCTCGACGAGGAAGGGCAAGCAAATGTCCAAATAAAAGATCAAGATTAGATGAACGGCGCGGCGACACGACGGCACATAAAGCTACGTAACACTACGTAGATCAGCTTTGCCTTTGCTCCGGGCGCCTTCTCCGACATCAGCTTCGCTAATCGGCTTTCCTCTTCTGCGGTGAGGCGCGCGGCGGCATCACTCCGCCGCCTGCAACGCGCGCGCGGCTTTCGCCGGCTTCGGCGCGCCGACGCGCAGGCGGCGGTCCGACAGCGACAGCATGCCGCCGAACGCCATCAGCACGGGCCCCCACCAGATCAGCAGCACGAGCGGTTTGTGATAGATGCGCACGGCAATGCCGCCGTCGGCTGAGGCATCGCCCAGCGAGACATAGAGCTGGCTCGCGCCGCGCGTCAGCAAGGCTGCTTCGGTGGTGGACATGCCGCGCGTGGTGAATGAGCGCTTGGACGGCGTCATTGCCGGCAACGCCCGGCCGTCAAGGCTCACCGCAAACTGCGCCACCGTCTCGCGATAGTTCGGACCCTGCCGCTGCGTCAGGCCTTCGAGCTTCAATTCGTAGCCCGCGACCCTGGCCACTTGATCGGGCCTCATGGTCGCGATGTATTCGCTGTTCCACGTGGTCTCGCAGACGACGCCGATCAGGGCGACGCCGAGGCCGGCATGGGCAAATGCCGTGCCCCACGCCGAACGCGGCATGCCCCGCGCCCGCCGCAACGATATCGAGAGGGGCATGCGGAACAGCATGGTGCGCTCGGCGATTTCGCTGAGCGCGCCCGCGATCACGAACACGGCCAAACCAATGGCGAGCGGCGCCAGCACGGGACCGCCGCGCATCCACGCCCAGATCACGGCGAGCGTAACCAGCGCGGCAATGCCCGCCGCCGTCAGCCGCTGCGAAGCCGCAAGCAGGTCTCCTCGCTTCCAGGCGAGCAACGGCCCGAACGGAACGGCGACCAAGAGCGGTACGAACAGCGGACCGAACGTCAGATTGAAGAACGGCGCGCCGACCGAAATCTTCTCGCCGGTCAGGACCTCCAACCCGAGCGGATACAGCGTGCCGACGAACACCGTGGCGCAAGCCGTGGTGAGGAAGAGGTTGTTCAGCACCAGCGCGCCCTCGCGCGAGATCGGCGCGAACAGGCCACCCTGCTTCAGGGACGGCGCGCGCAGGGCATAGAGCGAGAGGCTGCCGCCGATGAAGATGCAGAGGATGAGCAGGATGAACACGCCGCGCGCAGGGTCGGTGGCGAAGGCATGCACCGAGGTCAGCACGCCCGAGCGCACCAGGAAAGTTCCGAGCAGCGACAGCGAGAAGGTCAGGATCGACAGCAGGATAGTCCAGACTTTCAGCGCATTGCGCTTCTCCATCACGACAGCCGAATGCAGCAGCGCCGTACCGGCAAGCCAGGGCATCAGCGAGGCATTCTCGACCGGATCCCAGAACCACCAGCCGCCCCAGCCGAGCTCGTAATACGCCCAGTAGGAGCCCATCGCGATCCCGAGGGTCAGGAAAATCCAGGCGACCAGCGTCCACGGCCGCACCCAGCGCGCCCAGGCCGCGTCAATCCGCCCCTCGAGGAGGGCGGCAACTGCGAAGGAGAACGAGATCGAGAAGCCGACATAGCCGAGATAGAGCATCGGCGGATGCACGGCGAGACCGACGTCCTGAAGGATCGGATTGAGGTCGCGGCCCTCGATCGGCGGCGGCACAATACGCGCAAACGGGTTCGAGGTGAGCAGGATGAAAAGATAGAAGGCGGCCGCGACCCAGGCCTGCACGGCAAGCACGTGCGCGCGCAGCGAGAGCGGC
>DASWVJ010000366.1:0-22401 GCA_036406295.1 Bradyrhizobium sp.
GGAATTGAAACCTGACCGGCGCTGTTGATCTCGTACTCGCCGGTGATGTCCGGCTCGCCGTAGACCTTCAGTCTGATCCTGTCGTTGGGACCAAGAACATATGAGTCCGCAGACGCCGCTGCTTGCGGTGTCTGTGCCGAAGCGCGAATCGAAACGCCGACGCTGATACAGGCGACGGCAACGAGGAAGAGAAGAAAGTGAAGTGTCAGGCCGGCGCGAAGCGACCGTTGCTGCATGGCTGCCTCTCCATGAGTGCGTAACAGCCTTCGACATTAGAAAAGGAAACAAGGCAAAATTGAAGTGATGCGAGCAGTTCCATCTGCGCAAGATGCGCGCATGCATTCAACTGTTCGCAATCACGAGTCATTGCATGCGTGTTACAGCTCGCACGCGTGTCACAGAAGAAACATGCAGGTTAAAGAAAGAGAAACGTCGAGCCTTCGATCGCGACGCAAGTCAATGTTCCCGTTCGCCACGCGCCAGTGTCGATGTTGATGCGATTGTGTCGAATGTCCGGGTACGGCACAGGTGTATGTCCGTGCACAATGAATCGTCCGTGGTCCTGTGCAGAATCAAGGAACTCGTCGCGGATCCAGATCAGGTCGTTGGGATCCTGATGCTCGAGCGGAACGCCTGGACGAATGCCGGCGTGCACGAACAGGAAATCGCCGCAAACGAACAGATCGCGCAGACATTGCATGAACAATTCGTGTGCGCGCGGAAAAGCGTCGACAAAGCGGCGGCGTACGTCGGCGGCCGTTTCGGTGCCTCCGCGCAATTCGACGCCATAGGATGCGAGCGTTTGCATGCCTCCGAGCTGCTGCCAGTATGGCAGCAGAGTGGAATTCTGCAGGAAGCGTTCCATCACGGCCTCGTGGTTGCCGCGCAGGCACACCGCATGATGTGCGACAAGCCTGACCGCAAGCAGATCGATCACCGTTCTGGAGTACGGCCCCCTGTCGATGTAGTCACCGAGATAGACCTCGACGGTTTGCGCGATCGGCCGGCGCCTTACGTCGTCATCGATCCGATCGGTGATCTCGCTGAGCAGATCAGCCCGGCCATGGATGTCACCAACGACATAGATGCGCGTATCGGCTGGCGCCGACGCGGCAACGGAGTGTGAACGTGCTGCTGACGGACGGCGCATCGGCAGAAGTGTCGACCATGGAACCGGGCGGCGGTCAATCCGCGTGGCGGAGCGATCAAATGTCCGCCAGAAATCCGCCTAGAAGAAGATCAGGCGGATCAGGACCAGGATCACGATCCATATGATCGCGTTACCGACGATGATTCGGTTTCTGAGCCGCCGGTCCGGCAATCGGTCTTGATGTTGCTGCAGCGCGCGGCTGTCCAGAGGTTCGGACATCACTGCGTTTCCCCTGAGGCGGACGGCTCGCGCATCACGGCCGTCTCTGTTCTGCTTTGAAACGCCGCAACGACAGGCATGTGCTTGTGCACGCGAATCATCATTCGCATCGCAACGGCGCGCATCCGATCTTCGGCGCACAATTTCCTTCAAGACAACGAAATGACGGCCATCCGGATCTGCGCGTTGGTGCGCTGATCGGCCAATGAAGAGTCCGTGCGTGGAAACCCGGATTTGTTCCGAAGATTTCCGTTAAGCATGGCAGCATCCAGTCTCGCGCAGCCCATTTGCCGGGCAATCAGAACTAAGCGCTTCCGAACAAACCAGAATATCGCGTCGCACAAATCTTGCGCTCGTTCTGTCGCAGCATCGTGGCGAGAGTTCCGGCTGTTACGTCAAACTTCGCACACGATTGTAGAAAGTCTTAGCGACCCGTTCGCGCCCGCGAAGAGCACATTCGCTTCTGCGAAATCGTCGCGCTCGACTCTCGTGCGCGTCAGTCAACGCCACCAGTTGGGTTCCAGCAAGAGGGAGAGCCATGGCCACCGTTGTGACTGCCAGCTTCAATCGGAACAATGTCACGCCGCGCGGCAGAGGCCTGGCGCAGATATCGGTGCGACCCGTCGAATTCGCGGGCAGCGGCGCTTACAGTTCGTCCGGGCGCCGCCGGCGCTTGCGCCGAAGCGCGCGAGCCGAGCCGTCGTCGTCGATCGCAAAGCGAGCCTTCGACATCGTTGCGGCGAGCGGCGCACTGCTGTTCTTCTCACCGCTACTGCTCGTCATTGCGCTGGCGATAAAGGCGACGTCGCCGGGTCCCGTGTTGTTCTTTCAGTACCGCTACGGCTATCGAAACCGCCGCTTCAAGATTTACAAGTTTCGCACCATGCGAACCGACGCCTGCGACGTGCGCGGCGTGACCCAGACGGTGCAGGGCGACGCACGGGTCACCTCGATCGGCAGGATCCTGCGGAAAACCAGTCTCGACGAGATCCCGCAGCTGTTCAACGTCCTCAAGGGCAATATGTCGCTGGTCGGACCGCGGCCGCATGTTCCGGGCATGCTGGCGGCGAACCTGCTCTACGAGGATCTCGTGCCCTTCTATTTCCAGCGGCATACGGCGCGGCCCGGCATCACGGGCCTCGCGCAGGTGAGCGGCTGCAGGGGCAGCACGGCGGAGTCCGGTCGCGCGATCTCGCGCATCGACTACGATCTCCACTACATCGAGAAGTGGTCGCTGCGCCTGGACTTCCTGATCATCCTGCGCACCATTCGCAAGGAATTCCTGTCGGGAAGCGGGTACTGATCGGTCCCGGCCTCGATACATCTCAACGTCAATTCATTGGGGACGACGACAATGGCGACGATCGAGCCACGAGGCCGCATAGTGCCTGTTCTGCTGTCGGGTGGCGCCGGTTCGCGGCTGTGGCCGCTTTCACGCGAAACCTATCCGAAGCAGCTGCTTTCGCTGCTCGGCGAGAACACCCTGCTGCAGCAGACGGCGCTACGGGTAGACGATCGCTTGCTGTTCACCGAACCGCTCGTGCTGGCCAACGCCGAGCATCGCTTCGCGATCGGCGAACAGCTGCGCGCGGTCGGTGTCGCAGATCCGACCATCGTGCTCGAGCCGTGCGGAAGGAATACGGCTCCCGCCGTTGCGGTTGCGGCGCTGCTCGCCAGCGAAAGAGATCCGGATGCCCTGATACTGGTGATGCCCGTCGATCATTGGGTGCGCGATCGCGCGGCGTTCCGAACCGCCATTTCGGCGGGCATCAAGGGCGCGCGGTATGGTCGATTCGTCCTGTTCGGCGTGCGGCCGTCGGGCCCGGAAACCGGGTTTGGCTATATTCGAATGGGCAGTGAGCTGGAAGCCGCCTCACCGATTCGCAACGTCGCCGGCTTCGTTGAGAAGCCGGACCTGGTGGTCGTCGAGCGTCTCCTGGCCTGCGACGAGCACCTCTGGAACAGCGGGATATTTCTGCTGCCGGCACGCCGTTTCATCGACGAGCTCGCACATCGCGAGCCCGACGTTCTCGCCGCGTGCCGCAACGCGCTGGCGGGTGCAACCCGCGACCTGGACTTTCTCCGCCTTGATGCGCAAGCGTTCGAGGCGTGTCCGTCGATTTCGATCGACTATGCGATCATGGAAAAGACCGACAATGCGGTGGTCGTTCCCGCCACATTCGACTGGAGCGATGTCGGAAGCTGGTCCGCCTTGTGGTCGATGGCCGACAAGGATCCGTCAGGCAACGTGGTGATCGGCGATGCGCTGATGGAGGATGCCTCGGGCTGCTACGTGCGGGGTGACGACGGCCAACTGGTGGCGGCGCTGGGCGTCGAGGATCTGATCATCGCCGCCTCGCCGGACGTGGTCCTCGTCACCAGCCGCAAGCGCGATCAGGACGTCGGCAGGCTGGTCGAACGTCTGAAGGCAAACGGCCATCGCTCCGCAACCCAGACCCGCAGCGTGCATCGCCCCTGGGGCTATTATCAGTCGATCCATGCCGGCGAGCGCTTTCAGGTCAAGCGCATCACCGTCAATCCGGGCGCCAAGCTTTCTCTCCAGAAGCACTATCATCGCGCGGAACATTGGGTTGTGGTGAACGGTACGGCGATCGTCACGCGCGACGACGAGGAAATCCTGCTGCGGGAGAACGAGTCGATTTTCGTTCCGCTGGGCTGCACGCACCGGCTCGAGAATCCCGGCAAGGTGCCGCTCAATCTGATCGAGATTCAGTCGGGCAGCTACCTCGGCGAGGACGACATCGTTCGCATGCAGGACATCTATGACCGTGTCTGAGATTTGGCCGGGTCAAGGTAACCCGAACGACAGCCCGAACACCATGGCGGAACCAAGCGGAGACAGCCATGAACGCAAAACAGCACGTCAAGACGCTCATGAAAGACGCGTTTCCCTCCCTTTGGCTGCAATGGCATTTCATGAAACGGCCGAAATCGGCGGAGCGGGAGCTTTGCTACCTCAACAAGGTCGTTCCCGATGATGCCGTGACGGTGGACGTCGGAGCAAACTGCGGTTTGTACACGCGGCGGCTGGCGCGCCTTTCCAGGCGGGTTCATGCCTTCGAGCCGTCGGAGCAGATGGCCAGGCTCCTGCGCCGGACTTCGGCGCGCAACGTCAGCGTCCACGAACTCGCCTTGTCGGATCACGAAGGCGATGCCGAGCTGTTCATTCCGCAAGGCGAGGACGGTCCGGTCCATGGCCTCGCCTCGCTCGAGGCGCGAGCCGATCCGCCGGCCGGCCTCATGTCGGTCCATGTCCCGACCGCGCGGCTCGATGCCGTGATCGATCAGGATGTGGCATTCGTGAAAATCGACGTCGAAGGCCACGAACTGAATGTGCTGAACGGCGCCGTTGAAATTCTCGAGCGCTGCCAGCCGGTGTTCCTGGTGGAGGCGGAGGATCGCCACCGGGCGGAGGCGACGCGTTCGGTGTTCGAGTTCTTCCGCAGCAAATCCTACCGGGGGCTTTTTCTGAAGGACGACCACGTGATGGATATCGAGGCGTTCGACCCGGCACGGCTGCAGGATGCCGATGCCTTGCGTTCCGACGGCGGCCGCAAGGACGGGCGGCTCTACGTCAACAATTTCTTCTTCTTCCCCCGCCACCTGGACGGTGAATCGATGCTGGGCGGCTAGCCCGGCGTTTCACCGTCTGCACCATACCGGCGCGCGCCCCAAGGCCGCGCACGGCTCTCTGACAGGATACACAATGCACATCGCAATGATTGGCGCCGGCTATGTAGGGCTTGTCTCGGGCGCGTGTTTCTCCGATTTCGGCCACCAGGTGGTCTGCATCGACAGCAACGCGGAGAAGGTTGCGGCCCTCAACAACGGCGAGATGCCGATCTACGAGCCCGGGCTTGGCGAACTCGTGAAGCGAAATGTGGCGCAAGGCCGCCTTGCATTTGCGAGCGATCTGAAATCAGCCGTCCGCACTGCCGATGTCGTATTCATTGCGGTGGGCACGCCATCCCGCCGCGGCGACGGCCATGCCGACCTTTCCCATGTCCATGCCGCGGCGCGCGAGATCGCGCTCGCAATTTCCGAACAGACGGTAGTGGTTACGAAATCGACGGTGCCGGTCGGGACGGGAGACGAGGTCGAGCGCATCATCCGTGAAGAGAATCCCGGCGCCAGGGTTGCCGTCGTCTCGAATCCGGAATTCCTGCGGGAGGGCGCGGCGATCCGCGACTTCAAGCATCCGGACAGGATCGTCATCGGGACCGACGATCCGCGCGCCCGGCGCGTGATGGCCGAGGTCTACCGGCCGCTTCACCTTAATTCATCGCCGATCATCTATACCGACCGCCGCAGCGCCGAGCTGACGAAATATGCCGCCAACTCCTTTCTTGCGACGAAGATCGCCTTCATCAACGAGATCGCCGATCTCGCCGAGAAGGTCGGCGCCAACGTGCAGGAGATCGCGCGCGGGATCGGCCTCGACAACCGGATCGGGCAGAAATTCCTGCATGCCGGCCCTGGGTTCGGAGGATCCTGCTTCCCGAAGGATGCAATGGCGCTGATCAAGACCGGTCAGGACAACGAATCGCCGCTGCGGATCGTGGAAACCGTGGTCGCCGTCAACGACCAGCGCAAGCGGGCGATGGCGCGCAAGGTCGCGAACGCCTTTGGCGGCAATCTGCGGGGAAAGTCGATCGCGGTGCTCGGAGTGACGTTCAAGCCGAACACGGACGACATGCGCGAGGCGCCGTCGATTCCCCTGGTCACCGCTCTGCAGGATATGGGCGCCGGCGTTCGCGTCTACGATCCGGTCGGCATGGAGCAGGCGAAGAAGGTGTTCGAGAACGTCACCTTCTGCGAGAGCGCCTATAGCTGTGCCAAAGGGTGTCACGCGCTCGTCATCGTCACGGAATGGGAACAGTTTCGAGCGTTGGATCTCGAGGAGTTGTCCGCGATCATGGCCTGCCCCGTGATCGTCGACCTGCGCAACATCTACTCCCCGGAGGAGGTCAGGCGGCAGGGCTTCCTGTATTGCGGCGTGGGCCGGCCGAAGTCGCTGGCGTATTGACCCATGGCGCGGTCAGGAGACCGTATTGAGTGAGGACGTGGTGATGATGCCGGATCAACCAATCCTGGTAACGGGAGCCGCTGGCTTCATTGGATTTCACGTGGCGCAGCGATTGCTTCGGTCCGGCCATCGCGTTGTCGGGCTCGACAACCTCAATTCGTATTATGATCCGCAACTGAAGGCGGCCCGGCTGGACATTCTGCGAAGCGATTCCCGCTTTCGGTTCGAACACCTGGATGTGGCGGATCGCATCGCAATTCCACATCTGTTCGCGCGCAGCAGGTTTCCGGTCGTGATCCATCTGGCGGCGCAGGCGGGCGTGCGATATTCGCTCAAGGATCCGCATGCCTATGTCGATGCCAATCTGGCCGGCTTTGCCAATATCCTGGAGGGCTGCCGGCACAATGACTGCCGTCATCTGTTGTTTGCATCGTCATCGTCCGTCTATGGGGCCAACAAGAAGCTGCCGTTCTCGGTGCATGACAATGTGGATCATCCGATCAGCCTTTACGCCGCGAGCAAGAAGGCCAACGAACTGATGGCGCATGCGTACAGCCATCTCTACGGGGTTCCGTGCACGGGCTTGCGGTTCTTCACGGTCTATGGCCCGTGGTATCGGCCCGATATGGCCCTGTTCCTGTTCGCCGATGCGATCGTCCGCGGTCAGCCGATCAAATTGTTCAACGGCGGCCGGATGCTTCGCGACTTCACCTATATCGACGATGTGACCGAAGCGCTGGTCCGCTTGATCGATCGTGCGCCGCGGGGCGAGCCGTACAGGCCGGGGGAGGTGCCCGACCCGGGATCGAGCAGCGCGCCATGGCGCATCTACAATGTCGGCAACAACAAGCCGGAGGAATTGTTGCGCGTGGTTGCACTTCTGGAGCAGGAGCTGGGACGCAAGGCCGAAAGAGAACTGCTGCCGATGCAGCCCGGCGACGTGCCGATGACGTATGCCGATGTCTCGGACCTCGCAAGGGACGTGGATTTTCGTCCGGCGACCTCCCTCGAGGACGGCATCCGCAGCTTTGCCGCCTGGTATCGTGACTATCATGCAGCCGTGCCTGCCAATGCGGCGCCTTGAAGGCGCTGACCATACATGACGGGAGCCGTGTGAAAATTGAATCAGCAAATTCGCTGTCGTCCCGGCAAGCCAACGGGTCGCGCGAAACGCGCCCGATGACAGGCTCCGCGCGACCCGGAAGCCATAACCCCAGGATAAATGTTTTGCGAACGCTGGAGCTCCAGCTCGTTCCAACAACAGGATCGCCAGGCTATCCGCGACCGACGAGATGGACGGCAGAGCGCCGGGCGTGATGCGACAGCGCTTGGAGGGCTCGAACCGCTTCGACGCGAACGAGTGCGGCATCGGCGGTGAGCGTTCCATTGGCAACCGCGCCGAGCGTCGCGCTGCGGTGGGTGCGCAGCACTTCGCCAAGTTGTGTCGTGCAACTCTCGAGCTCGGCGATGGCCTCGTCAGTCTGGATCGCGCGTGGACCGGCCATGGCGTCGGCGCCACGCGAGACGGCCACGAGCGGCGGGGCCGGCGCAGCCACGCCGCGCGCAATCGCGGCTGCGGTTCGCATCGTTTCCGCGCATAGCTCTCTGGCGCGGATGTCCTCCGGCCCGTCCCCTGCTGAGCCGAAATTGGTGCCTCCATTCGCCGCTTCCGTCAGCCGAGACGCGTGGTCGAGTGCGTGCAGCGTGCTCGTCAGACGCTGCTGCTCTTCGTCGGTGTCAGGCGGTCCGGTCATGTCAGACAGGAACAATTGTGCCTGGCGCAGGGCATCGGCCGCTTCGTGCACCGATACGGCATCCTTCCCGAGACGAACGGGTGCAGAGCGCCCGGCCAGTGCCGCCTCGACCGAGCCGCACACCGTCAAGAGCACGCGCGCGATCGTTCGACGCACCGCTTCCACGGCAACGATCGGGTTGGCGAGCGCCGAAGGATCCAGGCACCGCGTGAGCGGCGAGCCACGCTCGGGCAGGATACGCTCGACAAGTCGCGTGAACCGGTGGACCAGCGGCAGCAGGACCACCACGCCGACAACATTATACGCCGTATGATACGCGGCGAGCAGCGTCACGCCATCGACGCTGTTCGACGCATGCACGAGCAGGGGGACGACGAAGGGAAAAAGCGCCAGCGCGATGAGAGCCGCGATGAGCTTGAAAAGGACGTAAGCGATGGCCAGCCTCTGGGCGGTGGTGCTTGCGCCGATCGCGGCCAGAGCGGAGCTCGTCGCTGTCCCGATGTTCTGGCCGATGATCAGCGCACAGGCCTGGTCCAGCCCGATCGCACCGGCGAAGTGACCGGACAAGGTCACCGCCACGGCGGCCGTTGACGACTGCATCAGCGCCGTCATCACCAGTCCGGTCACGACCAGCGCCAGCACGCCGTACAGGCTCGACCACCAGCGGACTTCGGGACCTGCGAGAACGGCAGGCAGGTCCGCCGGGTGTAGTTGTTCGGCCAGCCCGCCCATGCCCTCCTGCAGGGTCGTCAGCCCAAAAAGCACAAGCCCGAATCCGGCGAGCGCGGCGCCCATCCCGGACACTCGCCCCTGGGTCAGAAGCTTGGTCAACGCACCGACGAAAATCATCGGCAGCGCCGCGGCGGTGAGCGAGACACGCACGCCAATGAGCGCGACCAGCCAGCCCGTCCCTGTGGTGCCGACATTCGCGCCAAAGACGAGGCCGAGCCCCTGCTCGAACGTCAACAAGCCCGCGCTGACGAGTCCGATCGTCGTCATGGTCGTTGCACTGGAAGATTGCACCAGAAGCGTAACGATGGCGCCCCAGAATGAGCCGTGCAGCGGCGTCGCCGCCGCCTTGCTGAGCATCGCGCGCAAGGCGGTGCCGGCCAGCGTCTTCAGGCCATCCGTCATCACGGTCATGCCAAGCAGGAAGAGTCCTACGCCGCCGAGGACCGAGATTGCCGTGGACATGCGGGCTCCTGAGGAGAATGACGATCAGCAGCTCCCGCACCTTAGCCCAGTTGCAGACTGAAGCCAGTCCACAAAACATCGCTGGGACGAAGCAACGTGCAGCACCGCTGCGGCCTTTTCCGGAAGGATTCCAATAGGCCCCGTTGATGACTGCTTTGGGAAGGAATGGAGAGCGCCTTCGAATCGGTCATCGATCAAAGTGCTTCGACGAACCCGACCATTCGACGGCGTTGATCCGGATCGGGCAGCGGGCCGCGCATCGCGCCGGCGTTGTCCGTCATGTGCTTGGGATCGCCGGTGCCGGGGATCACGGCGGTCACGCGCGGGTCGCTGAGCAGATATTTCAGGAAAAACTGTCCCCACGAATTCGCGAACGCCCGCGCCCAGTCCGGTAATTCCTTGCCGCGCACGACCCTGAACAATCTGCCATTGCCGTAAGGCATGGCAGTCAGCACGCCGGCTCTGATTTCGGCGGCAAGCGGCAGGATGGTCTTCTCGGCAGCGCGGTTGTCGAGCGAATAGTCGATCTGCACGAAATCGGGCTTCTCCCGTTCCAGTACGGCCTCCACCGCGGGATAGTCGCGGCGAAATGTCGAAGTAATGCCGACATAGCGGCACACGCCTTGTTTCTTCCACTCCCTGAAGCGTTCGAGAGATTGTTGCTTGGTCCTGACATTGTGGAGCTGCAGCAGATCGACGCTTGCGACTTTCAGCCGGGCCAACGATTGCTTGAGTTCCCGGGCATCGGGCGACTCGAGCTTGGTGGCGATGAAGAGCTTGTCGCGCAAACCCGCAGTTGCCATCACCGCGCCCAGCACGCTCTCGGCATCGCCGTAGGTTGACGCCGTGTCGATGAGCCGTCCGCCGCTCTGGACCAGGGCCTGTATAACCGCATCGGCCTTGCTGCGCGTCGCTTCGTCATTCCGGTCGAACACATAGGCGGTACCGAGGCCAACGGCGGGAATTTGCTCACCGCTGCCGGGAATCGGACGGGCGAGAAGCGGTGTCTCGGTTTGGGCAGCGGCGCTGGTCGACAGCAGCAATCCGCCGGCGAGCGCGGCAAAGTCGCGGCGGGTGATTTGGCTGGCCATTCGGCTTTTCATTCGGATTGCCATGGCGGCGCTCCTCAATTGTCCGTCTTGGTCGCGAGGCGCTCCTGCGTTCGTCCCAGCGCAGCTGAGAGAACGAGCCAGCCCGCCGCGACCGGCAACGCGCACAGCGCGATGCCGCCAAGCTTCAATCCCAGCGCCTGCAAGCTGTGATACACCCAGCCGTACAACGCGTCCGAGCCGCGATAGACCACCACGTCGATCAGGTTCTTGGCCTTGTACTTTTCCTCGCGCCCGACCACGGTGAAGAAGATCTGCCGCGCCGGATTTGCGATTGCAAAGTTCATCCAACGTTGTGCGACCTGGAGCGTCACCACGACGGACAGGCTCGGCGCGATCGCCAGCGCGCTGAAGCCCGCTACATAGACAGCAGGCAAGGCTGCGGCCGAAATGCCGGTGCCGAAGCGCGCGAGGAACGCGGCGGTGGCAAAAACCTGTGTCGCCAGGCTCAAGAGGCTCACCGCGAGATCGATACCTGCAAACAGTCGGGTTTGCGCTGCCGCGTCGTGGATCGTTGCCGACACGATATTGGCCTGCGCGAAATAGGCAATCGTCGCGCCGAAGGACAGCAAGCTGACCCAGCCGGCTACGCCCAGGAGATAGGGCGAGCGTATCAGTTCGGACAAGCCTGCGAGCGCGCTGCCGCCAATGCGCTGGCGTTGAGCGTCTGCCTCGGCCGGCGGTTCCGCAACGCTTTCAATTCGATGCACGCAGAGCACAGCCAGTTCGAGCAGGACTGCGGCCACGATCAGGAGGTTGACCGGGCCAAGCGGTCCCGACAGCCAGATCGTGATGATGGGACCAAGAAGTGCGCCGGCCGTTCCTCCGGCGCCGATGAAGCCGAACAGCCGCTTGCCCTGCTCCGGCGTGAACAGATCGGCCATGAACGACCAGAACACCGCCACCGCGAACAGGTTGAAGACGCTGACCCAGACGAAGAACACACGCGCCACGATCACTTTCTCGACGTCCAAGAACAGCAACAGCCAGAACAGGAGCAGGTTGGCGACAAAGAAGTGGTAGACGATCGGAATAAATCTGACCCGCGGCAACCTCGCCACCAGCGCGCCGTAGAAGGGCTGTGCGACGAGCAGGCTGACAAACGTTGCCGTGAACAGCCAGGGCAGGTTCCTGGTCCCGCCGGCAATGCCCATCTGATCGCGTAGCGGGCGCAGCACATAGTAGCCGGCAAGCAGGGTGAAAAAATACACGAACGCCCACAGTGCCGTCGTCCGTTCGCGCGCGGTGCCGGGCAACGTACGCTGCAACCAGCCCCCGAGAGTCGCCACGGAAACCATCATGGCGGCAGCGACAGCTTCTGCCTGAGTTCCGCCGCGCTCACGTTCTGGCCATATCCTGGCGCACCGCGTTGGAAGCGGCTTGCATCGGCCAGTTTACCGACCTCCACCGGATCGAAGCCGGCATCGCGCACCAGTTGCGCTGCGACCTGGACTGCCTCCGGATCATCGCCCGCAATCGGCACCGCGAGCCTGGGAGCAGCACGGTTCGCTTCGCGTTCAAAGATCGTGTAGGAGAGCGTGTTGAAGGCGCGTACCAGGCGCGCGCCGGGCAGGTATTTTTGCGACGTCACGCCAATGCCGTTGCGCTCGACCTCATCGGCAATGGCGCCGTCGCGGCTGGCCACTGCATTGTTGGCGTCGAGCACGATCTTCCCTGCTAGCGAGTTGCCGTAATCCTTGCCGATCTGCGGCAGCGCGCCGTAGGGCACTGCGATGAAGACGACGTCGCCGAATGCAATGGCCTTGTCGACCGTTCCGGCCTGTGCAAGTGGGCCAAGGCGAGCCACCAGGTTCTGCAATTCCTCCGGATGACGCGATGAAAGGAAGACCGGATGGCCTGCCTTGATCCAGAGGCCGCCGATCGTGCCGCCGATATGACCCGCACCGATAACGCCGATTTTCGCCTTGGAACCAGGGGGCGTCTGACCGGATGCGGTCACGGGTTGGAGCATTCTTTGGAGGATCAGTGCCCCTGCTGCGCCCAATAGCGCGCGACGACCGCGATCAAGAGGGACATGCTCGAACATCAGCACACCAATTGCAGATTGCAGGACTTGTCGCTTTTCCCGAGCCCTTGTGCCGTTCACCGCACGGCGAGCCATGGCATGGTAACGCAAGAAGCATCACAAATTGCCGCCCGGAACCGGCACTCGCACAGAGTTGATCTGTTCGGCTCGGGGATCTATTTCGGTGCAGGCGGCGGAGCGGTCTGCGGCTTTGCGGGAATGGGCGGGACGTCATCCCTCACGCTACATTGCTCGACATAGAAGTCGCGGGTCATGCCGCGTTTCATCATCGCTTCCCGGTCGGCTCTCCATTCATCTTCGCAAGCCTTCAAGAGCTTTTCCTTCGGGCTTTGTCCGGTTGTTTGTGACGGTGCGGACGTGCCGCCGGTGACATCGATCGAGTCAGCCCTGGCAGTCTGTGCAAATGCAGTGAAATGCAGGATTGTCATTCCAGCAAGCGCGCCGCAAACGAAGTAAAGATGTCCTTTCATCGTCCAGCTCCTGCTGGCGATAGCTTGTATCGCGAGAAGCTCTTCTAGACGCGCAGTCCTGCCTGCCACCGTTCCATTTGCTATCTCGCACAAACCAATGCAGATCGTTCGCGGCTGTTCCTGCGGTCATGAACTCCGCCGTCGGCCCGGACAAGCGAGTCAACGGATCGCGCGAAGGCGCTATTTCTCGCAATGACGATGATGTGCGAACGTTACTTGCCGCCTCAATAATGCGGATCGTACATCTGCTTGTCGATGAACCCCGACAGGTCGTTCGGCGGCGGGCCGTCAGCCAGGCCGCTCTGGTACGCGACGTTCGCAACTGCCGTGGCGATGCGCGCGGAGACCTCGCGAATGCGCGGCAGCGCCGGATAGAGGCTGCCTTGGCCGAGATCGTCCGGATTGACGCAGTCGGCGAGCGTATGCGCAGCCGTCATGAACATCTCGTCCGTGACCAGCCGCGTTCCGCTGGCGATCGCGCCGAGGCCGATGCCGGGGAAGATGTAGGAGTTGTTGCCCTGGCGCGGCACGAAGGTCGCCCCGTTCAGCTTCACCGGATCGTAGGGGCTGCCGCAGGCAAACAAGGCGCGTCCCTCGGTGTAGCGATAGGCTTCTTCCGCCGTACACTCCGATTTCCAGGTGGGATTGGAAAGCGCAAAGACGATCGGCCGCTCGTTGAGCTCGGCCATGGTGCGAAGCACTTCCGGCGTGAAGGCGCCGCCGACGGCGGCGACCCCGATGATCGCTGTCGGCTTCAGCGTCTTGATCGCGGCGGCGAAGTCGGCGACGGGGCCGTGATCGTGGGCATAGCGGAGCTTGTGGCCGGAAAGACCATCGCGTCCGCGCACGACAAGTCCGCGGGAGTCCACCAGCCAGTTGCGCAGCAGGGCCTCCTGCTCGGACAGGCCTTCGGCCCTCATCGCGGAGACCACGAGGTCGGCTATTCCGGTGGCGGCTTCGCCGGCGCCGAGGAAGAGCAGCCGCTGATCCCCGAGCTTGCCGCCGCTGACGCGCAGTGCGGAGAACAGGCCGGCGAGCGCCACCGCCGCGGTGCCCTGGATGTCGTCGTTGAAGACACAAGCCTGGTCACGATATTTGTGCAGCAGGCGGAAGGCGGAGTGGTTGGCGAAATCCTCGAACTGGATCAGTACGCCCGGAAACGCCTCGCGCGCAGCCGTCATGAACTCGTCGACGAATTCGTCATAGGCGGCTCCCGCCAGGCGCCTCTGCCGCAGGCCGAGATAATAGGGATCGCTGAGCAATTCCTCGTTGTTGGTCCCGACATCGAGCACGACGGGCAGGCACAGCTCGGGATGCACGCCCGCGCAGGCGGAGTAGAGCGACAGCTTGCCGACCGGTATGCCCATGCCGTTGGCGCCGAGGTCGCCGAGCCCCAGGATGCGCTCGCCGTCGGTGACGACGATCAGCTTTGCCTGATAGGGCCAGTTCTTCAGAACCTCGGCGATCTTTCCGCGCTCGTTGGCGGAAATGAACATGCCGCGGGGGCGCTGGAAGATCAGCCCGTATTTCTGGCAGGCGAGGCCAACGGTCGGCGTGTAGATGATCGGCTGGATCTCGTCGATATTGTCGCAGACGACGCGGAAGAACAGCGCCTCATTGCGGTCGTGCAGGGCGTTGAGCGCGACATATCTGTCGAGATCGGTGGGCAGGTTGCGCAGGTTGGTCAGCACGCGATCGGCCTGCGACTGCATGGTCAGCACGCAAGGCGGCAAAAGGCCGCGCAATCCGAGCCGGTCGCGCTCGCCTTCGGAGAATGCCGTGCCCTTGTTGAGAAGCGGATCGCGGAGCAGGGTCATGCCGTGCAGCAAGGTCATGTCCTGAAACGGCGCCGGCTGTCTGCCGGTCTTGTCTGGCTGGTGCACGCGCTTCCCCACACACGATATTCGATGCGACAATAGTCACACCTGTTCGCGCAGGAAGGCAAGATGAAATACATTTCGCCGCAGTGCGGCAGAGCTGATGCAGGCGAGCTCGGATGCTACATCCCGCCGCGCTCCGGCTGCACGATCGCCTTTCGCAATACGCGCGACAGCGACTCCACGGAGTAGGGTTTCTGGATCAATTCGAACCCGACATGGGCATTTTCCGCCAGCACCTCGCTGTAGCCGCTGGTCAGGATGACCGGCAGGCCGGGATAGCGTTCGCGAACGATATTGGCGAGTTCAACGCCATTCATGCCGGGCATGATGACGTCGGAGAAGACGAGATCGGCGGAGAATTCATCCGTTGCGAGCAATGCAAGCGCGGATACGGCGTCCGCCACGCGCTTGACCCGATAGCCAAGGTCCTCCAGCAGTTCAGTGGAAAAGCGTCCGACCTCGTCATTGTCTTCCACCACAAGCACGGAATAGCCGCGGCCTTTGGCGGCCGGCTCGGCGCCCGTGCTTGCTTCGGGTGAGGAGGTGGGCGAAGCGACGCGCGGCAGATAAAAGGTGAAGGTCGCGCCCTGGCCGAGCGTAGAGGCGACGCCGATGTCGCCGCCCGACTGCCTGGCGAAGCCGAACGCCTGGCTGAGGCCGAGACCGGTGCCCTTGCCGATTTCCTTGGTGGTGAAGAAGGGCTCGAAAATCTTCTCCAGCAAGTCGGCCCGAATGCCGGTGCCGGTGTCCTGCATCGAGATGGCGACGAATTCGCCGGCGCGGCCGGGCTGCTCGCGAATCGGAGGGATGCGGCCGGCCCGCGCCACCCGGATCGCGATACGGCCCTCGCCATCCATGGCGTCGCGGCTGTTGGCCGCGAGATTCATCAGCGCGGCCTCGAACTGCGCGATGTCGGCCACCGCATGGCAATCCGGGTCGTCGATCTCGACATCGATGCGGATGCGGCCGCCGACCAGCGGATGGATCAGTTGCGTGACGGCCTCGACCTGGGTGCCGACGTTGAACGCCTGCGGCTTCAGCGGCTGCCGGCGGGCAAAGGCCAGGAGCTGGCCGGTCAGCTTGGAGGCGCGTTCCACCGTTTCCGAGATGGCGTCGATGTAGCGGCGGCGGCGCTCGTCCGGCAATTCGCGCCGGCGCAGGAAGTCGGTTGCCGAGCGGATGATGGTCAGGAGGTTGTTGAAATCGTGCGCGACGCCGCCCGTCAGCTGCCCGATCGCCTCCATCTTCTGCGCTTGCCGCAGCGCTTCCTCGCTGTGACGGCGCTCGGTGACGTCGACCGCCTCGGGCACCGCGCCGATGATGTCACCGTACTGGTCACGCAGCGGGCGCATGGCAAAATCGAAATAGCGGTCGCCGATCGGCAGATGCAGCAGCATCTCGGTCTTGATTTCCTGCCCGCTCATGACGGCGGCAAAGGAACGCAGCATCGTCTCGCTCATGCCTTCCGTTGCGGTGAACCACGGGGTTTCCCAGAAGGGTCTTGCGATGACATCGGAAATGTCGGCGCCGATCCCCGCCAGCGCAGTCGCATTGGCGTAAAGCACGTTGCCGGCCTCGTCGAGCAGGCCCTGATACTGGTGGCTGGTCTCGAAAATGGCGCGCATCTGCGCTTCGCTGGATTCGAGCTGGGCGGTGCGCTCCGCGATGCGCTGCTCGAGGATTTCGTTCATGCGGCGCAGCTCGATCTCGGCGTTCTTGGCCGCGGTGATGTCATGCGCGACGCCGATGAAGCCGATATGCTTGCCGGTGGGGTCCCATCGCGGCTGCGATTCCGATCGCAGCCAGCGCCATTCGCCGTCGGCGCGCCTGTAGCGGGCTTCCAGCACGAAGGGCTTCAGGGAAGATTCTCCCGCGACCTGCTCCTGAAGGATGCGCTGCAGGTCTTCCGGGTGCAGCGCCTTGCGCCAGTCGTAAACGATGGCTTCCTCGAACGGCAGGTTGAGGAAGTCGAGATAGGCCTGGTTGGCGAACAGGCGAGTGCGGTCGAGCTTCGTCACCCACATCGGCACCGGCGCGCTGTTGGCGATCAGGCGGAACCGCTCTTCGCTCTCGCGCAAGGTTTCCTGCGCGAGCGCGCGGTCGGTGACGTCGATATGGGCGCCGACAAGCCGCAGCGCGTGGCCATCGGCGTCGCGCTCGATCTCGGCGACGACGTTGATCCACCTGGTCTGCCCGTCGTTGGGCCGGATGATGCGGTACTGCGCCGTGTATTCCCTCGCCGTGCCTGCGAGCGCCTCGAGAAAATGCTTGAGCGTCCGCTCGCGATCGTCGGGGTGAATGCGGTTGACCCAATCCTCATGGGTCTCGTTCCGTGCTTCCGGCGGCAGGCCATGGATGGCGAGGTATTCCGGGGAGCGGCGATTTTTGAACCCGTCTCGGAAATCGACTTCGACGCCGCCGACCTTGCCGATGCGCTGGATCCGCGCCAGCTCTGCTTCGCGCTCCTGCAGCGCGCGGAAGGCGTCATCGCGCTCGCGGACAAGCGCCTCAAGGTCGTGGCGAAGCTTCTCCGTCAATGTGGCGTCGACAGCCACTTCGGACGTCTGTGGATGAGCCATTCGGAGCAGGTTCTCGATGTGGTTGCATCCGAGCCCGCTTTCGCGGTTACGTCAAGATCGCCCGCAGCGGACCATCTGTCCTCGCGCGGATGGAACCCGGTTCCCGCGACGCTCAGGTCTGCGCGGCGGCCGCCGTTTCGAGCAGGGCCAGCAGCCCGCGGAGGATTTCCAGCGGCGGCGGCGGGCAGCCGGGGATATGCAGGTCGACCGGCACCACGGCGGAGACTCCGCCCACCACCGCATAGCTTCCGGCAAAGCAGCCGCCGTCGCGGGCACAATCGCCGACCGCCACCACCCATTTCGGATTGGGCGTTGCGTTGTAAGTACGCTCCAGCGCCATGCGCATGTTCTTCGTCACCGGGCCGGTCACCAGCAGCACGTCGGCATGGCGCGGCGAGGCGACGAAGCGCAGGCCGAAGCGTTCGAGATCGTAATAGGCATTGGCGAGCGCGTGGATTTCCAGCTCGCAGCCGTTGCAGGAGCCGGCATCGACCTCGCGGATCGACAGCGAGCGGCCGAGCCGTCGCCGTGCCGCGTTCTCCAGCGCAGCGCCGACTTCCGCAAGCGCGGCGTCGTCAACGGACGGCGCCGGCTCCGTCAGCGACATCTGAACCAGGCTCTGGAACAGCAGCTTGCGCATCAGAGATCATGTCCCGAATAGGCGCAGTTGAAGGATTTGTTGCAAAGCGGGAAGTCGGCGACGATGTTGTCCTCGATCGCGGCTTCCACCAGCGGCCAGTGAAACCAGGAGGGATCGCGCAGGTGGCAGCGCGCAATGCGGCCGTCCGCATCGAGGCGCAACCAGATGAGAATGTCGCCGCGGAAACCTTCGACCAGCGACATTCCCTCGCAGGGATGGCCCGGCGGCGGCAGGTCGATCCGCAGCGCGCCTTGCGGCATTGCTTCCAGCAGCTGCGCGATCAGCGACAGGCTCTGCTCGATCTCGCGGATGCGTATCCATACCCGCGCATTGACATCGCCGGCTTCAAGCACGGGCATGTCGAACGCGAGCTTGTCGTAAGGCGGGTAGGCGAGATTTTTTCGGGTATCGAAGGCCCGGCCCGTGGCGCGGCCGACATATCCGCCGGGCGCATATTGCCGGGCCAGATGCGGCTTCACCGTCCCGGTCGTCACGGTGCGGTCCTGCAGCGAGGCGGTGTTGTCATAGAGCTCGACCAGCGCGGGGAACAGCGCCTGGATGTCGGAGATCAGCGCGCGGATCGCACTGACGCCGCCACCGTCGATATCGGCGGTGACCCCGCCGGGCACGATGCGATCGCGCATCAGGCGATGGCCGAACGCCGCCTGCGCTGCACGCAGCACCTTTTCGCGCAGCACCGCGCAATGAGCATGCATCAGTGCGAAGGAGGCGTCGTTGCAGATCGCGCCGAAATCGCCGATATGGTTGGCAATGCGCTCGAGCTCGGCCATCAGCGCCCGCAGCCAGATAGCGCGCGGCGGCGCTTCACCACCGAGCGCAGCCTCGACCGCGCGCGCAAAGGCTAGCCCGTACGCCACGGTGCTGTCGCCGCAGGTGCGCGCGGCGAGCCTGGCCGCGGCTTCCAGCGTGGCGCCGGCCATCAGGCCCTCAATGCCCTTGTGCACATAGCCGAGCCGTGGCTCCAGCCGCACTACGGTCTCGCCGTTGACGGTGAAACGGAAATGGCCGGGCTCGATGATGCCGGCATGAACCGGCCCCACCGGAACCTGATGCAGGCCTTCGCCTTCGACCGGAAGGAAGGCGTAGCCCTTGTCGATCGGCGCAGGTTCAGGCGTTGCGGCAAGCGGATGCCTGACGCCCCAGTTGCCATGGTCGAGCCAGCCACGCTGGTCGGGCAGGCCGACCGGCTCGAGCCCGAACAGGTCGCGCGCGGCACGCTCCAGCCGAAGCGCGGGCGGATGATGCAGGGCAACGGACGGATAGCGGCGCCCCTCGCATTCGAGCGTCATGACCGCGATGGTCTCGTCGGATTCATCGCGCAGCGCCATGTGAACGCGGTCCGGCTCGCCCCACAGGCCGAGCAATTGCCACTGTCCGCCGGCAAGTCCCGCAACCGCCTCGTGCCAGAGCTCGGTGGAGACGACGGCGCGCGGCCACGGGCGGTGGCTCGATGCGATGTCGCCCTTGCGCAGGAGTTGGTTGAGGCCCGCCATCTTCAGCTACCCCAATATCTCGGCAACGTTGCGGAACCACTCCACCAGCGTCGCCGGCAGATAGATGCCCGCGATCAGCACCAGGCCGAAATGCACCGCCATCGGCACATAGGATGCATCGGATGGCGCGATGCTGCCGCTCGGCTCGCCGAACGCGACGCCGCTCAAATGCTGGAACAGCGCGCCCAGCGCCAGCAGGATGCCGAGCACCAGCAGAATCGCAAGCAAGGGCTGGCGCGCGAAGGTGGAGCTTACCACCAGAAACTCGCTCATGAACACGCCGAACGGCGGCAGGCCTGCAATCGCGACGACGCCGATCACCAGGCTCCAGCCGAGCCATGGATGGGTCTGCGTCAGTCCCCTGATGTCGGCGATCTTCTGCGTGCCCTTGATCTGCGCGATATGGCCGACGGCGAAAAAGATGCCCGACTTGGTCAGGCTGTGCATCGCCATGTGAAGGAGCCCTGCGAAATTCGCCACCGGTCCGCCCATGCCGAACGCGAAGGTGATGATGCCCATGTGCTCGATCGAGGAATAGGCGAACAGCCGCTTGATGTCGCGGCGGCGATACAGCATGAAGGCGGCGAACAGCAGCGAGACCAGGCCGAGCGTCACCATCAAGGGACCCGGCGCAATGGCGCCGGGATTGGCAGCCAGCAGGATCTTGAAGCGCAGCACCGCATAGAGCGCAACGTTGAGCAGCAGACCCGACAGCACGGCGGAGATCGGCGTCGGGCCCTCGGCATGCGCGTCGGGCAGCCAGGCGTGCAGTGGCGCCAGTCCCACCTTGGTGCCGTAGCCGAGCAGGAGGAAGATGAAAGCGAGATTGATCATGGCCGGATCGAATTGCGCCGCCTTCGTCACCAGCACGGTCCAGACCATGCCGCTGAGGCCTTCGCCGACCACGGGCAGCGCCGCCATGTAGACCAGGATGGTGCCGAACAGCGCAAGCCCAATGCCGACGCTGCCGAGGATGAAATATTTCCACGCCGCTTCCAGCGCCTCGTGGGTGCGGTAGATGCCGACCATCAGCACGGTGGTCAGCGTCGCGAGTTCGATGCCCACCCACATCAGGCCGATATTGTTGGCGGTGAGCGCGAGGTTCATGCCGCCCATCATCACCTGATACATCGCGTGATAGAAGCGCAGGTAGACCGGCGTCAGCCGTCCGCTGTCGAGTTCATGGCCGATATAGCTCGCCGAGAACACGCTGGTGGTGAAGCCCACGAAGGTGTTGAGCACGATGAAGGCGATGTTGAGATCGTCGACAAAGAGATACGGCCCCCGTCCGGCCTGGTCGCCGAAAAACAGCGACAGCGAGGCGAGGAAGGTCAGGAGCGACGCCAGCACGTTGAGACGCGCGGAGACGCGATAGCCGGGGAGCACCGCGAGGATCGCGGCAGCCACGACGGGAATGACGAGGATGGCGATGACGCCGGTTGAGGCGGAGATGATCATCGCCGCTCTCCGCGGAAACGGTCGAGCGCCTGCACGTCGACGGTGTCGAAGCGCTCGCGGATGCGGAACAGGAACACGCCGATCACGAAAAAGGCGATCAGCACCGAGAAGGCGACGCTGATTTCCACCACCAGCGGCATGCCGCGTGCGCCGGCAGCGGCGAGCACGAGCCCGTTCTCCAGCGACATGAAGCCGACCACCTGGCTCACCGCGTTGCGCCGGCTCACCATCATCAACAGGCCGAGCAGCACGACGGAGAGCGCGAAGGCGAGGTCCTCGCGCGCCAGCGGGTCGGCCGCTGGCGTCACCTTCAGCATGACCGTCATCGACAGCGCCACCAGGCCCATGCCGCCGAGCATGGTGGTGCCGGAGCCGATCACCGTCTCGATCTCGCGATGGATGCCGAGGCGCTGGATGATGCGATGCAGGCCGACCGGCACGACGATCGCCTTGAACACCAGCGCGATGAAGGCGGTGATGTAGAGATGCGGCGCATGCTGGACATAGGCCTGCCAGGCGACCGAGGCCGACAGCAGCGTCGCCTGCAGCGCAAAGGCGTTGAGCAGCGAGTAGAGCCGGTGCTGCGTGAGCATCAGGAAGCTGACCAGCACAAGGCCGCCGGCCAGGAGGTGTGCGACGTCGAAAGTGAGCCCGTATCCCATCTACAGGCTCCTCGAAACGAACAGCAGGAGCGTGCCGAGCAGGCCGAGCATCAGGGCGCCACCGATGAAATCGGGCAGGCGGAAGACGCGCATCTTGGCGATCGCGGTTTCGAATACGGCGAGCAGGAAGCCGAGCACGGCAAGCTTGCCGAGATAGAGGACGAAACCGGCGAGATGTGCAGCAGTCGGGCTTTCCGGTCCGGCAAGCGTCCACGGCAGGAAGATGCAGCCGATCAGCGAGACATACAGCAGAAGCTTTACCGCGGCGGCAAGCTCGATCATCGCAAGATGCCGCCCGGAATATTCAAGCACCATGGCCTCGTGCACCATGGTGAGCTCGAGATGGGTCGCGGGGTTGTCGACGGGGACGCGGCCGTTTTCCGCGATCGCGACGATGATCAACCCCAGCAGCGCCATGCCCAGCGACACGCGCAAACCGACCCCGGATGTCAGCATATCGGCGACCGCAGAGAGCTGCGTCGAGTGCGCCACCAGCGCCATGGTGAAGACGATCAGGAGCATCGCGGGCTCGGCAAGCGAGGCGATCATCACCTCGCGGCTGGAGCCGATGCCGCCGAAGGCGGTGCCGACGTCCATGCCGGCCAGCGCGAGGAAGAAGCGGGCGCTGGCGAGCAGCGCGATAATGGCGATGAGATCGGCGGACCAGCTGAACAGCAG
>DASWVJ010000367.1:0-30561 GCA_036406295.1 Bradyrhizobium sp.
CGCTGCAGCCGCTTGTTGAGCAGGATGCAGTAGCCGATGGTAAGCAGCAGCAGCACCGCCACCAGACTCTCGATCGCCATCCCCAGCGCGTGGCTCATTGTGCCTCCAACATCTTGGTTTGCTCGTCAGCCTTCTCGAACATCGCAAGCGTGGTCTTCGGCTTGCGCAATTGCTTGGTCACCCGGATGGCGACGCGGTCGCCGACCCGGCCCATCCGTCCCTCGGTCAGCGTGACGTCGCCGCAGCGCACGGTGACGAGCGCGTCGGCCTTCATCTCCAGCGGCAGCGTGTCGCCGACCTTCAGCGTCATCAGCTGCTTCAGGGGGATGTCGGCCTCATAGAGCACAGCATCGACGGAAATCTCGGCCTGCCCCACTTCCGTCGCAAAATGCCCTTCCCAGATCGGGTCGCGGCCGAACTTTTCGCCCATGAACATCTGCAACAGCACGTTGCGGATCGGTTCGATGGTCGCATATGGCAAGAGCAGCTCGATATTGCCGCCACGCTCTTCCATGTCGATGCGCAGCCGCACCAGGATCGCTGCGTTGGCGGGCCGGCTGATCGCGGCAAAACGCGGATTGGTCTCCAGGCGATCGATTGAGAAAGTGACGGGAGAAAGCGGCCGGAACGCCTGCTCGGCGTCGGCCAGCACCACCTCGATCAGCCGCTTCACCAGATTGGTCTCGATCGTCGTATAGGGTCGGCCCTCGATGCGGAGCGAGGTCTGGCCGCGGCGGCCGCCGAGCAGCACGTCGATGATGGAATAGATCAGATTGGAGTCGACGGTGGCGAGGCCAAAGTTCTCCCACTCCTCCGCCTTGAACACGCAGAGCACGGCAGGCAGGGGAATAGAGTTCATGTAGTCGCCGAAGCGCACCGAGGTGATGCGGTCGAGCGAAACTTCGACGTTGTCGGAGGTGAAATTGCGCAAGGACGTCGTCATCAGCCGCACCAGGCGGTCGAAGACGATTTCCAGCATCGGCAGGCGCTCATAGGACACCATCGCGGAATCGATGATGGCGCGGATGCCGGAATTGTCGTCGAGATTGACTTCGCCCGCGGTGAAGCCGAGCAGGTTGTCGATTTCCTCCTGCGAGAGCACGCGCTCGCCGGAATTCTTGTTGCCGAGGTCGCGGCTGCCGTCCTCGACCATGGCGGCCCACTGCAGCGCCATGTTGCCGGATATTTCATTGGCGGCGGCCGCCTTTTCGGCCTCTGCGGGGTCCTCGGAATCCAGCGACGCTTCCCATTGCGCGGCAATGGCGTCCTGGTCCATCTGATCGTTGCCAGCCATGATCTAAATCCGCCCGGTCACTGGATCACGATTTCCTTGAACAGCACCGCGCTGACCTGCTGCGGCGCCACCGCCAGGTTGACGCGGCGGGTCAATTCCTCCTTGAGGCGGAACAGCCCGGCCGAGCCGTTGAGGTCGCCGGCACGGAGCTCGCGCATGTAGGTCTGGAAGATGTCGGAGACGCGCGGCATGCTCGGCTTGATCACCTCGATCGCCTTGTCTTCCTTCACCTCGAGGACGACCTTGATCTTGAGATATTGCACGCGCTCGCCGGGCAGGCTGACGAGGTTGACCATGATTTCCGGCACGTCGACATAGGATGGCGGTTTCATCGGCGCCGCCTCGGCCTGCTTCGTCTCGTCGCCATGTCCCTTGGACATCAGCATCCAGGCGCCGACGCCGCCGCCGATGATGACGACAAAGCCGACGGCGGCGATGATCAACTTGAGCTTGCTGCGCTTGGCTGGCGCGGCCTCGGCAGCCTCGGCTGCTGCGCCTTCCTGTTCATTATCCGCCATGGCCCCGCCCCATCTCTCCGGGAGGAGCACGAAAGTGCTGCCAGCTGATGGCCGTGACGCGATACGAATGCCGCCGGCGCAAACGCGCCCCCTAATGCCGGCAACGCTAGGGTAATAATGGTTAATGGTTTCTTTCTTTTGAGCCGCAGCTAGGAAAAATCTGCCGGGCAAACATGGTCAACAAGACCTTTCTGCCGCACGCCCCCGCCCCGGCAAAATAGCCAACCTACTGACTTCACGAAATTTTTCGACTTGGCACGGCTTTCGCTGAGTAGGAGCCGAATCCTCCGTGGTTTGGGAGAGCCAAGAGGGTTCGTTCGGTCCGACAGCGGGTTTGGGAGAGCCGGCCGGCGGATCACATCAAGGGGAGATCAGCCGATGGAGAATACGCTTCTCATCGGACTTTCGCGGCAAGTGACGCTCGAGCGGCAGATGGATGTCATCGCCAACAACGTCGCCAACGTGAACACCAATGGCTTCAAGGCCGACCGGCCGCTGTTTCAGGAATACCTGATGCCGACCGCGCGCGAGGACAATTTCGTCGCCGGCCGCGACCGCCGTCTCAGCCACGTGCTGGACCGCGCCACCTTCAAGGATTTCGCGCAAGGATCGCCCGACGCAACCAAGAACCCGCTCGACGTCGCCATTGCCGGCGACGGCTTCTTCGTGGTGCAGACCCCGGCCGGCGAGCGCTACACCCGCGACGGCGGTTTCCAGCTCGACAACCAGGGCCAGCTGGTCAACGCCTCCGGCTATCCCGTGCTCGGCAACAACGGCCCGATCCGGTTCCAGCAGACCGACAAAGAGATCAACATCGCGGGCGATGGCACCATCACGGTGCTGGAAGGCACCAACCGCATCGACTCGATCCGCGCCAAGCTCCGCATCGTCAACTTCACCCAGCCGCAGCGGCTGGTGAAGGAAGGCTCCAACCTCTTTTCGCTCGGCGAGGGCAATGCCGCGCAGCCCGACACCAAGTCGGTGCTCCACCAGGGCTTCATCGAGCGCTCGAACGTGAACGCGATCCACGAGATGAGCCGGCTGATCGAAGTCAACCGCACCTATACGCAAATCGCATCGATGCTGCAGCAGCAGCACGACCTGCACCGCACGGCGATCGACAAGCTCGCCGACGTGCCGGCTTGATGAGGAGATAGCAGGATGCGCGCAGTCATCACCGCAGCGACAGGAATGGCGGCACAGGAACTCAACGTTCAGGTGATCTCCAACAACATCGCGAACCTCCGCACGACCGGCTACAAGAAACAGCGCGCGGCATTCCAGGACCTGATCTACGAAAACGTGCGCCGCGTTGGCGCGCAGGCCTCCGACCAGGGCACCATCCTGCCCGTCGGCGTCGACCTCGGCGGCGGCGTCAAGACCGTCGGCACGCCGCGCCTGATGGGCCAGGGCACCCTGCTGCCGACCGGCAACGAACTCGACATCGCCATCCGCGGCGAAGGCTTCTTCAAGATCCAGATGCCCGACGGCACCTACACCTACACCCGCGATGGCTCGTTCATGATGGACGCGCAGGGCCGCATCGTGAATGCGCAGGGCAATCCGGTGCAGCCGACCATCACCATCCCGCAGAATGCCTCGGGACTTACCATCAACGCGCAGGGCCAGGTGTCGGTGACGCTGCCGGGCTCGACCACACCCACGACCATCGGCCAGATCGGCCTCACCCGCTTCATCAACAAGGCGGGCCTCAAACCGATCGGCGACAATCTGTTCCAGGAAACGCCGGCGTCGGGCGTGCCGCAGGACGGCATCGCCAACACCGACGGCTTCGGCGACATGCAGCAGTCCAACCTCGAACAGTCCAATGTCGAGGTCGTCACCGAGATCTCCGACCTGATCGCAGCCCAGCGCGCCTACGAGATGAATGCCAAGGTCGTCTCCGCCGCCGACCAGATGCTGCAAGCCACCACACAGATGTTCCGCTGAGGCATGATGGTCATGATCGCCCGCCCGCTCCTCATCGCCGCCGCCTTGCTTGCGTTCGCTACCGGCGCCGTGGCACAGGAAAAGAACCAGGTCATCGCCTCGCCGGTACTGCGCGGCAATGTCATCGTTACATCCGACATCGTGCGGATCGGCGATGTCATCGACAATGCAGGCCCGGCCGCCGGCATTGCGATCTACCGCGCGCCCGAACCCGGCACGACCGGCACGCTGGCGGTCGCCCAGCTCATCACGACGCTGCGCGCTCACCAGGTGATCGGCGTCGACGCCAAGGGCCTGCGCGAAATCTCGGTGACGCGGCAGGCGCGCAGCTTCGAGGCATCGGATATCGAGCAGGCGGTTGCCCGTGCGCTGGAGCGCCGCAACGGTCTCGGCGATGCCGCCAATATCAGCCTCACCTTCGACCGCGCGCCCGGCGATATCCGCCTCGATGCCGCCAACAGCGGCGCGCTCAACCCGGTCGCTGTGCGCTACGACCCGCGCCACAACCGCTTTGACGTGACGTTCGAGATCGCCAACGAAGCGGGCCTTGCACCGGCCAAGCTGCGCTTTTCCGGCACCGCGGTCGAGACCGTGGAAGCCGCCGTGCTGGCCCGCAGCCTCGAGCGCAACGATATCGTGAAATCCTCCGACGTGGTGATCGAGCGCCGCCCGAAAGCCGAAGTCGGCCCCGACGTGCTCAGCCGCGATCGCGCCGTCGGCATGCAGGCGCGCCGCCAGCTGCGCGCCGGCCAGGCGCTGAAGGGCGCCGACGTTGCAAAGCCTGACCTGGTGCAGCGCGACCAGGGCGTGACGCTGGTCTACGAGACCGCGGGCATCCATTTGACCGTGCTCGGCAAGGCGCTCGACAGCGGCACCGAGGGCGACGTCGTCAACGTCATGAACCTGCAGTCCAAGCGCACGGTCTCCGGCGTCGTGGTCGGCCGCGGCCGCGTCGCGATCGTGATCGCCCCGCGTCACGAGAACGCGCAAGCCAAACTTCAGGACAAGGTATCCGACAGCACCTCTCCGCTTGGCGCAGCGCCTGCTGCTGCAGCCATCTCTCTTGCCAATGCCGGCGCGCAAGTTCCGGCCAAACCCGAGTAAAGTAGATGTCCCGCTTTCCTAAGGCTCGTATCGTCAAGCTCGCCGCGCTGTTTGCGATCACAGCGCTTGCCGGCGGCTGCTCCGCGATCGACCGCCTGTCGCAAATCGGTGAGCAGCCAAAACTCTCCGCGATCGAGAACCCGACCGCGCAGCCCGGCTACAAGCCGGTGCAGATGCCGATGCCCAAGCCCGAGGTGGCCTCCTACAACGCCAACTCGCTGTGGCGGAACGGCTCTCGCGCCTTCTTCCGCGACCAGCGCGCCGCGCGCGTCGGCGACCTCCTGACCGTGACCGTCAACATCACCGACAAGGCTAACCTGCAGAATGAGACCCAGCGCAGCCGCACCGCTAAGGAGAATTCGAACATCACCGACTTCATCGGCGCCAAGACCATCACGCAGGCCAACAAGATCCTGCCCGGCAACCTGCTGGCGACCGACTCAACCTCGTCGGCCGACGGCAAGGGCTCGGTCAACCGCCAGGAGTCGCTCACCACCAACGTCGCGGCCGTGGTGACGCAGGTGCTGGCCAACGGCAATCTGGTGGTCGAGGGCAAGCAGGAGATCCGCGTCAACTACGAGATCCGCGAGCTGATCGTCGCCGGCGTGGTCCGGCCGGAGGACATCCAGAGCGACAACACCATCGATTCCTCGAAGATCGCGCAGGCCCGTATTGCCTATGGCGGCCGCGGCCAGATCATGGACGTGCAACAGCCGCGCTACGGCCAGCAGGTGGTCGACGTGCTGCTGCCGTTCTAGCCTTTCATTTCCGAGCTCCCACACTCCGCCGCGAACCTAGGCGCGGCGAAGTGTTCCAACGCGGCCTCTGCTAGCTCCCCTGGCAGAGGCCGTGGCGTTTGTTCCACGCTTTTTCCAAACACATATCCGGCAATTCGGCCCTGAAGGCCGCCGATTCCGCGCAGTACCGCGGGGGAACCGCGCTGTGTCAGCTGTTCATGGAACGAAACGCTGCTCAATCGAATAACGGAAGGCAGGGATCACCGTCATTTCTTGAGGAGCGAACCGCATGAATACAAAGCCATTCGTCCTTGGCGCACTCGCCGTCGCAGCCGTGTTCACGACATCACCAGCGTCAGCGCAACTTGCCAACCTGACCGGCGCCTGGCGATGCGTCGAAAATTGCCGGGCCGGACCCGGCGCCCCCGCCTTCATCACGCAGAACGGACCCAACCTCAATCTCGTCGACGATGCCGGCCGGCCCTCGCGCGCCTGGCCGGATGCATTCGCACCGAACAACCGCATCTGGGCCGACAACTGGAACACGAGCGCGGTCTTTTCGCCTGACGGCTCGACCCTCCAGTTCGACAACGGCACGATCTGGCAACGCGACATGGGCCCGCCGGTGCGCGTGCGCGCTCGGCCTGCGGCAGTGGTGGTGAGGTAACAGGGCGGTTCTGACCCTGGAGCCGCGCGCTCCATCATGAAGACGGCGGTCTTCAGTAGCCGTCATTCCGGGGCGAGGCGCAGCATCGAACTATGGAGCGCAATTGCGCTCCTGAGAATCTCGAGGTTCCGGGTTCGGCTCTTCGAGCCGTCCCGGAACGACAGGGCAAGATCACGCGAACGTAGCCTCCACCTCGCCCAGCCCTTCCAGCTCCATCCGCACGTGATCGCCGGCATTGAGCCACACCGTCTTCACCAGGCTTCCCGTCAGCACGATCTGCCCGGCGTGCAGGCCCTTGCCCTCGGTGGCGAGATGATTGGCGAGCCAGGCGAGCGCTTCATGGGGATGACCGAGCACGTCGGCGCCGGTGCCGCGGCCTGCTTCCTTGCCGTTGATGATGGCGCGGCCGGTCACCTTCAAGAGATCGGGCGCGCTGGGGCGGTCAACCGGTTTGCCGAGCACGCAACCGGCGGCGAAGAAATCATCCGCCACCAGCGCCGGCACGCCGAGCGTCTCCCATTTCACGTAGCGGTCGTCGACAATCTCGATTGCGGGGTAATACGCCTCCACCGCCTCGCCCATCCATTCGGCCGTGAAGGGCTGTTCGGTCGGCAACAGGTCGCGGGCCAGCTTCACCGCGATCTCGCATTCGACGCCGACGCGGACGTAGTCGGACGCGGCGAGCTTTGCACCGCTCTCATGCACGACCTTCTCGAACACGCCGCCGCCGCATGGATGCGGGATCTCAAGATATTCCTGCATCACCTTGCTGGTGCAGCCGATCTTGTAGCCGATGAGCGTCCCGAGCTGCGGGCGCAGCAAGTCATGCAGCGCGCGCTGCACCTTGTAGCCTTCGGCCTCGCTGGCGGGAGCAATGTCGGCCGGCAGCGCGGCTAGCGGCGCGCGGCTGCGGCGGGCGGTGGCGATGAATTTGGCGGCCGCGAGAATCTTGTCCATCGGCGGCTCCTCTATCCCCTGATGGTGAGGAGCGCGGCACGCGCTCCGGACGATGCTTCGCATCGCCTTGAGAACCATGAGGCCCCGCCAGTGGCCTGCATCCCTCGACACGCGCTTTTGCGCTCCTCGGGATGAGGGTCAGGCGGCTACTCGTCCCTATACACCTTCTCGCGCTTCTCGTGGCGCTCCTGGGCTTCCACGGAAAGCGTCGCGATCGGACGGGCCTCGAGGCGCTTCAGCGAGATTGGCTCGCCGGTCTCCTCGCAATAGCCGTAGGTATTGTCCTCGATGCGCTGCAGCGCCGCGTCGATCTTGGAGATCAGCTTGCGCTGGCGGTCGCGGGCGCGCAGCTCGATGGCGCGGTCGGTCTCCGAGGAGGCGCGGTCGGCGAGGTCCGGATGGTTGACGTTCTCCTCCTGCAACGCCTGCAGGGTGAGCTTCGACTCGCGCAGTATCTCGTCCTTCCAGGCCAGCAATTTGGCCCGGAAGTACTCCTTCTGCCGGTCATTCATGAAAGGCTCTTTTTCGGAAGGCCGGTAGTTTTTCAACTTTTCCAAGGTCAGCCCATCTGCGTTGGCGGGCGGCGAGGTTCCGGCCGCGGGCCGCCTTATATAGCGGCGTCAAGCCACACACAATATGATCCCGGGCCAAAGCCGGACCGCCGCCAAGGCCTTGCACAGGCAAGTTTATTGGTTCCGGCCAGGGGCGGCTATGACGAAGAGATGACGGCCCGCAGGGCTTCAAGCGCCCCTCGCGGACATGGCCGGCTTCCCGACCTCGCCGGCAAGGCGATGGCGGCGGAACCGGCTGGAACCGGAACTTGCCGGTCCGCGGCCATGACGGGGGAAATCAAGGAGAGAGCGAAGCTGCTACCGCCCGGCCTTGGCAAGCTCCACCTCGACGCGCAGTTCGATCTCCGACAGCACGGCGTCGAGGCCGGGATCACCGGAGGACGACTTCAGGCTGGCGGCGGCATCGCGCAGCCGGCTCACGGTGGAGGCGTGGAGATTGCCGGCGAGCAGTCCGATCTTGAGATCGTCGAGCACGTCGAGCGCGCCGCGACCGCGGGCGACCGAGCGCTTGCGGCGCTCGACCGGATCCTCCTCAACGCCTTGCAGCGCAAGCAGCGCGTCGATATTGGCGGCGGCCTTCGGCGGAGCTGCGGAGCGTGCCTCCGGGGCGGCCGCCGTGTCGGGAAGCGAGAAGCCGCTCGAGGACGTGCGCCGCGCACCGCTCGCCGGCGTGCCCAGCGTCGTGCCGTTCGGTCCGTAGATGCGCATGGCCGTGATGCCCCCTGCCAGAAAGCTGAAGCGACCATCGCCTTGTCATGGTTAATGGCGCGTAAACAGGTGGGCAAAATCTGCCGCACACGGCAGTTTCGCATCTATCGGCGTCAACGCGCGATTGCTCGCTCCGTGCAAATTTTCGAACGAAATCAATCGATTGAATCGAAGACCGCGCGTGGCACGGCGCTCGCATGGCAAGTAGCGGACAGCGCGTCATGGGAGTGTCGCGCAGGTCCCGGAATTTCCAAGGGGAGTGGTGGGGATGCCCGGCATCCGAAAGACAGGACTGGTTTGGGCGGCCGCTGCGTTCGTCGCGCTGGCGCTGTCGGCGTGGCCGGCCGGCGCTACGTCGCGGATCAAGGACCTCGCCAATATCGAGGGCGTGCGCCAGAACCAGCTGATTGGCTACGGCCTCGTCGTCGGCCTCAACGGCACCGGCGATACACTCAACAACATCCCCTTCACCAAGCAGTCGCTGCAGGCGATGCTGGAGCGCATGGGCGTCAACATCCGCGGCGCCACCATCCGCACCGGCAACGTCGCGGCCGTGATGGTCACCGGCAACCTGCCGGCTTTCGGCACCCAGGGCACACGGATGGATGTCACCGTCTCGGCGCTGGGCGATGCCAAGAACCTGACCGGCGGCACCCTGCTCGTCACTCCCCTGCTCGGCGCCGACGGCAACGTCTATGCGGTGGCGCAGGGCTCGGTCGCGATCTCCGGCTTCCAGGCCGAGGGCGACGCGGCAAAAATCGTGCGCGGCGTGCCGACGGTCGGGCGCATCGCCAATGGCGCCATCATCGAGCGCGAGATCGAATTCGCCCTCAACCGCCTGCCCAATGTGCGGCTCGCGCTGCGCAACGCCGATTTCACCACCGCCAAGCGCATTGCGGCTGCCGTGAACGATTTCCTCGGCGTCAAGACCGCCGAGCCGATCGATCCTTCCACCGTGCAGCTTTCGATCCCCTCCGAGTTCAAAGGCAATGTCGTCGCCTTCCTGACCGAGATCGAGCAGTTGCAGGTTGACCCGGACCTGGCCGCCCGGATCGTGATCGACGAGCGCTCGGGCGTCATCGTGATGGGCCGCGACGTCCGCGTCTCCACGGTGGCCGTCGCACAGGGCAATCTCACCGTCACGATTTCCGAAAGCCCGCAGGTCAGCCAGCCGCTGCCGTTCTCGCGCGGCCGGACCGTGCAGACGCCGCGCACCAATGTCGGCGTCGTCGAGGACGGCAAGAAGCTCGCGGTCGTGAAGGATGGAGTCTCGCTGCAGCAACTGGTGGACGGGCTCAACGGCCTCGGCATCGGACCGCGCGACATGATCAGCATCCTGCAAGCGATCAAGGCCGCCGGCGCCATCCAGGCCGACATCGAGGTGATGTGATGGTTGGCGGCGTCCTCAACTCGATCACCACCTACGCGCACCCCTTCTCGGTCAAGCGCAGCGATTCACAGCTCGCGGAAGCGCTGACCAAGGTGCCGGAAGCGACGCAGAAGAAGATCCGCAACCAGGCACAGGACTTCGAGGCGATGTTCCTCAACTCGATGTTTTCGCAGATGACCAGCGGCATCAAGGGCGAAGGCCCGTTCGGCGACACGCCCGGCACCGGCGTGTGGCGTTCGATGCTGACGGACGAATACTCGAAATCCTTCGCCAGGGCCGGCGGCGTCGGCATTTCCAACGACGTGTTCCGCACGCTGATCCTGCAGCAGGCGCAGCGCTGATCGAACGGGGATTTGACATGAACCAGCATCCGCAGAGCAGGCAAGCATCCCCTCCCCGGCCCCCGATCGCGACGCCGGCCGACGCGCGCAAGCTCGCCGGGGAGATGCTGGACGTCATGAGCAAGCTGCTCGGCGTCATCGAGCAGGAAACTGAACTGGTGCGCGCCGGCAGGATTCCCGAGGCGATGCGGCTGGAGGGAGAAAAGACCGCGCTGACGGGCCGCTATGTCACCGCGGTCGAGACCCTGCGGGTCGCGCAAACGCAGCTTTCGCAGGTGGCGCCCGATCTCGTGACGTCGCTGAAGCGCCACCACGAGACCTTCCGCGCCATGCTGCAGATCAATCTCACGGTGCTGGCGACCGCGCACGCGGTATCCGAAGGCATCGTGCGCGGCGTCAATGCCGAGGTGCAGCGCCGCGATATGCCCAACGCCTATACCGCCGCGGGCCAGCGCGCCACGCCCTCGCCGCGCCAGATCAGGCCGCTCGCGGTCAGCCGCTCGCTCTAGCTAGCGCAGCTTCCGCTGCAATTTGAATCAAATTCGTGCGCCGACGACAGCGCAGGATTCAGCCTGTTTACTAACGACATATTGAGAGCTAGCCGGCAGAGTTGCGCAACAGGAAGGGTTGGGATTTGACTCGAGGCGCACTCGGAGGCTGCCATGAGTACGGATTTCAGCATCAAGCCGGTCGGGGTACCGGTTGCCGCGCCGATCGTTCACCCGGTCAGCAAAGCGGCGGAGCAAGCTGTCGCGACCGAACTGCCGGCGAGCCAGAGCGTCACGGCGGCCGACCCAGGCGTGTCCGCACGGATCAATGCAGACGCTGCCCATGCGTCGATGTCGAACCAGGTGATCATCGACCGCGAAGCGGCGTCGATCGTTTATCGCGTCGTCGACAACCGCACGAGCCTCGTCGTGCGCCAGTTTCCCGACGAGTCCCGGCTGCGCCTGCGCGCCTATTTGCGTGCCATGGACGAGGCAAAGCGCGAGCACACGCGGATCAAGCTCGACCAGACGGCCTGATCGTTCGACACGTCCGCCAACGGCGCTGACGCAGCGCCATGCGGAATCCCGGCAATCAGGTTTATTGCAGGTCGGCGTACGCCGTGTTCAGGAACGACTGTCCCGTCGCGGCATTGGTGACCACCGTCTTGATGGTCGCATGGCCGACCTTGCCCAGCAGGAACTTGGAATCGCCAACCCTGAAGGAATTATCCTTGATCAAGACATCCTGGTATTTGATCGGACCATTGCCGCTTTGATATTTCACCTTCGCGCGGAAGCCCTGCACGTTGCTCACCGTGAAGGAGAATTTCTCGCCCGTCGAATACGCGCCCTTCCAGGTCCCTTCGAAGAGCGTGGGATCGACCGGGACGTACTTGCCCTGCGTGGGCGTCGGCAACGTCGTGTAACCCGCCGACAGGATGCTGAAGATATCGGACACGATGAAATCCCGACGTATCTGGAGTCTTCAGGCGCGGCCGTTCAATCCGGCCGCGATGTTGCGGTTGATCTCGATCAGCGGCTTGATGTGCTCGCGCTGCGGGCTGATCTGAAGCGCCGCGGTCTGGGTCAAAACGAAGATGCCGATATTGGCGATGTTCTGGCGCACCTCCAGCGGCTGCGGATTTTCGTCACGCATCGCTTCACTGAGGAAGATCGTCCACAGCTTTCGGTTGAACATCAACGCTTCGTGTTTCTGCTCGAAGGTTGCCTCGTCGTTGGAGACAACGGCCTGCAACTTGTTCGCCGCCTTCAGCAGCGCCTGCGCTTCGGCGTCGCGGGGGGAGGATGTGGCGGTCGCAACGCGCGTATAGGCTTGGGCAGCAGAACTAGACATTCGTCACCTCAGCAACTCCTCTTCCCGCTTGATAAGCTTGCGGATTTCCTTTAGCGAACTGTAAAGGGAGCCCATTAAAACTAACTTACTTGCGGCCTCGATCTGCTTCCTGAAACTCGGCACCGCCTCCAGCAGATCCTTGACGAAGCCCATGTAGAGGTCCTGGTACTTCGGGATATCCTTCTCGAGGTACATCATCTGCACGCACAGATAGAGTCTCTTTACCGGCGTGTTGGCGGTTTCCGCCGTCAGAATGTCCTTTTCGCGCAGGATCGGCGCCTCTCCCTCGATCAGGAAGGTGGTTCGCGATTCCGAATTGGTGATGAGGCTCTCGCCGATGATAATTCGCTCGAACGGCTTCAGTTCAACCTTCAGCGCCATGGCCGCCACCCCTCGCACGAAACGCGGCGTCGCGAATGAATTTCACGAATCACCGTTACGTATATCCGATCATCCGAGTGCAAAACTGTATCAAAAAAAAAACTTTGCCGCGCAAACGAAGCAAGTCTCGTGCCCCGCCGGCCTGAATCAATCTGCAATAAAAAGGCGGCGAGGCACTCCCCCGCCGCCATAACGCTTTGGTAGCCTTGTCGAAGCATCAACGCAGGAGCTGCAGCACGCTCTGCTGCGACTGGTTGGCGAGCGCGAGCGCCGAGACCGCGATCGACTGGCGGGTCGATAGCGCCTGGCTGTTGGCCGCTTCCTCGTTGGAGTCGGCCAGCGTCAGGTTGGCCGCGCCGGTCTGCAGCACGTTGATCAGCTTCTTCGAGAAATCCTGGCGGATCTGCACGATCGAGAGGTTGGCGCCGAAGGCAGACGCCTGCGAGCGCAGCGTAATGCTGGCGTTGTTGAGCGCCGTCAGCACCTTGCCGGTCCACACGTTATCCGTGAAGTCGGAGCCGGGAGTGAGTGGCGCCAGGCCGAGGCCGTTCGGATTGAAATTCACGCCCGCAATGGTGAGCGTCGACTTGCCGGTTTCATTGAAGATCAGCTTCAGCGAGTTGCCGTCCAGCAAGTTGATGCCGTTGAAAGACGCATCCTGCGCCGTCGTCGTGAGCTGCTGGATGATCTGGTTGTACTGGGTGACGAGTGTGGCGCGAGCGGTTTGCGACACCGCATCGGGGACGGCCGCCACGACCGTGCCGCCGGCGCCGCCACCGGCCGCATTGCCGCTGATGTTGATCCCATCGAACGGAACAGTCGAGGCAGTAGCGGGAGCGGTGGTACCGGTTATGGTCTGGCCCCCACCGTCGTTGGTCGAGGTGAAGGTCAGGTTGTCGGCTCCCGTGACCGATGCGGAAAGGTTGACACCGGCAAGCGCGAGCGCCGTGTTGAGCTGATCAAGCGTTTTGACAGTCGCCGCCTTGGTCGTGGGATCGAACGCTGAGGCGGAGGTGCCGATGGTGACCGTGACGGCAACACCGGACGAATTGGTGAAGGTGTAAACAGCGCCATTGAGCTTGCTGTCGGTGAGGTCAGCCGACGTTGCGCCGTTGCCCGCTCCGGACGCGGTGCCCGTACCGGTGAACGCAATGCTGGATTTGGTGCTGTATCCCGTAGGCTGCTGCAGCGCCTGGTTGGCAATCGACTTGGCGGTGTCGATCAGCTTTTGCAGCGAGGTGATGCCGGTGTCGGCGGCCTGCAGCACCTGCACGCCGTTGCCGATGCTGTCGAGGAGGTTGCTGATGTCGCTGGCGCGGGCGTCGAGGCCGGCCGCGGTAAAGTAGTTGGTGGGATTGTCGAGCGCGCTGTTGACCTTCTTGCCGGTGGCAAGGCGAGTCTGCGTGGTTGAGAGCAGGCTTGCAGTATCCTGCAACGAGAGCAGGTTCTGGCGGACTGCTGCCGTAAGGACGATATCGGACATTTTGATCTTTCCTTAACTGTACATCGCCGGCGATTCGTCCCGCGGCAACGGGCTCGCCATTTCACGCTAAGGAAAGATATGAACAAGAGCTTTTAAAATGTGGTTAACGCCGGCTTAGCAAGCGTGGTTAAAAAAGGATCAAGACGTCGGACGCGACCGCCTTTTCGCTGCTTGGCGAGGACTGGCATCCTGGCGGCGACGGCAGCTTCGGAACGGCAAGCACAAAAAAACGGCGGGGCCGAAGCCCCGCCGCCTTGATGGATCGGATTCTTCGCCGAAATCAGCGCAGGAGCTGCAGAACGCTCTGCTGCGACTGGTTGGCGAGCGCGAGCGCCGAGACCGCGATCGACTGACGGGTCGACAGCGCCTGGCTGTTGGCCGCTTCCTCGTTGGAGTCGGCCAGCGTCAGGTTCGCCGAGCCGGTCTGCAGCACGTTGATGATGTTCTTCGAGAAGTCCTGGCGGATCTGCACGATCGACAGGTTGGCACCGAAGGCCGACGCCTGCGAACGCAGCGTGATGCTGGCGTTGTTCAGCGCCGTCAGAACGGAGTTGGTCGAAGTGTTGTCGATGAAGTCAGTGCCGGCGGTCAGCGACTTCAGGCCGAGGCCGTTCGGATCGAAGGTCACGCCCGTGATCGTCGAGGTCGACTTGCCGGTCTCGTTGAACACCAGCTTCAGCGTATCGCCGTTGAGCAGGTTGACGCCGTTGAAGGACGCGTCCTGCGCAGTGGTGGTGATCTGCTGGATGATCTGGTTGTACTGGGCGACGAGGCTCGAACGGGCTGTCTGCGATGTCGCGTCGGCAACTGCCGCGTTAACAGTGCCTATAGTCGCCACACTAGCAGCAGCGGCAATGCTGACCGTACCGGCCGCCGGCGCAGCCGTGGGCGCCGCTGTGCCCGTGGTGAGCGTCTGGCTCGCACCGTCGTTGGTCGAGGTGAAGGTCAGCACGGTGGCGGACTTCAGCGAGACCGACAGGTTGAGACCGGCGTCGGACAGCGCCTTGTTGAAGTCGTCGACCGACTTGACGGTCGCCGCATGGCTCGTGGAATCGTAGGCAGAGGCCGTCGCACCGATCGTAATCGTGACATCGGTGCCCGAGGAGTCCGTGAATGTAAAGGCACCTGCGGTGAGCGCACCGGCGTTGAGGTCGGTTGCGGTCGCCGTGCCCGTAGCGGTTGACGCACCGGTGAAATCGACGTTCGCCTTGGTGCTGTAGCCCGAGGGCTGCTGCAGCGCCTGGTTGGCGATCGACTTGGCGGTATCGACAAGCTTCTGCAGCGAGGTGATGCCGGTGTTGGCGGCCTGCAGGACCTGCACGCCGTTACCGATGCTGTCGAGCAGGTTGCTGATGTCGCTGGCGCGAGCGTCGAGGCCGGCGGCGGTGAAGAAGTTGGTCGGATTGTCGAGCGCGCTGTTGACCTTCTTGCCGCTGGCAAGGCGGGTCTGCGTGGTCGACAGCAGGTTCGCGGTATCCTGCAGCGAGAGCAGGTTCTGGCGGACCGACGCCGAGAGCGAGATGTTGGAGAGAGACATGTGAACAACCTTTCTGGTGTTACGCGACAGTCGGCCTTCTTGGCCGAACCACGGGACCCTGGGACCAATTCCTCAATGAAAAATGAATCGGCCGGCCAGATGCGGTGCAACCGCGCCGGTTCCAAAATCATGGTTAAAAAAGAGATAAGGAGATGGCGAAACTCGGTCGCGCGCGGTTTCACCGGCGCTCGGGCATTAAGCAGGTGTAAACAAGCACGCTACTCAGCCACTGAGCTCAGTTCGTCAACGCCGCCTTTTCCTGGGATGCAGATGGCGCCAGAGAGGCCTCGGTCATCTCCGGCGTGACCCGCCACGTGTCGATCAGATTCTGCAGCGCGGCCCGAATGCGATCGACGACGATTGCATAGTTGCGTGTTTCGGTCTGCCGGAACAAGCGCACGGTCGGATACCAGGGACTGTCGTCGCGATCGAGCAGCCAGCGATAGTCGGGCGCGAACGGCAGCATGATCCACACCGGGCGGCCGAGCGCCCCCGCGAGGTGGGCAACGCTGGTGTCCACGGTGATCACGAGATCGAGGCAGGAGACCAAAGCGGCCGTCGCGACGAAATCCGTCAGATGTTCGCTCACGTCGAGGATGTCGGTGCGCTCGCGAAGGAATACCTTGTCGCGGTCGCGAGGCTCCTTCTGCAGGCTGACGAAGGTGGCGTCGAGATCCAGCAGGGGCGACAGCATCTCCAGCGCCATCGACCGGTTGTGATCGTTCAAGTGACCCGAGTTGCCGGACCATACAAGGCCCACGCGGAAGCGATCGTGCGCTCCAAGCCGGCTTTGCCACTCCTCGCGGCTTGCCTGGTGAACGGCGGGCAGATACGCCACCGGCGCAGGAATGGTCTCCAGACGCGTGCGAAATGCCAGTGGCAAGCTGGACAACGGGCAATGGACGTCGAACGCCGGCATCGCGGGGAAACCGCGCGGCAGGTCCTGCGACACGCCGGACATTCCCGATAGCAGGGAGTGGAGCGCACCGGGAACCTCAAGAATGACCCGCGCCCCGAGCGCAGCCACCATCGGCACATAGCGAACGAACTGGATCACGTCACCCAATCCCTCGTCCGCATGCAGCAGGATGGTCTTGCCTGCAATGGCCTCTTGCCCCAGCCAGAGTGGCTGGGTGAAGTTCCGACCGGTCAGGACGTTGGCCGGCCAGCGCGCTTCGCGGCCGGCCCAGCCGGCTTCGAAATCGCCGGTCAGCAGTTGGAGCAGGGCCAAATTCCAGCGCGTCAACGGATTATCCGGATCGATGGCCAGCGATTTCGCGTAGAACGCAAAGGCTTCATCGAACCGATGCTGTTCTCCCAGAGCAAATGCCTTGTTGGCCACCGTGGTCGCCAAATTCGGATTCAGCGCGAGCGAGCGATCGAAGGACGCGAGCGCCTCGTCGTGGCGGCCGAATCTCAGATGGGCGACGCCCATGTTGCAGTGGGTTTCAGCGTTGCGCCGATCGAGCTCCAGCGCACGGCTGAAGTCGACCAGAGCCTCCTCGAACCGCATCGCGCGCAGCAGGCAAAGGCCGCGGGCCTGATAGAGGGCCACACGACCCGGCTCGATCTCGTCAGACTGATTGAAATAGATCAGCGCCTCGTCAAAACGTTTCAGATCGAACAGCAGCTGCGCGCAGGCATTCGCTGCCTCCAGATGGCGCGGATTCAACTTCAAGGCTTGCTGAAAACTCAGTACGGCCTCATCGCGACGCTCCAGCTTGATGAGCACGTTCCCCATGCTCTTCCACAGCTCGGCGTCCTCGGGCTTGAACATCACGCCCCGATCATAGGCCTTCAGGGCCTCGTCCAGCCGCCCCAACTGTTGCAATGCATTGCCGAGACTCGAAAGGTATTCGGGTTTCGGGGTCTGCCGGATTGCACCGGCGATCCACTCAACGGCCTGACCGTATTGCTGCTTGTGAAAGGCAACGATGCCCATCAGGTGCAGCGCATCGGCATGGTCCGGCTGCTGCGTCAGGGCTTGGCGGCAACAGCCTTCGGCTTCGGCGACCTGCCCCGCCTGCAGAAGCTTGAAACCGAGTTCGCAGAGCGCCGCTGGCGTGGCCGCACGCGGGCCGGGCGCGACCTTCGCGGATTTGGCAGCAGCCCGGCGCTGGTGACGGTTCATGAGCCCCCCAATTCAAATGACCCCAGCATCGAATCGTTAGATGATTCCACGGCAACCGGGAAGGATTACAAAGTTTCAAGTCCGAGACCGGCGATAGCAGCCCGTAACGACGAGCCTGCTAGAGGAAGTGCAGCAGCGAGGTTTGATACAGCATCGATGTCGTCATGTAGGACGCGTTGAGGCTGTTCTGCACGGCAAGAATCTTGGCCGAAACCTCCGCGTCCGAAACCCCCTCGATGGATTGCAGCATCGACTGGGCGGTGTTCTTGACCTGGGTCTGACGGTCGGTTGCCGATTTCATCAAGTTCTGCGCACCGGCGAAATCCGCCTGGACGTCCTGGACGCTCTGTTGCCCGGCCTGCGGCAACAGCTTGGTCGCCACGCGCTGATACAGCGCGGAGATCTGTGCGGTCGCATTCGGATCGGTGGCCGGCGTGCTGACGGCAGCGAGCGCCGCGACGACCTGCAATTGCGCCGTAAAGGCCTCTTCGTTGGCGCGGGCGCCATACTGCACCGAGATTCCCTGATCGACGCGCGCAACGGCGGTGCCGCGCGCGGGATCCGTACCGGTCTCACCGGTGTACCAGGAGAGCGTATTGGCCGGCGTGCCGGGGACCTGCGAGGTTGCCGTCGCAAATGGCGGTCCGGCGACGCGTGGCGGCGGGTTGCCGCTGAAGAATTCGCTGGACGCCTTCATCGCGGATGCCGCGACCAGCGGTCCGTTCGCGAGCGCACTGATCGCCTTCGTCAAGGCGGAATTGAGCTCGGCCGCGGTCGCCGTGCTGTCAGCGCCGATCAGAAATTGTCCGGCCTGCACTGGCGTGGTGGAGGTCGCCGTCAGCTGAACCTTCTCCGTAGTGCCGTCAGGCAGATTGAAGTCGAACGTCAAGGTGTCGCCGGGACTGGGATTGGTCGCGCCAAGGTCGAGCGTTTCCACCGGGGGCGAGCCTGTGGGCCCGGTCAGCGTCACGCCTGGCGATGTCGAAGAGATCGATTCCAGCTTCAATCCGAACGGCGAGCCCGCCACATCTTCCGCGATCGAGATCGAAGTCGGCGTCGGCGTCGACAAGACCAGCCTGCCCATTGCGGGCAAAGGACCGAGATCCGCCTGGTTACGCTCCGCGATCAATTGCTTGAGGCCGGCCTGCGCACCCAGGCCGTTGAGGATATCGTCCATCGATGCGGTTGCCGGCGCATCGGTCGCCCGCCCGGAAAAGAGATAGCGGTCGCCCGCCTGCGTGTTGAGGAGTTGCACCATTTCATCGAGCGAACTGCGCGCCGTCGCCTGCGCGGTGGTCTGGCCGTTGCTGCTCACCTGGGTCGACGACGTCGACGCAGCGCCCTGCACCAGGGTTCCGATCGCGGCAATTCGCTGCAACGCCGTGTTGGCGACGGTGATGCGCGTGTTCACATTGGTGGCGGTGTCCGCGAAGCTGTCGATGCTGCTGATCTGCGCACGCAGCGCGATGGCAAAGCCGCGGTTGACCCCCATGCCGGCATAGGTGTCCGATTTCTTGCCCGTGGAGAGCTGGGTCTGCAAATCGTCAAACTGGCTTTGCAGATCCAGGATCCGGGAGCCGAGAAATGAAGTCCTGAGGCCTACACCGTCAATCGTCATGATACCCTCACCAGGAACGCGTCGAAACAGGATCGCTAGATTTGCATCAGCATGTCGAACATCTGCTTGACCGTGGACATCACCCGCGCGTTCGCTCCATAGGCATTCTGAAGCGACAGCAGATGCGCCATTTCCTCATCGATGTTGACGCCCGACTGGCCGTTGAGCTTTTGCTGCAGCGTGGCCAGCACCACGTCCTGACCGTCCGCGACCTGCTTCGCCGAATCCGCGGCCTGACCCTGGGCGCTCGCGATCTGCTGGGAGAAACCGAGCAGCGTCGTCTGGAAGGGCGTCCTCGAGGTGCCGAAGCCGGTTTGCGGCGGATACAGCGATTTGCCGGCAGTGAGCTGCTGATAGAGGAAGTCCGGCCGGGTGGTGTCGCCGGAAAGCGTCGTCGCGTTGTACTGCACGAGCTTCGACGGATCTCCCAGCAACTGGGTATTGACCCGGATGCGCGCGGCGAGGCCGACCGATTGCTGGCCGGCCGCGCTGATCGCGCCGGTATAGAGGCTATTGCCGTCGGTGAACAACGGCACCTCACCGCTGCCGCCCAGCAGCGATGAGACCGTCGAGGTCGCCGAAGCGGCGTTGACGGTTGCCGCGCCGGTACCGTCGTCGAGCACTTGCAACGTCGAGCCGGAGGCGGAGAACTGCAGATGCGCCGGCCCGAGCACTGCATTGAGCTGGCTCGCCACCGAAGCCATGCCGCCGGAGAAATCGACGCCAATCACCTGGTCGTTGGGATCGAGCGTGGCGTCGTTGGACAGCGGCAGCACGGAGGGATCGTCGACCCGCACCAGCGAGAGCTGACGCGTGACATTGCTCGCATCGGTATAGGTGAGATGGATCACGTTGCCGGACTGCAAACCGGACAGATCGAGATCGAAGCCGTTCGATGCGCCCGAGCTCGCCGGCGTTCCGGCGACGGTCTTGTCCGACAGCAGGCTCGACATGTTGGCGGCAAACTGGTCGAGCTGGGTTTGCGCCTGCACCAGCGTGTTGTCGCGCAGCTCGAGATAGGCGGCGATCGTCCCGGAGCGGATCGAGTTGGTTTGAATCATATCGAGCGAGCCGCCGCTCGCAAAGTCGATGGTGATGGTGCCGAGCGTGCTCTTGCTCGGATCGGTGCTCCACTGCGTGTTCGGCGTCACCGTGCCCTGGGCGTTGAAGCGGAGCGTCGATGCCTGGCCGTCATTGACCAGTTGCACGCCTGAGTTGGTGAAGACCTGGACGCCGCTGCCGCCATTGTCGATGACACGTATGTCCATCAGCTGCGAAAGCTGATTGATGTAGAGGTCGCGCTGATCCTTCAGCGCCGCGGCCGCAGCATCGTTCGAATTGATGGCCTGGAGCTGCGTGTTGATGGCCGCGATCTGCCGCATCGTCGCATTGGCGTTGTTCACCGCCGAGTTGAGCCCCGACTCCGCCTGGCTGCGCAGCGACTGGATGCCGGCCGACATGCTGTTGAGCTGCTGCGCCAGCGCCTGCGCGGCATTCAGCAAGCCGAGGCGCGCCGACTGGCTGTCCGAACTTGTCGACAGCGTTTGCACGGCGGTGGTCAAGTCGTTGAACGCGGTCTCCAGGGTTCCGGTGCCGCCTGGCGTGCCGTAGATCGATTGCAGGCTGCTGAGGATCGATGCACGCAGATCGGCATAGGATGCTCCGGACTGCTCGGTCCGGATCTGGTTCTGCAAATACGTATCGAGCTCACGGTTGACGCCGGTCACCCTGACGTTGGCGCCGATCGAGCCGGAAACGGTCTGGATCTGGTTGACCGTCTTGCGGATGTAGCCTGGCGTCTCGGAATTGGCGACGTTCGACGATACCAGCGACAGCCCGAGCTGGTTGGCTCGCAGCCCCGACATGGCGATCGAGAGAGCTTGACTGAGACTCATGACACACCGCTCATATCGGTTCCGTGCCGGATCACTTCACCGCACCTTGCGCGCTATCGCAGGACGTTCAGCAAGTCCTGCACCATCGAGTTGGAAGTCGTGATGACCTTGGTGTTCGCCGAGTAGGCCTGCTGGGTCACGATCAGCTTGGTGAATTCGTCGGCGATGTCGGTGTTGGAGCTTTCGAGCGACGAGCCGACGACGGTTCCGCCGCCGCCGTACAGCGCCTGGCCGGATTGGTCCGTCGCCTGGAACGCACCGCCGTCGATGCGCTTGAGGAAGTTGGTGCCGTTGAATGTCGCAATCGATATCTGGGCGAGGTCGATGTTGCGGCCGTTGGAATAGTTGCCGATCACCTTGCCGTTCTCGCCGATCGATACGGTTTGCAGCGATCCGGCCGGGAAACCGTTCTGCTGGATCTGGTTGACCTTCACGTTGCCGTTTGAGTCGGCAAATTGCGTCAGGCCGCCGGTGCCGAAATTGACCGTGATGTTGCCGAGCGGGACACCGCCGATCGTCGGATTGGTCAGGGTGACGCCTGCGATCGCCGGAGTCATCTGGCCGTTCGCCGAGAAGGAGAAGTCGGTATTGACGTTCTGCCAGGCGACGTTGGTGCCGACGGCGTTCGGATCGACCTGGTAGAACAGGTTCCAGGTATCGGTGTGGCCGGCGCCGAGCGAGGCGCTGTCGACCTTGGCCCAGCGGAATTGCAGGCTGACCGGCGAGCCGGAAATGTCGTAGGCGGTCACCGCGCCGCCGCTGATGGATTCGGAGATGAAGGCCTGGACGTCGGCGCCGGTCACCTGTCCGGTGCCCGCCGTGCCGCCGCCGGTGCGCAGCACGTTCACGGGGGCCGTCAGGCCGAGGGCGGCAAACGCCGTGCTGTTCGTCGTCGTGATCGTGAGGTCCGATGCCGTGCCGGTATGCAGCGTGATCGCGCCGCTGTTGATCGTCGAGGGCGTCGCCGGTGCAGCACCGGTGATCGCGTCGATCTTGGCCAGCAAGGTGGCGATGTCGTCGGTGACGTTGAGATCATTGCCGGTCGCGCCTGACGCCACGAAGTTGATCGTCGTGCCATTCACCACGATCTTGTCGCCGACGGCGAAGTTTGTCGTCAGCGAGTCGGTAGCGGCGCCGCCGGACAGCGCCGTCGATCCCGAGTTCTGGACTCCCAGCTTGTTGTTGGCGGCCGTGCCGTTGGTCGAAGCGTCCACATAGGGCGCCGCCGGCGTTCCGAGCACGCGCGGATTGCCGCCGGTAAAGTCCGCCGGACGCAGCAGCTCAGATCCGGGAACGGCGGTGTCGTGCTTGCTGGTCAGCGGATAGTCCGCCAGGTTGGCGCGATAGTTGACCGTTGAAGTGGCCACCGCCGGCAGGAAATCGTTAGCGAATCTCAGCACCTGCGGAACGCTGCCGGTCGGATTGCCGGTAGTGGTGTCAATCGGAATGCCCTCGACGTAATAGCCCGCGCCGTTGACGAGGTAGCCGTTCTTGTCGAGCGCGAAGTCGCCGCGGCGCGTGTAGTTGTCGACGCCGCTGAAGATCGGCTGGTTGTCGGTGAAGGTGGCGGGTTTCTGCACCACGAAGAAACCGTCGCCGTTGATCGCCATGTAGGTGGAGACCGAGGCGGTCTGGACGTCGCCTTGCACCGTGTTGGTTTCGCGCGATGCTGTGGTCACGCTGCCGGCGAGTTGCTTGTTGACGCCGGTCTCGGGAATGAGGTCGAGAAAGGACGTGTCGATCCGCTTGAATGCGGTGGTCTGGGAATTGGCGATGTTGCCGGAGATGTTTTCCAGCGCATAGGACTGCGCGCGCAAGCCCGCGACAGAGGTGGTGAGTGCGCCGAAGATACCCATGACATGTTCTCCACGTTCGATCCGCGGCCTGGGCCGCATTCGGGAGACATGTCGCAAGCGCCGTGCCAAACAGGAAATTGACGTCAGATCAAATGGTTGAACAAAAGGCCCTGGTCTGGGGACCAGGGCCTAAATTGCCGAGCCGGGCAACAATTGCCGGGCTTTGTCAGGACGCCGACGCCGCGGATGGCTTGAACACCAGGCCAAAACCGTCGATGCAGTAACGCAGTCCCGTGGGCTTGGGGCCGTCGTCGAAAACGTGGCCGAGATGGCCGCCGCAGCGGCGGCAATGCACCTCGATGCGCGCCATGCCGTAGGAGCGGTCTTCGGTGCGGCCGAGCGCATTGTCGAGCGGTTGGTAAAAGCTCGGCCAGCCCGTGCCGCTGTCGAACTTGGTGTCGGAAGAGAACAGCGGAAGGTCGCAGCCGGCGCAGGCGAAGATGCCCTTGCGGTGCTCCTTCAATAGCGGGCTCGACCACGGCCGTTCGGTGCCGTGCTTGCGCAGGATCTCGTATTGCTGCGGCGTCAGCTGGGCGCGCCATTCGGCGTCGGTCTTCTCGACCTCGAATTTCTCCGCCGCGGCATGGGCCGGCTCGGCGCGCAGCCAGCGGAAGGTGAAGAGGCCGAACAGGCCGGCAACTGAAGCAAGCAAGATGCGGCGGTCCATCATGATTTCTCCGTATGGGCAGGTTTGCCCAGAGATACGGCTCGCGCGCCCCGAAAGTTACACCGTTCGCAAGCCGCCTGCCTCACATTAACGCGAGGACGGGCCGCCTTCGCCCTCGCCCATGGCGGCGGTTTCGGGCGGGGCCTGCGCCGGACGCGACTGGCCGGGCAGCGGACCATGGCGCGCCGGCCTACGCGTACCGGCCTGGCGATTGGCTTCCGCAAGGCGCGCCTCGCGCTGGCGCTCCTTCAGCCGCGCGCGCTCCCGATAACGCGCCAGCGCACCGGCGGCGGCGGAACTGCCGCGCGTCCACTTGCCGATCAGATGTCCGGCGACCCGGCCGGTCGGCCCGCCGGCCCAGACCAGTTCGAACGGCGAGAACAGCCGCCAGCGCTCGTCGCCCCACAGGATGCTGCGCGCCACCAGAAGTCCCGCCATCGCCGACGTGCCGATGCCCTGCCGGCCAAAGCCGCTCGCCACCCACAACCCTTTGCGCAACTGCCCGACCTGCGGCATGCCATGCACGGTGATGCCCACCGCACCGCCGAACACGTCGGCGATCGCGACCTTGCCGAGCTGCGGAAACACCGTGTCGATGCGCCGCTGGATCGCGGAAGCAAAACGTTTCGGCCGCGCATCCCAGGTCGTCTCCGGGCTCGCCCACATCAGGCGATCGCCGTCAACGATGCGGAAATGGTCGATGCCATCGGAGTCCATCACCGATCCCCGGAAGGCGATCACCTCGTCGAGGCGCTCGCCGAGCGGCTCGCTCACCGCCGCAAAGCGCCATACCGGCAGCAGCGTATCCGACAGCCGCCGCAGCGGCGCGCCGAGATGCACATTGCCGCACAGCACGATGTGCGAGGCGCGCAGCCGCGCCGATGGTGTCACGATCCGCTTGCGGATGCCGGAGGGATCGATGCTGACGACCGGCGTGTCCTCGAAGATGCGCGCGCCGGCGCGCCGCGCCAGCGCCGCCAGGCCATGGACATATTTGCGGGGATCGATCTGGAAAGCCTTTGGATAATAGATGCCGTGGAAATATCGGTCGGTGCGCAGTTCCGTACGCACGCGATCGGCCTGCCAGCCCTCCACCTCCGTATCGAAATCGCCGGAGAGCGTTTGCAGCCGGCTGATCAGCGCTTCGCCGGCGTCGACATTGGAAACTTCGAGCGCGCCCTCGCTCAAGGCGATGCCGGGCATCGCCTCTTCCGTCGCGGTGGCGCGCACGTGATCGGCGCCTTCTTTCGACAGCGCCCACAGTTCCTGGGCATCCTCCAGCCCCACCCGCTCGACCAGATCGGCCGCCGGCAGGCCAAAACCGGGCATCACAGTGCCGAGATGATGGCCGGAGGCGCCCCAGCCGACGTGGCGCCCCTCCAGCACCGCAATGCTGGCGCCGAGTCGAGCCGCTTCCAGCGCCACCGTCAGCCCCGCCAGGCCTGCGCCGACGATGGCAATATCGACATCCAGGTCGAACGACAGCCGCGAGCGCTGCTGCTGCGGTGCGGCGTCATATCCATTCGTCATACTTGTGGAAGTCCCGCTCATGGCGTTTTCTTAGACTGACGATGCGGCGCTTGTCACCTTGTCCTGAAGGCTGGCTTGTATTTAATCCGCGAAACCCGAGACGAATCGAGATCGCGCCATGCGCCGTTTGATGCTGCTCCGTCATGCCAAGACCGAGACCGACGCGCCTTCGGGGCAGGACCATGACCGCCGCCTCGACGAGCGCGGGCGCAGTGATGCCGCCGAGATCGGCCACTGGATCGGCCGCAACCCGCCCTTCCCCAATCAGGTGCTGGTTTCGAGCGCTGTCCGCGCCAGGCAAACCTGGGACCTCGCGTGGGACGCGATGAAGGACCGTGTGCCGGAGCCGGACGTCGAAATCATCGATGAGCTCTACGGCGCCGAACCGGCGCAGCTTCTCAAGATGGTGCGAATGGCATCGGCCGGCGATCCGAAGCGGCTGATGCTGGTGGGACACAATCCCGGCATGCATGAGCTGGCGCTGATGCTCGCAGGCGACGGCGACAAGGCGGCGAGGAAGGCGCTGGAGGACAATCTGCCGACCTCGGGCCTTGCCATCCTCGACTTCGACACCAAGGACTGGACCGACGTGGCATTCCGCCGCGGCAAGCTCGCGCTGTTCGTCAGTCCGAAACTATTGCGGCAGATGTCGAAGGATTAACCGTGGGCTGAGCCCGTGATAGGCTGAACGGCAAAGCTGGGAGGCGCAGATGTTCAAGTCCATTCTCGTGCCGATCGATCTGGCCGACACGGATCTGGCAAGGCCCGCGATCGCCACCGCCGCGACGCTGTCGCAGGCGATGAACGGCACGGTGCGCATCCTCAACGTGCTGCCGATGACGCCGGTGATGCTGGCGGAATATGTGCCGGCCGATTTCGACACCCAGCAGCGTCAGACCTCGGAAGAAGCGCTCGCCATCGTCGCGGGCGAATCCGGCATCGAGGCGCCGCGCATCTCCTATGTGGTGCGGCAGGGCGGCATCTATCACGAGATCCTCGAAGAGGCCGCCGCGATGAAGGCCGATCTGATCGTGATGACCTCGCACCGGCCGGCGATGCGAACCTATTTCCTCGGCTCGAACGCCGGCCATGTCGTGCGCTACGCCAAATGCTCGGTGCTGGTGGTGCGGCACTAAAGCGGACGACAGGTCGTCATCCGCTTTACCGAACCTGCTTATGCCAATTGGTCAGCCCAGCCTTCCGAGTTCCGGATTGCGCAAGCCATACACCGCGCCCTCGATATGGCTGCGGTGAATGCCGATGTCGCTCAGCTCACGATCGTTCATCGCTCGCAGCGCTTTGATCGCCTCCCGGCGTACCCAATACGTGGCAAGGCCGTTGGCCCAGCCGCCGAGCACGCGGGTGAAACCGCCAAAGGCGGTCGCGCGAGCAGCTTCTGCAGTCGGGTAGATCGTGGTCATTTCAGTCTCCAGTCATGATGCAGCGGCCAAGCACCGCCGTTGACGCACAACGCCGGAAAAGCGCTCGCGCCTTTGTTCTCGGATTGCTCTCGCCTCCTCGGTGCAATCTCGGGCTTGTGGAACCCTAGATGATCCAGTAATTGTATCGGTGCAAGGAAAACATTGCTCTCGGTGCAATAATGTCGAGATTCGAATACATCCGATTGGCCGACGCGGTGGCTGCCGATATTGCGGGCGGCGCCCTCAAACCGGGCGATCGCCTGCCGCCGCAGCGGACCTTCGCCTTTCAGCGCAAGATTGCCGCTTCCACCGCCAGCCGCGTCTACACGGAATTGCTGCGGCGGGGCCTTGTGATCGGCGAAGTCGGCCGCGGCACCTTTGTTTCGGGGCAGTCGCGGCAACCGATTGCGCAGCCCCCGCTCGAGCCGCGCGGCGCCAGGATCGACATGGAAATCAACTATCCGGTGCTGCCGACCCAGTCGGCGATGATCGCGAAGAGTCTCGCCGGGCTCGAGCGCGCCGACGCGATCGAGATCGCGCAGCGCCAGGGCTCCAGCGGCGGCACCCAGGCCGCGCGCAATATCGCGGCCCGCTTCATGAGTCGTCCCGGTTGGATTCCCAACTCGGAGCAATTTGCCTTCACCGCCAACGGACGTCAGTGCATTGCCGCGGCACTCTCCGCGCTGGTGCCGGCAGGCGGCCGCTGCGGCGTGGAGGCGCTCACCTACCCCTTCATCAAGGGCATTGCCGCCCGCCTCGGCGTCACACTGGTGCCGCTCGCCATGGACGCGCAGGGCGTGCGGCCGGACGCCGTGCAGAAGGCGCATCGCGAGGCAAACCTATCCGCGCTCTACATCCAGCCGACCATCCAGAACCCGCTCGGCATGACCATGCCCGGTGGGCGCCGCGCCGATCTGCTGCGCGTCGTGGAGAAGCTCGACCTCACCGTCATCGAGGACAGCGTCTACGGGTTCCTGTCGGATGAAGCCCCGCTCGCCGCGATGGCGCCAGACCGCTGCGTGGTGCTGGACTCGCTCTCGAAGAAGGTCGCTCCGGGGCTGGCGCTCGGCTTCATCGTCTCGCCCCCTCGCCTGCGCGAGGGCATTTTGAACGCGATCCGCTCCGGCGGCTGGACCGCCTCAGGCTACGCCTTTGCGGCCGGACAGCGGCTGATGGGCGACGGCACCGCGGCCGAGCTGATCCGGCTCAAGCGCGCCGACGCGCAGCGCCGCCAGCAGATGGCGGCCGAGCGCCTCGCAGGCTTCGAGATCCAGGCCGACAGGAAGTCCTATCATCTCTGGCTGTCGCTGCCGCAACACTGGCGCTCGCAGACCTTCGTTGCCGCCGCGGCGCGCCGCGACATCGCGCTGACGCCGTCGACGACCTTTGCCATCACGCCGGGTCACGCGCCCAATGCGGTGCGGCTCGCGCTCGCAGCCCCCAGCATCGAGCAGCTCGATTTCGCGCTACGCACGCTCGCGGACATTCTGCGCACGCAGCAGGACGATTTCGACTCGACGGAGTGAGCCCGCCCTCGCCCGCTTTCTCACGGCCACTCTGCGATGAAGCCGCGCGCCTTGTAGGGCTCGATCTTGTCCCATTCGCGCAGCACGCGGCGGCGGAATTCCGGATCGGTGTGCCAGAGCGCGCGCGGCGTCGCGAAGGAATCGATCGTCACCAGCATCTTCGTTACCTCCGGCCAGTGCCGGTGCAGCGTCATCGCATAGCGCCGCGCCGTCCAGGTGTTGCCGAGGCAGATGACGCTGCGGATGTTGCGCAGGCCCAGCGCCGCGTCGATCACCGGCAGCGAGAAAATGACGTTCTCGCCGGTATTGAGCGCGCGGTGCTCCTCGAGGATCTTTTCCGCCGGCATGCCGCGTGCGACCATCGCTTCCTTGATGATGGCGCACTCGGAAGCGTCAGAACCCGGTGTCACGCCGCCGCTGACGATGGCCCGGCGGCAAAGCCCCTCGCGCCAGAGCGCGCAGGCTTTTTCCGCGCGCAGCCCGGCATCCTGCCGCGTGCCGAACACGAACAGGAGATCGGCGGGCGAAAGCTCGGTGTCGGCGAAATGCGTTGCATTGATCGCGGCGATCTCGGCCGCATCCGGTATCCGGTCGCTTCGATCCTGTGCCACGCCAGTCCCCTCGCCGCCGGCACGATGGCGCGGAACGCAGCAACGGCGAAGTCACGTTTGATGTCGTTTGATTGCTAGGGCAGCAACGCTTCGGGCAGATGATCGAACGTGTAGGCGACCGGCTTGTTGCGCCGGATGAAGCCGCCGATCTGCCAGTTGAACAGCAGCGCAAAGCCGACGAGGAACAGCGCGCCGGCATGCTCGCCCGTCATCAGCGCGCGCACGAACAGACCTGCCATTGCAATGGCAAGCAACCCGACAAACGCCAGCGCGGCGACATAGAGATGGAATGACAGCCCGCCGGTCAGCTTCGCCGTGCTTCCGGCCTGCGCCATGCGCGCATGCAAGCCTTCGATGAAGGCGCGGTAGCCGTTGTCCTGCGGCGTCATCAGCGACACCGTTTGCCAGTTCGTCGACGCGATCCTGATGCGCCCGCCGCCCTTGTTCCAGATGTCGGCACGAAAGCGATGCGCCTGCATCGAGGTCGGCCGGTACGACATGCGCACGGCAGAGATATCGCGATAGGGCCAGACGCCGGAGCGTCCCGATATCTTCCACGACAGGCCCCCGTCGGTCAGCTCGAACTGGTGCGCTGATCCGATCAGCGACGCCTTGTAGGCGTAGCGGACGTTGGATGAATTGTCGTCGTTCGGAAGCTCGGTCGGCATGAACAGCTTCTAGCGCGTCAGCAGGGCGCAGAGGAAGCCCGCCGTGGCGATGGCGCCAAGCACAGTGCGCACCGCGTGCAGCGGCAGGAGCCCGATTGTCATGGTCGCGCCCTTTTTCGAAACCGCCCACGGCGAACCTTGCGCCGCGCGCCCCGCTTATCCTACAAACGATTCATGGCCGAAACGAATTATTTTCCGCGCCGCCTGATCCTTGCCGGCGCGGTGATCACGGGGGTGCTGCTGGCGCTTGCCGTCCACATGCTAGGCGCGCGCTATGGGCTCGACCTCGGCGGGTTGTGGCGAAGTGACACGCACGACTTCATGCCGGCAGGCGCGGCGATTGCCTGGTGGCTGATCGCCACCGTCGGTTTCTCCGGCGGCTATTTCACGGCGACGCTGATGGACAGCGCGGTGTCCGGCCAGATCCCGCAGCGGATGCGCCAGTTCCTGATCGCTATCGGCGTGCTGATCCTGGCCGGTGCCGGCCAGGCCGCCTCCGCGCCGAGCCCGCTGCCGACGGTCTCGGGCGTGCTCGCCGGCTTGGCCGCGCTGAGCCTGGGGGCCATGATGGCGTTCTGCGGCGCCTATTTCGCGCTGCGCAAGGCGTAGGCCGGCGCACCGAACCAGATCGCCGCGCTTGCGGCCAGCAAGACGGCCGCGGAGATGACCAGCGAAGCGTGCAGTCCCCACATGAAGGCGCCGGCACGGCCGATGAGCGAACCGAACAGGGCGACGCCGAGCACGCTGCCGGTCTGGCGGGTGGCGTTGAGCACGCCGGCGGCAATGCCCGAGCGCGAACGATCGACGCTGCCGAGCAATGTCGAGGTCAGCGGCGGCACCAGCAGGCCGAGGCCGCCACTCATCGCGATCGTCTGCGCGCAAATCGCGATATAGCTCGTGTCCGGCCTGATGCCGAGCAGAGCAAGGCATCCCACGGCAGAAATGACGGCGCCGAGGGCAATGGTTGCGGGCGCGCCGATGCGCTCGGCCAGGCGCGGCGCAGCCAGGTTGACCGGCAACACCGCCGCCATCATCGGCACGAAGGCAAGTCCGGTCTGGAACGCACTGAGCCCGTTGATCTCCTGGAAGTACAGGCTCAGCACGAAAATCAGGCCGTAGATCGCGATATTGACCAAGAGGCCGATCAGCGCCGCCAG
>DASWVJ010000368.1:0-2399 GCA_036406295.1 Bradyrhizobium sp.
GAGGTCGCCATGGAGCAGAGGACCATGGAGCATAGGAGAAAAGTCCGTTGCTGCATCGTCGGCGGCGGACCGGCCGGCATGATGCTCGGCTATCTGCTCGGCCGCGCCGGGGTTGACGCGGTGGTGCTGGAGAAGCACGCCGACTTCTTCCGCGACTTCCGCGGCGACACCGTGCATCCGTCCACATTGCAGGTGATGGACGAACTCGGCCTGATCGACGGCTTCCTGAAACTGCCGCACCAGCGGCTGCAGAAGATGCAGGGTTTGTTCGCGGGCACGACGATACGGCTCGCCGATCTCGGCCGTCTCCATGTCAAATACCCCTTCATCGCCTTCATGCCGCAATGGGACTTTCTCAACTTCCTGCGCGAGGCGGGAACGCGCTTTCCGTCGCTGAAGGTGATGATGAGCACCGAAGCGGTCGAGCTGATGCGCGAAGGAGGGCGCATTGCCGGCGTGCGCGCGAAGATGCCGGATGGCATGATCGACATCGCGGCCGATCTTGTGGTCGCGTGCGACGGCCGTCACTCCACCGTGCGCGAGCGTGCAGGTCTTGCGCTGGAAGACCTCGGCGCGCCGATGGATGTGCTGTGGTTTCGCGCCGGCAAGGATCCGAACGAAACCGAGTCCATCTTTGCCAGGGTCGATCCCGGCAAGATGATGGTGACCTTCGATCGCGGCGACTACTGGCAATGCGCCTTCGTGATCCCGAAAGGTGGATACGAGGCGGTGAAGGCGAGGGGACTGCCGGCGCTGCTCGACGACGTCGTGCGGATGGCGCCGGTGCTGAAATCCGGCATATCGGATGTCCGGAGCTGGGACGATGTCAAGCTGCTGACCGTTGCGATCAACCGGCTGAAGAAATGGTCGTTGCCCGGGCTGCTCTGCATCGGCGACGCCGCGCATGCGATGTCGCCGGTTGGCGGCGTCGGCGTCAATCTCGCCGTGCAGGATGCGGTCGCCACGGCAAATCTTCTTGCGGCAAGGCTGCAGTCGGGCGCGCCGAGTGAGGCTGAGCTCGATGCGGTGCAGGCGCGGCGCGAGTTTCCCGTCAAGGTGACCAGCGCATGCAGGTGGTGGCACAGGATCACATCATCCGCCTGGCGCTGAAGCCAGGGAGGGAGCCGCTGAAGGCGCCGCTGGCCATGCGCGTGGTCACCGCCGTGCCTTGGCTGCAGGGTCTCACCGCACGCTTCCTCGGGATCGGCGTGCGTCCCGAGCACGTGCATTCGCCTGTGGCAGGCGGTTAAGGCACGGTCGAGCAGGTTGAAACGGGAGCGGCATCGGGAAGTTCACCTCTCCCTGCTGTGGGCTCACTGGGGAGAGGTGAGACAGACTCTGCGAAAGTCTTCCATCAGATATCGTCTCGCGCGAGTGGCTATTGCCGGCACAGCACAACCGTCACGACATCACAGAGAACCCGCCATCGACGGGGATCGCGGTGCCCGTCACGAAATCGGATGCGGGCGAGGCGAGGAACACGGCGATGCCTGCGAAATCGTCGATTTCACCCCAGCGTCCGGCCGGCGTTCGCCCCAGCACCCGCTCGTGCAGTCCGGCGACCTGCTGGCGCGCGCCCTTGGTCAGGTCGGTGTCGATCCAGCCCGGCAGGATGGCGTTGACCTGGATGTTGTCCAGCGCCCAGGCGCAGGCGCAGGAACGTGAGAACTGCACGATGCCGCCCTTGCTCGCCGCATAGGCCGGTGCGTAGCTGCCGGCAAAGATCGACATCATCGATCCGATGTTGATGACCTTGCCGCGGCCTGCCGCCTTCAGCGCCGGATAGGCGGCCTTCGAGCACAGGAACGCGCTGGTCAGATTGGTGTCCATCACCGTATTCCACTCGTCGAGCTCCAGGAGATGCGTCGGCTTGCGGATGCTGGTGCCGGCATTGTTGACGAGGATGTCGATCCGCCCGAATTCCTTGCCGACCCGCTCGATCATCCCAGCCACAGCGGCCTTGTCCGTGACGTCGGTGGCGACCGCGATCGCCTTCATGCCCCGCTTGCGCAAATCCTCGACGGCGGTTGCAGACTTCGCCTCGTTGCGCCCGACCACCGCGATATTGGCGCCGGCATCCGCCAGTCCGCGCGCGATGCCGAGACCGATGCCGCCATTGCCGCCGGTCACGATCGCGACCTTGCCCGACAGATCGAAGAGTTTTGTTGTCATTTTCTGTTTTCCATTTTCTGTTCAGCGCCTGCCCTGCCAGATCAGGATCAACCCGACCGCAGCGAGCAGGGCGCCATACTCCGCCCATTGCAGGCTGCCGATCATGAAGCTCGATGCCGGCCAAGCGATCGCGCCGGTGCCCTGGCCGATCCAGAGCAGTCCGATCGCGAGCGCGAGAAAGCCAAATGTGACGAGCAGCTTGCGCATTCACTCCCCTTCGTCTGTCG
>DASWVJ010000369.1:0-4315 GCA_036406295.1 Bradyrhizobium sp.
TTGCTTGAGCATGATCTTTTCGGAAAACCGCTGCACACTTTTCCGGATCATGCTTTAGCTGACCACTTCGGTCACCGGCTGCATGTCGATCGCAAACGTCTCCAGGAATTTCGACGTCATGATGTAGAACCCGACCGAGAGTTGCAGCTCGATCAGCGCGGCCGGCGTCAGCTTGGCGCGGATCGCGTTGAGGGTGGCGTCGGTCGGCTTGTGCAGCTTGACAATCTCGTCGGTGAAGGCGAGCGCGGCGCGCTGCGTCTCGTTGAAGCAAGTCGCCGCCTGCCAGTTCTCCAGCGCCCCGTTCTGCTCGTCGGTGACGCCGACATTCTTGCCGATCCGCTTGTGCGCGACGATCTCGTAAGGCGCCTGGCACAGGATGCCGGTGCGCGTGATCGCAAGCTCGCGCACGATCGGATCGAGCTCGCCCTTGTGGCGGATCGCGCCGCCGAGCCGGCAGTATTGCTCGAGGTAGCTCGGCGAATGCGCCATCATACGAAAGATATTGGCGTTGCGATTCTTGCCGAGCAGTTCGCGGGTGCGATCATTGTGCTTTGCGGGATCGCTGTACTCGATGCGGGCCATTGGTTTGCCTTGGTATTTTCCTGGGTTTTATTGGTCGTTATTCGGGTTTTTCGGTCAAAACACTATCCGGCTGCCGACTCGAGAGCAACACGACCGAGTCAAATTGCCGCCGCAATACTGTTCGACCGTGGGACTGTCGATATTCACCCGAGTGGGGACTTATCAAGGGTGGATCATCGTCGCGGGGTGTTCCGAGTAACCGATACGATTGTCGTTGCGCGCTTCGGCGCGCCACGGTGAATCGCGCCCGAGTCTAGGGAGAGAGACATGAAGGAAGCCACCAAGAGGGCGGCCTCGGAAGCGCTTGCGCAAATGCTGGCGGTGACGGCGATGCTCGTCATCGCCAGCGTCGTGTTCTATGTGCGGTGATCCCACCGTCGTTCCGGGATGGTGCGTAAGCACCAGACCACAGATGCGCAATTGCGCATCGGGGAACCTCGAGATTCCCGATGCGCAATTTCGCATTGGGATTTGATGCTTCGCATCGCCCCGGAATGACAAACACCCCTAACATCGCTCGCTAGTTCACCTTCTCAAAATACGGCACCAACCTCCCCGCAAATTGCTTGAACCGCGCGAAAACCTTGTCGCCGATGGCAAGGTCGTTGTCGCCGTGCGCCATCATGCGAAAGCCCTCGGCGGCATCGACCAGCAGGATGTTGTAGGGAACGTGCGCCTTGGTTTCGGGCGTGGCGGCGCGGCAGACCAGCGAGGTCGCATAAACCGTTCCCTTGCCGCTGGCGCGCTTGTCTTGCGGGTCCGGCGCGCCGCAGGCGGCGCAAAAGCTGCGGCGGAAATATTGGCGGGCACCGCAGGCGGCGCAGTGCTGGTAGATGATGGTATCAGTGCCAGTGGTCCAATCGGCGAGTTTTTCGCTCATCGCACGCGCTCCAGGAACATGCTGACATGCGACGACAGCACGCCGCCGTCGCCATGCAAGAGCGCGATCGAGGCGTCGCGCACCTGGCGATTGCCGGCACGGCCGGTCATCTGCAGATGGGCCTCTATCAGATGCGCCATCGCGCCGCCGACGCCGCAATGGCCATAGCTCAAGAGCCCGCCGTGAGTATTGAGCGGAACCTCGCCGTCGCGGCCGAAATAGCCGGAGCGCACCCGCGCCGCGGCCTCGCCGCGCTTTGCGAGGCCAATATCTTCGAGCAGCATGGCAAGGGTGATGGTGAAACTGTCGTAGACCGCGGCGTAGCGCACATCCGAGATCGCAAGGCTAGACGCGGTCTTGGCCTTGGCCATGGAAATCTCGGCGCCGAGTTCGCTCAAGCCAGGTGCAGCCGTGATGTGCTGATGGGTATGTGCCTGCGCGCAGCCGCGCACGCGAATGCCGGCCGTGCCGGTCGGCTCGCGGCTGATGACGAAAGCGGCGGCGCCATCGGACACCGGGCAGCAGTCGAGCAGTTTCAGCGGCATCGCCACCGGCTTTGAGGCCATCACATCGGCGACGGTGATCGGCTCGTGGAACTGCGCGCCGGGATGGCTGCAGGCGTGGGCCCGCATCAGCACCGCGAATTCGGCGAGGTCCTCTTGCGTGAGCCCGTACTCATGCATGTAACGCGAGGCGACGAGGCCGTAATAGGCGGGAATGGTCGGCCCGAGCGAGACTTCGTAATCGGGATGGCCGACTTGCGCCAGGGCCTGGATCGACGCGTCGCGGCTCTGGCCGGTGAGCCGGTTCTCGCCGGAAACGACCAGCACATGCCTTGCGACGCCGCTATCGACCAGATGATGCGCCAGCATGGTCATGGCCAGTCCGGTGGCGCCGCCAACCTGCACCGCGTGAGCATAACTGGGGCGGATGCCAAAATGCTCCGCGAATACGGTGGCGAGCATGATATGCGGCGAGACGGTGTTGTAACCGCAGAGGAGGCCGTCGATCTCGGAGCGCTTCAGGCCGGCGTCGGCGATGGCTGATGTAGCCGCCTTGCTCATGAGGTCGAGTGAGTTCGAGCCTTCGTGCTTGCCGTAGGAGGTGAGGCCGACGCCCGTGATGTAGCTCATGGCCGTGTCGCCTCTTCTCCGTCGTTCCGGGGCAATGCGAAGCATCGAACCCCATTGCGCAATTGCGCATTGTGGAATCTCGAGGTTCCGGGTTCGATGCTTTGCATCGCCCCGGAACGACCGAGAGACAATGGCGCGCTCATTCCAGAATGTCTCTCAATACGACTTCGGAAGGCCGAGCACCTTTTCGGCGATGAAGCTGAGAATGAGCTGCGGTGAGATCGGCGCGATGCGCGGGATCAGGGATTCCCGCAAGTAACGCTCAACATGATATTCCTTGGCGTAACCGAAACCGCCATGGGTCATCACCGCCTGCTCGCAGGCGCGGAAACCAGCTTCGGCCGCCAAGAATTTTGCGGCGTTGGCGGCAGGACCGCAGGGCATGTTCTGATCGTATTGCCAGCCCGCGCGCAGCACCATCAGCCAGGCGGCTTCCAGCTCCATCCAGTTCTTCGCAAGCGGATGCTGGATCGCCTGGTTCATGCCGATGGGACGATTGAACACGATGCGGCTCTTGGCATAGCCAGAGGCGCGCGACAGTGCGACCATGCCGAGGCCAACGGCTTCCGCCGCGATCAGGATACGCTCGGGATTCATGCCGTGCAGGATGTATTCGAAGCCGCGCCCCTCCTCGCCCAGTCGATCCTCAGCCGGGATCTCAAAATTTTCGAAGAACAGCTCGTTGGAGTCGACGGGCTTGCGGCCCATCTTCTCGATCTCGTGCACGGTGACGCGCTTGCGGTCAAAGTCGGTGTAGAACAGGCTGAGACCACGGGTCGGGCTCTTCACTTCCTCCAGAGGGGTGGTGCGCGCCAGCAGCAGGATCTTGTTGGCGACCTGCGCGGTGGAAATCCAGACCTTCTGGCCATTGACGATGTACTTGTCGCCCTTGCGCACCGCGCGGGTTTTCAGCTGCGTGGTGTTGAGACCGGTGTTCGGCTCGGTCACGGCGAAGCAGGCGCGGTCCCGCCCGTCCACGATCGACGGCAGCATGCGGTGGCACTGTTCCTTGGTGCCGAACACGACCACCGGATTGAGCCCGAACACGTTCATGTGCACGGCCGAGGCCCCTGACATGCCGGCGCCGGATTCCGAAACCGTCCGCATCATGATCGCGGCGTCGGTGATGCCGAGTCCCGAGCCGCCATACTCTTCGGGGATGCAGATGCCGAGCCAGCCGGCATCGGCCAGCGCCATGTGAAAGTCGGCGGGATAGCCGCCCTCCTTGTCCTTCTTCAGCCAGTAAGCGTCGTCGAAGCGCGCGCAAATCTTGCCGACGGCGTCCTTGATCGATTCCTGGTTGGCGGAGAGCGCGAAATCCATCTCGGTGGTCCTACTTGTTCGCCGCAGTTTTGGTAACGCCGTCGCGCACCATCGCTGCGATCTCATCGTTGCTGTAACCGGCTTCCCGCAGCACCTCGGCGCTGTGCTCGCCGAGCCGCGGCGCCAGCCGTTCGGTTTCGACCGGGGTTTCCGACCAGTTCGCCGACACCTTCATGCTTCGGATCTTTCCTTCGGTCGGATGATCGACGACGGGGAAACGGTCCGTTGCCACCATATGCGGATCGGTCAGCAGGCTCTCAAGATCGTGCATTGGCATGACCGGCACGTCCGCGTGGTTGAGAATGTCCATCCACTCCGCGGTGGATCTGGTTTCGAGGATGCGCGCGAGTTCCGCATAGACGTGGTCGATGTTCTTGGCGCGGCCGGCGAAGGTGGC
>DASWVJ010000370.1:0-8978 GCA_036406295.1 Bradyrhizobium sp.
CGGCCAGGCGATCTCGGAAGACCTCGGCATCAAGCTCGAGAACGTCAACCTCTCGATGCTCGGCCGCGCCAAGAAGGTGATGATCGACAAGGAGAACACCACCATCGTCAACGGTGCCGGCAAGAAGGCCGACATCGAGGCTCGCGTCCAGCAGATCAAGGCGCAGATCGAGGAGACCACCTCGGACTACGACCGCGAGAAGCTGCAGGAGCGCCTGGCCAAGCTCGCCGGCGGCGTCGCGGTAATCCGCGTCGGCGGCGCGACCGAAGTCGAGGTGAAGGAGCGCAAGGATCGCGTGGATGACGCGATGCACGCCACCCGCGCCGCGGTCGAGGAAGGCATCGTGCCGGGCGGCGGCGTCGCCCTGCTGCGCGCCTCCGAGCAGCTCAAGCGCATCCGCACCCAGAACGACGACCAGAAGACCGGCGTCGAGATCGTGCGCAAGGCGCTCTCCTCGCCGGCCCGCCAGATCGCGATCAACGCCGGTGAAGACGGCTCCGTCATCGTCGGCAAGATCCTGGAGAAGGACCAGTATTCGTACGGCTTCGACTCGCAGACCGGCGAATACGTCAACCTCGTCTCCAAGGGCATCATCGACCCGACCAAGGTGGTCCGCATCGCGATCCAGAACGCGGCTTCCGTCGCGGCTCTCTTGATCACGACCGAAGCCATGGTCGCCGAAGTGCCGAAGAAGGCCTCGGCCGGCCCCGCCATGCCCCCGGGCGGCGGCATGGGCGGCATGGACTTCTGATCTAGCTCCTCAGGCGATATTCAAGGAATGCAAAACCCCGGCAGCAATGCCGGGGTTTTTGTTGAGGCAATCACGTTTCCTGTTCGGTCAGGCGCAAATCCCTCCCCCCGTCATTCCCCGGCGCGCGAAGCGCGAGCCCGGAAATGACGAAGAGGATAGGTTCGCGATCAACCTAACACAAACCTCACGTAACGCCGGCAAACTTGATTCAGGTGATCATTGAACCCTCCAGCTTCGACGCGCTCCATGACTGCACACAGTTCGTTTGCAGCGATGAAGTCGGCGCCCTATCGCGCTCAGTTCGTCTCCTTCGTGTTGGCCATGATGGCCGACAACATCGAGCACGTGATCAGCTACTGGGTGGTGTTCCAGAAATTCCATTCACCGGCGCTGGCCGGCTTTGCGGTGCTGTCGCACTGGCTGCCCTTCCTGTTTTTCTCCGTCGCAGTGGGCGGGCTCGCCGACCGCTTCGACCCACGCCGCATCATCCAGTGCGGCATGCTGCTCTTCATCGTGGCCTCGGCGGGATGGGGCTACTTCTTCATCACGGGCACCATCGAGATGTGGCACGCGATGCTGCTGCTGGTCATCCACGGCTGCGCCGGCGTGCTTTGGCAAACACCGAACCAGCTCTTGCTCTACGACATCGTCGGCATCGCCGATCTGCCGAGCGCGGTGCGGCTGAACGCAATGGCACGCTACCTTGGCATCCTCGTTGGCCCGGCCGTCGGCGGAGTCATCATGCTGACGCTGGGGACGTCGCATGGCATCATCCTCAACACGCTGTTCTACCTGCCCATGCTGCTATGGCTGTTCCGGGCGCCCGCACGAGCCAAAGACGCAGCCCCGCGGCGCCTCGCTGTCCGTGGCCTCGCCGACATCGTGCAGACCATCCGTGACATCGCCACGCACGGAATTCTGACCTCGATGACGCTGCTTGCGGGGCTGACGTCCTTCATGATCGGCAACGCCTATCACGCGCAGATGCCCGGCTTTGCCGTCGATCTCGGGCACGGCGATCCCGGCGTGGCTTACAGCGTGCTGCTGGCGGCCGACGCGGCTGGCGCAATTCTCGCGGGTGTCGTCCTGGAAGCGTGGGGACGGCTGAGACCGACGCCCCGGGCCGCCATCTTCCTTGCCATGCTCTGGACCCTGTCCCTGCTCTGCTTTGCCGCCACCAACGTCTACGCACTCGCGATCGCACTATTGTTCGCAGCCGGATTTTTCGAGCTGTCGTTCAATACCATGGCCCAGGCCCTGGTGCAGTTGAACGCGCCCACCGACATCCGCGGCAGGGTCGTCGGCCTGTTCAACATGGCCGGACTCGGCATGCGCGCCTTCAGCGGCATCACCGTAGGCCTGTTTGGAGCCGCGATCGGCATCCATTGGTCGCTTGGCCTGTCAGCCGCCGTGCTACTGACTTTCCTGCTCGTCCTGCATCGCCGCGCGACGAGGAGTGGCTGGGAAAAGTGAGGCCGCCTGTGCGCCTCGCCTCGATCACTCGACCTTCGCGATCACCGCGAGCTTGCGGATGCCCTTGTTCTTGTAGGCATCGAGGAAGGCGTAATAGTCCTTGAAGGACACGCAGCCGTTGGACTGGCCGGTGCCGCCGAGCATGTAGGTGTGGGCCAGCAAGCCGTCGCGGCCGAAGATCTTGTCCTCGCCGCCGATCGGCGTCAGCCGCAGCGCCGGCACGCCGTGGAACAGCGCCTCGCGCGGCTTGAGCGTGTAGATGTGCGGCGGCGTCACGCCCTGCATCCGCACATGCGAATAGCGCACGTCGTCCATCTTGGAGCCGAGGCCGGAATGCGCCTCGAGTTGCGTGCCGTCGGGCAGGTACACCGTCTTGCTTCCTATGACATAGACCGCGGTCGTCTTGTCGTAGGGCGGCTTGCCGCCATACATCGGATTTTGCTCCGCCGGCGCGATGCTGCCGGTGACGCTGGCATCAGCCGCGGCGAAAGCGAGCAGCGCGCCATGCGACGGCTCCTTGCCCCAGAGCTTTTCCACCATCGACGGCTTTTGCTGGCCGATCGACATTACCGCGGCCTTCGCGCGCTGCGCCATGTCTCGAATCGAGGTGCCGGACTTTCCGGACACGCGCTCGACCGGCTTCATCTCAACCGGCTTTGTCGCGGGCGTTGCCATCGCGATCTGCACGGAAGCGGAGGCGCCGGTTTTCTTCGCCGGCTCAACCGGCAGGGAAGCTTCGGCCGGCGGCGACGCAGCAGCGAACCTCACACCTTCGCTCGTACTGGGCGCCACGCCATCGGCGGAAGCGGCCGCAAACCGTTCGTTAAACATAACCGAAGGAACCGCGTCGGCCGTCTCGTTCTTCGGCACCGAGGCGGCCGCCTGCGGCAGGTCGCCGAACGCGGTGTTGATCATGGCGGCCGGCGTCTTGCGCACGATCGAGCTCGTCGCCGGTTGCGTCAGCGGGACCTCTGCGCTTGCGTGCATCGACGGAAAGACGCTCGCGCCGAGAATGTTGCTGTACACGGTCCAGCCGCAGCCGATCAAAAGGCCTGCGACGGCCGCAGTGCCCGCGAACCCGGAAAACCTGGCTTGACGAGAATGACGATGCTTCCGGGCCGGAAGGCCAAACGCACTGCTACTCGTACTCATACGCCCTTCGCCCAGACAGTCCCAATCGTCCCTCTCAATGCGCGTTACGCAAAAAGCGCTTCGCGTCTCGCAGAGGCACGGGGCGTCATTAAGGCGGCTTTTAGTTAAATGCGGATTAAACGCACGCCTTTGTTAGGCAAGGGGAATTCGCGATATGTTCCCTTGGAATCCGGCAAGTATTTTTGCGGGACTGTCCCGCTTTGACGCACTCAATAGGCAAGCTTCGGGTACCAGTCGGCGCCGCGTCCCTCGGGCGTGGTGTCGAGGATGGTCCAGAGCGGGTCGAAGTCGGGCGCGCCACGCGGATCCTGGCCGGGATCGGCCATCGCGCCGCTCATCTCGGCGGACCAGAAATGGCGGATGGTGCCGTCGCGGCGGGTGAACACGCTGTAGCCGGGCATGTCGGCATCGTCAGCGCTGACATAGTCGCGCGTGTAGTCGCCTGATCCGTCCGAGTAGATCTTGTGCCGCGTCCAGCCGCGCGCCTTCTTCGCCTCGATCAGCCGTGCGATCGGCGAGCGCGCGACAAAGGCGAAGGCGATACGCTGCTCGATGTCGGGCAATTTGTGCTCCCATGTGCCCATGAACGAGGTGCACATCGGGCACAGCGCCTGCCGTTGCGGACCGAACATGTAGCTGTAGATCGCAAGCGTCTGCTTGTCGCCGAACAGGTCGGACAAGCCCACCTTGCCATTCTCGCCTTCGAAGACATAGCTCTTCGTCACCTCGCCGCCCGCCGGCAGCGCGCGGCGCAATTCGGCGACGCGTTCGATATGACGGCGCAGCTCGATCTCCTCGACCAGGAGGTTTTGCCGGGCGCGGCGATAGTCGGCGCTCTCGTTGGGGAAATGGGCCTTGTTGGTGCGGGCGAACTCGGATGCAGGTTTCAGGGTGGAACTATCCATGGCACGTCCCTCGTTTGGGTCGGATATCCTTTTAAGACGTCCCGTGCCGCTTCGGTCCGACAGGGCGAGAGATTATTTCTGCAGCTCCGGCGGCGGCGTACGGTCGAACGGATCGCCTCCCCTCGGCTGCTCCACCAGTTCCAGAAGGTAGGTCTCGACCACCAGCGGGCCGCGCTTGCGCTGGACTTCGCCGACCTTCTCGACGCACGCAAAATAGTCCTTCAGGAACGGCCGGCCGCTCGGCAGGGCATCGTCGACATAGAGCAGCTTGCCCTTGAGCGCCGCCGCATCGGGTTCGCCCATGTTGACCCAACGGATGCGCTGGCTCTGCTGCGCGACGCAGGTGCCCTTCGGCAAATAGAATGCAAGCCAGCTCGTGGTGCCGTAATCCGGCGCGAGCACGCAAGTGGCGCCGACGCGCATGCGCGTCGCCTCGATCTCACGCGCGATCTCCTCCCAGCCGACGCCGACGCTGCGCACGGTGGCGTCGCGGCGATAGCCCGTCAGCATGCCGGTATTGGCCTGCACGATCAGGGCCGCGAACAGCACGATGCCTGTCGGCGCCGCCCAGCGCCGGCAGAAATCGGCGAGCTGCCTGCGCCTGCCCTCCCATGGCGTGAGGTTGGCGGCGACGGCAGCGGCCACCGCAAACGCCGGATAGACCGGCGCAAACCAGTTGGCCTCGACGCGCGCATGCAGCGAGTGCCAGACGAAATAGGCCACGATGGTCCAGAACATCGTGTTGACCAGCATGCGCGCCCCCAGTGCGCCGCTATGCCGCCAGATCATTGCATGCAGGCCCATTGCGCCCAGGATGAACACCAAAGGTGTTGCGAAGCCGACTTGCGTCGGCACCAGCTCGGCAATGAAGACAGGCCGGAAATCCTCGATCCGCGCGCGGCCGAGCTGCTTGATGAAGGACACCCACTGGTGATCGGCATTCCACAGGATCACCGGCGCAAACAGCGCGAGCGCCACCAAGCCACCCAGATAGAGCCAGGGCGAGAGCAGCCAGCGCCGCAGTTTCGGCACCGCGACCAGCCATATGACGATCGCGGGTCCGAAAAACATCGCCGTGTATTTCGACAGCAGCGCGCAGCCCACCGCAGCACCGACCGCGAGCCACCAGACGCCGCGCCCGGTCTCCAGCACTTTGGCCAGGAAGAACAGCACAAAGCTCGAGGCGACCAAAAGCGGAGAGTCCGGCGTCACGATCAGCGTGCCAACCGCCGCCATCAGCGTGACATTGAGCAGGACGGTGGCGGAAGCCGCCACGCGCGTGCCGCCGAACAGGATTTCGCCCGTGCGGTAGATTGCAAAGCTCATCGGCAGCGCCAGCAGGATCGAGACCAGCCGCACGCCGAGTTCGGTGTTGCCGGCGATCATGGTGCCGGCGCGGATCACGAAGGCCACCATCGGCGGATGGTCGTAATAGCCGCCCGCCAGATGCTTCGACCACATCCAGTAATAGGCTTCGTCGAAGGTCAGGGGCGTGAACGCGGCGGCGACAAGGCGCAAGGCCACCAGCGCTGCGACGGTCAGGATCGTGTTGGTGATGAGCCGCCTGTCGCCAGGACTCATTTGATCGTCATCGCTTGCGCCAGACGAACAGCCCGGACATCGCGTAGTTCCAGACCACGCCCATCAGTGCACCGGCCGCGCCCGCCAGCCACCAGATCGGCTCCTGGTCGTAGACCGAGAACGCCACGCCGACATTGGCGAACAGGCCGACGCTGCAGACGATGTAGAACAACAGCAGGCCGCGGATCAGCGCAAAGCCCTTCAGCCGCTGGTCGCGGTAGGTCAGGAAATTGTTGAGAATGAAATTGCTGGTCATGGCGACGAGCGCGCCCATCAGCTGCGCTTCCGCAAACGGCACCCTGAAAAGCTCTAGCGCAATGAACAGCGTGGTCAGATGCACGACGAGGCCCGACGTGCCGACGAGGCCAAACAGGATGAAGCGCAGCGAGATCACGTCCCCCGTGAGCTTTGCCAGCACGAGGCCAAGGAAATCCAGCGCCACCATGGAATCGAGCTTGCTCTCGCCATGCAGCCGCGTGCCGAACGTGAAGGGCACTTCCACTGTGCGCAATTCGCCCCGGGCGGTGGCGATGATGTCGAGCAGGATCTTGAAGCCCTGCGTCGAAAGCTCCGGCGCGAGCTTCTCGAAGCGGTCGCGGCGGATCGCAAAGAAACCGCTCATGGGATCGGAAACCTTGACGCCCAGCGTCCGCTTGGCGATGCCGGTGGCAAAGGCGCTGATGCCGGCGCGCTGCTTGTCGAAGCTCTCGGCGCTGCCGCCCTCGACGTAGCGGCTACCGATCACGAGCTCGGCCTCGCCGCTCTTCAATAGGGCCAGCATCTTCGGCAGCTGCGTCTCGTCATGCTGCAGATCGGCGTCGATCACGGCGGCATAGGGCGCGCCGGAGGCAAGGATGCCCTCGATGCAGGCGCCGGACAGGCCGCGGCGGCCGATGCGGCGGATGCAGCGCACGCGCGGATCGCGGCGCGACAGCTCGCGCACGACCTGCCAAGTGTAGTCGGACGAATTGTCGTCGACGAACACGACCTCCCACGGCGTCGCGCCGAACGTCGCTTCCAGCCGCTTGTACAGCGTGGTGACGTTGTCGCGCTCGTTGAAGGTCGGGACGACCACCGAAATCTCCGGCAGGGCGGCGGCCTGCAGCGGCAATTCGGGGCCCGGTTTGACGGCCTCATTCATGCGGCTGTCCTATAGCGGCAGCCCCTCGCGCTGCCAAGGCGAAGTTCCCCCGCCGGGTGCGGAAACGCCCAGAAAAAGGGCGAAAATCGCCTCCTCTCCCCGCCGATGGAACGGCATTTTGCCGATTTCCAAATCTCTCCACACCAGCGCCGCGCAACCAACAATTCAAAACCGCGTTTCCAGCGCAAAGGACGCGGAGTCTCGCCTCGATTCTGAACATTGGAGGCATGAGGAATGTCGAATTTCGACCAGCAAAAACCAGGCGGAAAATCCGCCCGGAGCAAGAAGAAACGCAACAAGAAGGCCGAGCAGCAGCAGGCTCCGGCACAGGCCGCGAGCGAGCCGATTGAAGCCGTAGTAGCGCCAGAAGAAGCCGTGGAGAGCGTAGCCGCTATCGAAACGGCGCCGGCCGAGGTCGAAACGGCGCTAGCCGCGCCCGTGGAGCGCGTGGCTTCTTTTAAAGAGCGCATGGCCTCTGTCAGGCCGCCGACGGATATCGCGCCGGGCAAGCCTGCCGCACCACCTGCCGCCGCGCAGCCCGCCCCCTTGCCCGCAACCCCTGATAACGGCATTCAGGCGCTTGCCAACGCCTATCGCGACTACACCAGGAAGTCGCTTGAAGACGCACAGTCCTTTGCCGAAAAGCTCTCGGCCGCCCGCACCTTCGACAAGGCGGTGGAGGCGCAAACCGAATTTGCTAAAAAGGCCTGCGAGACCTTCGCCGCCGACTCGCGAAAGATCCGCGAGCTGCACCGCGAGCTGTTCTGGCAGGCGTTCAGGCTTCCGAACTGGCCGCTTGGCCGCACGTAGCGTTGAGCGAGGGCTACGGGCCTGGACCTGTTTCACCTCTCCTATGGGAGGTGTATCGAGTTCACGGTCGGATTGGCCCCCAAATGACAACGACCACGAAATGAGGCGCGCGTACATCCGGCGCAGCCGTTTCGTGGTCGTGCAGGCGCCGGAACTTCTTGCAAGCTCGACGTCGCCATTAGATGTCAGATAGGCAGGCCCGGTTCATTCCGCAAGGGGCTGGCACGCAGCTGGCAACGGTCTGAAACCGCCGAATCCCGCCTAGTTCGGCACTTCCCGGATCACCGGACCGCGGGGAGCGGGCGCGGTCGGGGCGGTCTGTGCTGCCGGTGCGGCGGCTGGCTTGGTCACCTTGCCGAACGGCCCCATCGGCCCGTACGCAAACGCAACCGCCAACACGATGATCGCAATAACGCCGCCCAAAATGCCCGCAATCGACTGAGAATCCATAATGTGAAAGTCCCTTCGTCTCGCAGCGGATTGATATCACGGAAGCGCGCGGCAGAGGAATAGGTCCGGATTGGCGGCAGGCGTCAACTGGCCAATCGCCGCCGATTTGATTAGGCTCCGCCATCGGTCCCCCTCGTTCGCGAGCCCTCCTGTGACCAAATCTCCGAAAAGCGCCGGCAAGAACGGCAGCATCTATATCGGCATCGGCGGCTGGACGTTCGAGCCGTGGCGCGGCGTGTTCTATCCGGAAAAGCTCACCCAGGCGAAGGAGCTGTCCTATGCTGCCTCGAAACTCACCTCGATCGAGATCAACGGCACCTATTACGGCTCGCAGAAGCCGGAGAGCTTTCGCAAATGGGCCAGCGAGGTACCTGACGGTTTCGTTTTCTCGGTGAAGGGCCCGCGCTTTGCCACCAACCGCCGCGTGCTGGCGGAAGCCGGCGACTCCATCAAGCGCTTCTATGATTCCGGCGTGCTGGAGCTGCGCGACCGCCTCGGCCCCGTACTCTGGCAGTTCGCGCCGACGAAAAAGTTCGATGGTGCCGATTTCGGCAAGTTCCTCGAGCTTCTGCCGCGCAAGCTCGACGGCCGCGCGCTGCGCCATGTCGTGGAAGTCCGGCACGACAGTTTTTGCGTGCCCGAGTTCATCGCACTGCTCAGGCAATTCGAGACACCGGTCGTGTTTGCCGAGCACGGCAAGTATCCGGCGATTGCC
>DASWVJ010000371.1:0-1714 GCA_036406295.1 Bradyrhizobium sp.
AAGCTGCCTGCCATCGGGCGCGACAAACGCGACGTCGAATTCGGCTTTGTCGCCTTCGGCCACGCTCTTGTCGCCGAACAGCGGCTTGACGCCGATCAGGTTGGTGGTGGGCACCACCGGCAGCACCAGCTTGCGCTCAACAGCCCGGCCGCCAGTCTCCGCCATGCGGATAAAGAATTGCGCTTCCTGCGGCCGGGTCGATGCCGGCGCTTTCGCGAGGCTCACCGGGAAGGTTGCCGCGCCATTGGCGTCCGCGACCGGCAAGTTCTCGATCGGGGTGCGCTCGTTGCTGGAGGTCTCCTCGTCGGCGACGCCGAACTGGTAGCCGGGATAGCCCGGCCGCCCCGAGGCCGCCGTGGTCACCAGCATGTCGCCCTCAAGCTGCAGCCCCGAGGCGGGCGCGCCATAGAGGAAACGGCCATCAACCTTAAGCTCCACAGGAGCTTCCGGCTTGATGACTTTCTCCTTGGAAGTAATGGAGAATTCGATCCGCTCCGGCAGGTAATCCTCGACCATGAAGGTGGTCTCGCCAACCGACGCCGCCTTGGGATCGGTGAAGGCGCGTACCCGCCAGGTCCCGGTCGGGACCGCCGAATTGAGCGCTATCGACATGCTGCGGCCACCCGCGCCCTGGTCGGGCAGGACGGCACGGCGGTATTCGACACCATCCGGCCGCTCGATCACCAGCGTCAGCGGCGTGCCGGTGATGGCATTGCCCTGCCCGTTGCGCAGCAAGGCCGTGAGATAGACGGTCTCGTTGGAGCGGTAGACGCCGCGCTCGGCATAGACAAAGGCATCCGCGCCGGCAGGTACGATACGACCTGCGACGCCGCGGTCGGTCAAGTCGAAGGCATTGGTCTTGAGGCTGAGGAAAGCGTAATCCGCCTTCTCGCTCATGACCGTCACCATCGCCGGCGACAGCCCGCCCTCGCCGCGCGCCAGCCCCGCCTCGAACAGCACATGGCCGGCATCGTCGGTCTTGCGGGTGGCGAGGATTTCATTGTTGCGCGCGATCAGGCGCACTTCGGCCTTCGCGACGGCTTCCGTCGACGCCAGCGAATTGACGAAGACGTGGATGCCGTCATTGCCGGAGAACGCCGTCAGCCCCATGTCCGAGACGATGAACCATTGCGTCGCCAGCGAAGAGTCGTCCTGGCTGCCGGGGTTCTTCGGCGCCGCGGTCATGACATAGACGCCCGGCTGCAAATCGCCGAGCGCCTGGTCCACCGGAAAAGCCGTGGTGACGTCCTGGTTCAGCGTGGTCGCGGTCGCAAGCTCGCCGGACCACACCTTGACGCCGCGCTCATCGCCGAGGTCGGAAAGCTCATAGCGGCTGAGCGTGTTCTGGAAATCGCCGCCAATCACGGTGTTGATCAGGTTGCGGTCACCGATCCGGAACACGTTGATGGCAAGCGCCGGGGTGTTGACGCTGACGAGGGGAATGCCGCGCTGGCCGGTGCGCGGCAGCACATAGGCGCGGCCCGTGAAACGGACGAACGGCTTGCGGTCGCGCACATAGATGTTGAACTCGGCCGATTTCGGCAGGCTCTCCTTCACGGAAGAAGGCAGCCCCGAGCGCAGATTGACGTTGTAGCGCTCGCCGTGCTTCAGCCCCTCGATGCAAAGCTGCTTGCCTTCGGAGGACAGCGCCGGCTTGTCAGTGCCGGCCTGCGCCACGAAGGGCGAGAAGTCGACGCGTTTGGCCAGTTCCTCC
>DASWVJ010000372.1:0-2637 GCA_036406295.1 Bradyrhizobium sp.
GATCGAGCGCAAATGGCGCCAATGAATCAATGAGTTCCTGACCAGCCGTCATTGCGGGTCACCCGGTTGGGCGCGTAACGCCGCCGGATCTAAAGGCTTCCGCAAAGCCATCCATGCCGCAACGGAAGTATGGATTGCTTCGCCGCCGTGCTCCCCGCAATGACGAAAGGCGCGCCAGCACATAGATACATCCGCAGACATGGCCTTCTCTCCTTCTCACGCCACGTTCGGCAATGAACGGGCGCCCGGTGCCGGCGTTACCGCCGTGCTGGGCCCGACCAATACCGGCAAGACGCATCTCGCCATCGAGCGGATGCTCGGCCACTCCTCCGGGCTGATCGGCTTGCCGCTGCGGCTGCTCGCACGCGAGGTCTATAACAAGATCGTCGATCGCGCCGGTGCGGAAAGCGTCGCGCTGATCACGGGCGAGGAGAAGATCAAGCCGAAGTCGCCGCGCTTTTGGGTGTCGACCGTCGAGGCGATGCCGCGCGACATCGACGTGTCGTTCCTCGCGGTCGACGAAGTCCAGATCGCCGCGGATCTGGAGCGCGGGCATGTCTTCACCGACCGCATTTTGCACCGGCGCGGGCGCGACGAGACGCTGCTGCTCGGCGCCGCCACCATGCGGCCCATGATCGAGAAGCTGTTGCCGGGCGCCTCCATCGTCACGCGGCCTCGGCTGTCGACGCTGGAGTTCGCCGGCGACCGCAAGATCACGCGGCAGCCGCGGCGCACCGCGATCGTCGCCTTCTCCGCGGACGAGGTCTATGCGATTGCCGAATTGATCCGTCGGCAGCATGGCGGCGCGGCGGTGGTGCTCGGCTCGCTCTCGCCGCGCACGCGCAATGCACAGGTGGCGATGTTCCAGAACGGCGACGTCGACTATCTCGTCGCCACCGACGCCGTCGGCATGGGGCTCAATCTCGACGTCGATCACGTCGCCTTTGCCAGCGACCGCAAATATGACGGCTACCAGTTCCGCCGCCTGACGCCGGCCGAGTTCGCACAGATTGCCGGCCGTGCCGGGCGGGCGACGCGCAACGGCACCTTCGGCACCACCGGCCGCTGTGCACCGTTCGAGCCGGAGCTGGTCAATGCGCTGCAAAACCATTCCTTCGACAGCGTGAAGACGCTGCAATGGCGCAACTCGAAGCTGGACTTCTCCTCGCTCGGCGCCTTGCAGGTGTCGCTGGCGTTGCCGCCCAATCATGAGGCGCTGACGCGGGCGCCGATCGCCGAGGATATGCGCGTGCTCGACCATGCCGCGCGCGATGGCGAGGTGCGCGATCTCGCCCATGGCGCTGCCGCCGTGGAGCGGCTGTGGGATGCCTGCGCCATTCCCGACTACCGCAAGATTTCGCCGGCGGCGCATGCCGAACTCGTGACCACGATCTTCGGCTATCTGATGCGAAAGGGTCGCATTCCCGATGCCTGGTATGCAACCCAGGTCGACCAGGCCGACCGCACCGATGGCGATATCGACACGCTATCGGGCCGGATCGCGCAAATCCGCACCTGGACCTTTGTCGCCAACCGGCCGGACTGGCTGGCCGACCCCGAGCACTGGCAGGGCGTGACGCGCCAAATTGAAAATAAATTATCGGATGCGCTGCATGAACGCCTTACGGAGCGTTTCGTTGACCGCCGTACCAGTGTATTGATGCGCCGCCTGCGGGAGAATACGGGTTTGAATACGGAAATCGGCAAGACCGGCGAAGTGATCGTCGAGGGCCACACCATCGGCCGGCTCGACGGCTTTACGTTTGCACCCGATGCGGCGGAAGCCGGCGGCGACGCCAAGGCGTTGCAGGCCGCCGCCCAGCAGGTATTGGCGCGCGAGATCGACGCGCGGGCCGAGAAGCTTGCGGCAGCGCCCGATGATCAGTTCATCCTGACCTCAGAGGGCACCATCCGCTGGACCGGCGATGCGGTGGCAAAGCTCGTCGCGGCGGATGACGCGCTGCATCCGCGCATCCGCATCGTCTCCGACGAGCGCCTGACTGGCGCGCCACGCGAGGCCGTGCAGGCGCGGCTTGATCTCTGGCTGAAGACGCATATCGAGAAGCTGCTCGGGCCGCTGTTTGCGCTGTCGAAGGCCGAGGACATCACCGGCATTGCGCGCGGCATTGCCTTCCAGCTGGTGGAGGCGCTGGGCGTGCTCGAGCGCAACAAGATTTCCGCCGAGATGAAGGATCTCGACCAGCCCTCGCGCGCGCTCTTGCGCAAATACGGCGTGCGGTTCGGCGCCTATCACATCTATTTCCCGCAGCTTCTGAAGCCCGCGGCGCGCGCGCTGGCTGCGCTGCTGTGGGCGGAGAAGCAGAGCAATGTCGATCTGTCGGCGCTGTCGGGCGCGCAGCATCTGGCAAGTTCCGGGCGCACCTCGTTCCCGGTCGACAAGAGCCTGCCGCGCGATGCCTATCGCATGCTCGGCTATCGTCAGTGCGGCGAGCGCGCCGTGCGCGTCGATATCCTGGAACGTCTGGCCGATTTGATCCGTCCGGCGCTGGCCTGGAAGGAGACTTCGCCGGGCGAAAAACCCGCGGGCGCCTTTGACGGCCGTGGCTTTGTGGTGACGCAGGCGATGACCTCGCTCACGGGTTCCGCGGGCGAAGACTTTGCCTCCATCCTGCGCGC
>DASWVJ010000373.1:0-3655 GCA_036406295.1 Bradyrhizobium sp.
TTTGCCGCCTTCGGCGTCAAGATGATCGGCTGGTGGGGCATGACCGAAACCATCACCCACGGCATCGTCGGCGAGATCGACCAGCCCAACGTGCCCATGTCGGTCGGCCGCGCCGCGCCGGAATATGTCATCCGCATCACCGACGATGACGGCTCGCCGACAAAAGTCGGCGACACCGGCAACCTCTCGATCAAGGGCATCCGCGGCCTGTCGCTGTTTGCCGAGTATCTGCACAACGAGAAAGCCATGCGGGAGAGCTTCGACGAGCACGGCTTTTTCCTGACCGGCGACAGGGTCACGCTGCTGGAGAACGGCTTTGTCAGGTTTGGCGACCGCGCCAAGGACATGCTGAAAGTCGGCGGCGAGAATGTCGCGGCCTCCGAAATCGAGCAGGTGATCGCCGTAATCCCCGGCGTACGCGAGGCCGCGGTGGTCGCCAAGCATCATCCGATGCTGGACGAGGTACCGGTCGCATTCATCATCCCACGGGACGGCGTCGCAAAACTGCCTGCCGACCTGCATGACACTGTGATGGCCGCCTGCAGGAATGCGCTTGCCGACTTCAAGGTGCCGCGCGAAATCCGCTTCGTGGACGACATGCCGCGCTCGACGCTGGAAAAGGTCGCAAAGGCGGAGCTGAGGAAGATGCTGGGGTGACGTGCCGAAGGCACGTCATTCCGGGGCACCCGAAGGGTGATGCTGCATCGCCCCGGAAAGACGGCTTCAGTCTTTACCCAATCCCCACCGCCACCGGGCGGAATGCCTGCAGCAATTGCTGGTCGATCTTGTCGCCCATCTCTTCCATGATGGTGAAGGCCTTCAGCCGCGTATAGGGCACGCGGTAGGCGCGGTTCTCGACCAGCGCGGCATAGATGTCGACGATGGTGGTCAGCCGCACGATGTCGGAGATCTCCTTGCCGGACAGTGCGTCCGGGTAGCCCGTCCCGTCGAGGAATTCGTGGTGATGCAGCACCACGTCGAGCATTTCCGCGGGGAAGCCGCCCTGCGCCACCAGCGCCTCATAGCCGCGGCGCGGATGCGTGCGGACGGTGGCGCGCTCCTCTTCCGTCAAGCCATCCGGCTTGTCGAGGATGGCGAGCGGGATGAAGGCCTTGCCGACGTCATGCAGGAGCGCGGCGCGGGCAAGCCTGCGCTGGTCATCCTCGCGCATGCCGAGATGCTGGGCGAAAGCGACCGCGAAGCCGGTCACGAACAGGCAGTGGCGGAAGCTTGAATGGTGATGACAGCCGACCGTGGTCAGCCACTCGCGCAGCGAGGAATGCTTGATCGCCTTCAGAATTTTCGTTTCGGCGTGGACGATGTCCTCGAACTTCAGGGGCTGGCCGGCCGGCAGTTTTTCGAAAACCTTGACCATCACCGCATGCGCGGCCTCGACGCCGCGGTTCAGGCTCTTGCCGCGATCGGTCTCGTCATATTCACTTGCATCGGGAAACGCGGCGCGGATGCGCTGCAAAATGCCATGCGCATCGAACGGCCGCCAGATCGTGTCGGTGGCGCCCAGCGCCCAGGCCTGCATGGCACCGTGATGCAGCGCATCGGCCAGCACGAACAGGCGCGGCAGCTCGCGATAGGCGTCGCCGCGCAGCTTGTTGCGCACCGTCTGCACGCTTTCCGGCGAGCGCAGGTTGATATCGACGACAACGCCGGAGAGCTGGTCGGGCTTGTCGGGGATGTCCGAGGTGGCGACGGTTTTCACTTCGCCGACGGATTGCAGGATGGTGGCGAGTTCGCTGCTGTTGTCGGTTCGGTCGGATGCGAGCAGCAGGCGGCGTTTCGGCGACGTCTTGTTGGCGGAAGCGGTCATGAACCCCTCGGTGCGCGTAGCATTGCTTGCCAAAGGCTACCCGAGGATGCGTTCTCCTTAGCTTAAGGGGCGTCGTGAATGCCGGCTTGCGGCGATTGTTAAAGGTTTAGGGATTGGCTGAACTGTCATCGTACGCACATCGGGACAAACCAGCATTCCGGAGGCGCAATGGTTCGCGCTCGTTCCTGCTTGTGCGTTGCGGCACGGGCCGGCCACGCACCTCACAATCAAGTTCCTGCGCGTGGGCACGGCCCCCCATTTTCGCATTTCTCATTCGTGCATGGATGGCGCTAAGCTGGCGGCGCGAAGAAAAATGCGAGGAAGCACAATGCCCAAGCTCAATCGCGACGGTGTGAACATCTACTACGAGGTTCATGGCAGCGGGCCACCGCTGATCCTGACCCATGGCTACTCCTCGACCTCGGCCATGTGGCAGGGACAGATTGCGGCGCTTTCGCCTCACTACAAGCTCGTGCTCTGGGACATGCGCGGCCACGGCCAGTCCGACTACCCGGAGAGCCCTGCAGCCTATAGCGAGGCACTGACGGTCGACGACATCGCCGCCCTGCTCGATGCGGCCGGCGCCGAGAAGGCCATCGTCGGCGGGCTGTCGCTCGGCGGCTACATGTCGCTGGCGTTCTATCGCAGCCATCCGGAACGGGTGCGAGCGCTCCTGATCATCGATACCGGCCCCGGCTTCAGGAAGGACGACGCGCGCGACGCCTGGAACAAGCGCGCGCATGAGACGGCCGAGCGTTTCGAGCGCGAAGGCCTTGCTGTGCTGAAGCAGATGAGCGCCGAGCGTGCCAGCGTCACCCATCGCGACGCGTCCGGATTGGCGCGCGCCGCCAGGGGCATGCTGACCCAGCGCGACGCCAGCGTGATGGAGACCCTGCCGGCCATCAAGGTGCCGTCGCTGGTCGTGGTCGGCGCCGACGACATGCCTTTCCTTGCGGCGTCCGATTACATGGCCGCCAAGATTCCGGGTGCGGAGAAGGTGATGATTCCGGCCGCCGGTCATGCCGCCAATATCGACCAGCCCAAGGCATTCAACGATGCGGTGCTTTCGTTTCTCGACCGCCTCGATGGCAGGCAGCAGCAGAGGGCGGCGTCATGAAGCAGCTTGCTGTCGCATCAGTGCTGTTGCTTGCCTTGGCCGCGCCGGTGGCGGCTGCGCAGAAGCCGCCGCTGTTCAAGAGCACCTATCCGCCTTCCTTCACCTCGACCCTGTCCAACAACATTCCCCTCGCCTTCGGCATGAGCGCGGACGAAGCAGCCTACGCGCTCGGCGTCCCCCTCAACTATGTCCGCGGCCATCCAGGCGATGAAATCTTCCTCGCCTTCCGCGATTACGGCGGCAGCGGATTGTTTCCCAATCGTCACCGGCTCTTTCTGCAATTTCGCAAAGGCAGGCTCGCCGGCTGGAAGGGCGACTGGGGCCATAACTGGATGTGGCAGTAGCCTGCCTCGCTCCGCCGTACCAACATGCAACCTCCAACCCAAGGATGGATGACCCGTGGGACAAGACATCACCCTGACCGCATCGGACGGTTTCAAGCTCGGCGGCTATCGCGCCGATCCCGCAGGCAGCCCGAAGGGCGCCGTTGTCGTTATCCAGGAGATTTTTGGCGTCAATCACCACATCCGCTCGGTCTGCGATCGCCTCGCGACCGAGGGCTATGTCGCGATCGCGCCCTCGATCTTCGATCGCAGCCAGCCGAATTTCCAGTGCGGCTACACGCCGGATGAAATTGCCAATGCGCGCAAGTTCATCGCCAATCCCGACTGGCCGGCGATGTTGCGCGATACGCAGGCCGCGATCGACGCGGT
>DASWVJ010000374.1:0-12057 GCA_036406295.1 Bradyrhizobium sp.
CTTCATGGCGGCGTGCCGGCGCGAGCTGTCGTTCGCTCCGCACGATCTTGAATCCTCGCGGATCGCGGTGGCTACGCGAGGCGAGGGCGTCCTCGGCGTGGCGCAGGTCAGGGTCGCCGGCAAGGAGGCGGATCTCGTAAAATTGTTCGTGGAGCCGGCGGCGATGCGCAGCGGCGTCGGGCAGGCATTGTTCGCCTGGGCGCTGGATGCTGCGCGCGCCCTGGGCGCCTCGCGGATGATCATCGAGGCCGATCCCGACGCGGCGCCGTTCTATCGCCGTCTCGGGGCCCGCGACGCCGGCCTTGCACCGTCAGGCTCGATCGCCGGACGCATGCTGCCGAAGCTGGTGGTTGAACTCTAGTCGCTAGTTGCGGGACATTTCGCCGCCGCACTGGCAGCTCTGGGGTCGGGTTGGGCGGCGCGGCGGAATCGCAGCACCATGCGCGTGCCGGCGTGTGCGGGGTCGCGCTCGACGGAGGAGTCCAGCTTCACCGCCATGGCGGCGACGATGCGCTGGCCCATGCCGGTCGAGCGCGGGTCGCCCTTGGCGGCAAGGCCGACGCCCTGGTCTGATATCGACAGCACAAGCTCGTCGCCCTCGGCCTTCAGCTCGACATGGATGGGGCCGGGGCCGTCAGGATAGGCGTATTTCACCGCGTTCATCACCAGCTCGTTGACGATGATGCCGATGGCGACGGCGCGGTCGGGATCGATCTCGACCGGCTCGGCCTTCAGCGTCAGCCGCGACATCCGGTTGCCTTCGGCCGAGCGGCGCAAATCTTCCAGCAGCGAGTCGAGATACTGGTTGAGCATCACGCTCTTCAGGTCCTGCGAGGTGTAGAGCCGGCGATGCACCTGCGCCACCGCGGCGACGCGGCCCATCGCATTGGTGAGTGCGGCCTTGACGTCGTCCTGTGTCGCCGTACTGGCCTGCAGGTGCAGCAGCGAGGCGATGATCTGCAGGCTGTTGCCGACGCGGTGGTTGACCTCGCGCAGCAGCATCTCACGCTCGGCAGCCAGCGCCTCGAAACGGTCGCGCGCGGCATGCACCTCAGCTTCGGCCTCCTCGCGCGCCCGTTGCATCTCGGCCTGGCGGATCGCGCCGTGGGCTGCGACCTGCAGCAGCGGGACGAAATCGCCGCCGGTGTCCTTGACGAGATAGTCGGCCGCGCCCGCCTTCAGCGCGGTGACGGCGATCGCCGAATCCTGCGACGCCGTGACGAACACCACGGGCGGGGCGCCCGCGATCTGCATGATCCGCTCCAGCGTTTCCACCCCGTCGAGGCCGGGCATGTACTGGTCGAGTGCAACCACGTCGATGCCGCCCTGCGCCAGCCGGTCGAGCCCTTGCTGCCCGGTTGCGGCATGGACGACGGAAAATCCGCCCCGCGTCAGGCCACGCTCGACCAGCCGGGCCAGCGCCGGGTCGTCATCAATGTAGAGCAGGGTGGGCGTCGTCTGGGTCATGGCGCGGCTTCAGGAACCTTGATGACGGAGAAGAACAGGCCGAGCTGGCGAATGGCAATAGCAAAGCTCTCGTAGTTCACGGGCTTGGTGATGTAGACACTGCAGCCCAGTTCGTAGCAGCGCTTGATCTCCTGGGAGTCGTCGGTGGTGGTCAGCACGACGACCGGCGTCGATTTGAGAAAGACGTTGTCCTTGATGCGCCTGAGGATGTCGATCCCGGTCATGTCAGGCAGGTTGAGATCGAGCAGCACCAGCAGCGCATGTCCCTTGTGCACGCTGCCGGTTCCATCCTTGCCGAACAGATAGTCGACGGCAGATGTACCGTCGGTGAACGGCAGGATCTCATTGTTGACGCCGGATCGCCGGATATTGCGCTCGATCAGGCGCGCGTGGCCTTCATCGTCTTCGACCATGATGATGGTGACGGGACTGCTCATGTACGGCGATCCATTGCACTTGCCTTCCAGTTGATCGGCAGCGTGACCGTGAAGGTGCTGCCCTGGTTGAGTTCGGAGGCGACCGACATGGTCCCGCCGAGCCGCCGCACCAGCGCACGGACATGTGCAAGCCCGATGCCCTGGCCGGGCTTGTCCTGAGTGCCGGCGCGGCGGAACAGGTCGAAAATGCGCTGGTGGTCCTTTGCCTCGATGCCGCGGCCGTTGTCGATGACGTCGAAGACCGCGAAGCCGAGCTTGGTGCGGCCACGGATTTCGATATCGCCGAGCACGCCCGGCCTCAGATATTTCAGGGCGTTGTCGATCAGGTTGGAGAAGATCTGCTCCAGCGCGAGGCGGTCGCTGACGATATTCGGCAGCGCGCCGACGCGAATTTGCGTATCGGCTTCGGCCGCCTGGTGCGCGACGGTCGCGCCAATGCCCTCGATCAGCTCGCGCATGTTGATGCGCTCCGGAGAAAATTCGCGGCGGCCTTCACGCGAGAGATTGAGGATCGCCGAGATCAGGCGGTCCATTTTCGCGATCGACGACTTGATGAAGCCCAGCGCCTCCGTAAAGTCGTCGGAGAGCTGCTTGTCGTGGCCTTCGAGCTCAGTCTCGGGGTTTTCGCCGGCGTCTTCCGGAGCGGACGGCGCAAGCGCTGCAGCGCGGCCGAGGCGTGCGATCCGCTTGAAGATGTCGCCGCGCAGCTCTTCCAGCTCGCTGGTGAAGCCCATGATGTTGACCAGCGGCGAACGAAGATCGTGGCTGACGATGTAGGCAAAACGCTGGATTTCGTCGTTGGCTTCGCGCAGGTCGGCGGTGCGCTCGTTAACGGTGGCTTCCAGGTCGAGGTTGTAGTCGCGCAGTTTTGCCTCGGCCTCGTCGCGGACGCGCGAGGAACGCCGCACCAGGAATATCGACATGGCGGCCAGCGCGATCACCATGCTGGAGCCCGCGATGGTCACGCTGGAGGCGAGCACCTGGCTGCGATCGGCATTGATGGTGCGCATCGCCAATAGCCGCTCTTCCTCGGCACGCATCGCGGCACCGAGGTCACGGATCGTGACGCTGGTGCGGCTGGCCGCCCCCTCGCTCACCAGCGTTGCGGCGGCCGCCAGGTTGTTCTGCCTGACGAAATCCATTTCGCGAACGAACTGGTCGAGTCGGGTGTCTACGGCAGCCCTCAGCTTCCTCAGATTGTCCGCCTGGATGGGATTGTCTCCGACCAATTGCTCGAGCTTGGTGGCATAGGGGACAATATTGGCAACCGCGGCGTCATGTTCTCGACGAAGTTCCGGCCGCTGCGTCAGCAGGAATCCGCGCGCCGCACTTTCGGCGCGGCGGATTTCCAGCAAGAGCGCGTTGATCTGGTTTTCGGCCTCGACGGTGCGCGTGACCGCGCCCGAGTCGTTGCGGGCCTTGTTGACCAGCAGCACCGAGGCGATGCTGATGGCAACCAGCACGAGGAAACCGGCTGTCAGCAGCAGGATCTGGCCGATCGCGCGCCAGCGCGACGCATCAGGCATGACGATTGGCATAGGCAAGCGGGATCAACGCCCCAAACCAGGAAACGCGGGGTTTCGGGATCCGTTCCATGACCGGGGAACTTTTTTCGGGATCAGTTGGCCGGGGGCTCGCCGGCCAGATACTGTTCCAGCCAGTGGATGTGATAGTCGCCGTCGATGATCGACTTCTCGCGCACCAGCGCGCGGAACAGCGGCAGCGTGGTCTCGATGCCGTCGACCACCATCTCGTCGAGCGCGCGGCGCAGCCGCATCAGGCACTCCTGCCGGGTCTTGCCGTGCACGATCAGCTTGCCGACGAGCGAGTCGTAGTAAGGAGGTATGACGTAACCTTGGTAGACCGCGGAATCGATACGCACGCCGAGCCCACCCGGCGGGTGGAACTGGTTGATCCGGCCGGGCGAGGGCCGGAAGGTCTGCGGGTCCTCAGCGTTGATGCGGCATTCGATGGCGTGGCCGATGATGGCCACTTCGTCCTGTTTCGCCGGCAGGTCGCCGCCGGCTGCGATACGGATCTGCTCCAGCACCAGGTCGATATCGGTGATGCTCTCGGTGACGGGATGCTCGACCTGGATGCGGGTGTTCATTTCGATGAAATAGAACTCGCCGTCCTCGTAGAGGAATTCGATGGTGCCGACGCCGAGATATTTCATGTCCCGCATCGCCTTGGCGCAGGTCTCGCCGATTTTTGCGCGCGCGGTGGCCGACAGCACCGGCGAGGGGCCTTCCTCCCAGACCTTCTGGTGGCGGCGCTGCAGCGAGCAGTCGCGCTCGCCGAGATGGATGGCGCCGCCGCGGCCGTCGCCGAGGATCTGGATCTCGATGTGGCGCGGTCTGGTCAGGTATTTTTCCAGATAGACGGAGGCATCGCCGAAGGCCGACCTGGCCTCGGTGGCTGCCGTGGAGAGCGCCAGCGCCAGATCTTCGGCCGTCTGCGCCACCTTCATGCCGCGTCCGCCGCCGCCGGCTGCGGCCTTCACCAGCACGGGAAAGCCGATCTTCGTGGCGATCGCCAAGGCTTCGTCTTCCGAGGTGACGGCGCCGTCCGAGCCGGGCACCACGGGAATGCCGAGGCGCTTTGCGGTCTTCTTGGCCTCGATCTTGTCGCCCATCAGGCGGATATGCTCGGCCTTGGGGCCGATGAATTCCAGATTGTGCTCGGCCAGGATTTCGGCGAAGCGCGCGTTCTCCGAAAGGAAGCCGTAGCCGGGATGCACGGCTTCGGCGCCGGTGATCTCGCAAGCCGCCAGAAGTGCGGGGATGTTGAGATAGCTGTCCTTTGACGGCGGCGGGCCGATGCAGACGCTCTCGTCGGCAAGGCGCACATGCATCGCGTCAGCGTCGGCGGTGGAATGCACCGCGACCGTCGAGATGCCGAGTTCCTTGCAGGCCCGGAGCACGCGAAGCGCGATCTCGCCGCGATTGGCTATGAGGATCTTGTCGAACATCGGCGCGCCTGACGTTGACGGACTCTATTCAATGATCATCATTCAATGATCATCAGCGGCTCGCCGAATTCGACCGGCTGGCCGTCCTCGACGAGAATCTGAGTCACCGTGCCGGCGCGCGGCGACGGAATCTGGTTCATCGTCTTCATCGCTTCGATGATGAGCAGCGTCTGGCCGGCCGAGACCTTGGTGCCGACCTCGACAAACGGCTTGGCGCCGGGCTCGGGCGACCAGTAGGCGGTGCCGACCATCGGTGAGGGCACCGCGCCCGGGTGTTTGGCGGGATCGGCAGCAGCGGCAGCCGAAGTTGCCACCGCGACAGACGCGGGTGCTGCGGCCGCAGCCGGCATATAGGTCGCGGGCACGGAAGCTGCGACGCTGATATTGCGCGCGACGCGCACGCGCAGGCCCGCGCGCTCGATCTCGATCTCGGTGAGGCTGGTCTCATCCAGTAGCAGCGCGAGCTCGCGGATGAGCGCGCTGTCGTCGTTCTTGGAGGATTTGTCGGCAGGCTGGCGCGCCATGATCTTGATCCGAAACTTTCTGTCTGGTGACTGCGAAGTGCGTCAGTCGTTAGTCCTTGGAAGTCAGTTGGCTTTCCTGGCGCCGATCCTGGCGGCAAGACCCGATATCGCGAGCCGGTAGCCTTCGATGCCGAAGCCGGTCAGGCTGGCAAAGGCGGCCATGGCGGTGAAGGAATGGTGCCGGAAACTCTCGCGGGCATGAACATTGGTGATGTGCACCTCAACCGTCGGAATGTTCACACCCTTGATCGCGTCGTGCAGAGCAATCGACGTGTGTGAGTAGGCGGCGGCGTTGATGATGATGCCCGCTGCCTTCTTCGCGTGCGCTTCGTGGATGATGTCGACCAGCTCGCCCTCATGGTTGGACTGGCGGCAATCAGCCTTCAGCCCGTATTGGGCGGCGGTTTCGACGCAGAGCCTTTCGACATCGGCGAGCGTGAAGCTTCCATACTTCTCCGGCTCCCGGATCCCCAGCAGGTTGAGGTTAGGACCGTTGAGTATGTAGATTGTTTCGGAAGAGGCCTCGGCCATCAAAATCCCGGCAAGGTGGCTGTGGGTGGGCCGCCTTATAGGTAACAAAGGGGCCAAGGGGAAGCCTGAAAGCCCTCCAGAGTGGCATCAGGACGCCTCATCCACTTGCCGAAAAATCCGGCAAAAGCTGTGGAAATCGTTCAAATTAACCAACGCCGGAAGATGGTTCCGCCGGATCATCCGGCCATGCAAAGGGGGCGGGCATGGCTGCCCGCCCCCAATGCCGTCATTTCCGGCGTTTAGCCTTCGATGATGTAGACGATCTCGTGCGTCTCAGGGCGCACGATCACGTAGCGTCCCTTGATCAGGACCACCTGATAGCCACGCCACTCCGGATAGATCTCCACGATCCGAGACGGAAGCGGATGGAAGTGTATCGAAGCCGGCAGGCGGCTGCCGACCGCGACGTTGACATTCACATTGGCGCCAACGTCCTCGAACTTCTCCGACCTGATGGCCGTGGTGATCTGGCTCCGCTTCTCGGCCGGAGGCGCGGCTGGCGCCATACCCGTGGTCTGCGAGCCCGCGCGGTTGCCATCCATCGTGCCCTGGTTCTGCTGAGCCCGGCCCGGAGCATTCATCCGGTCCTCGCGGCCCTGCGTCGTGGCGCCGCCCTTCTCCTCGCGGCCCTGCGTGGTCGTGCCGCTCTTGTCGGGCGACTGGCCGACCGTGCCGCCCTTCTCGCGGCCCTCACGGCCCTGTCGCTCCTCGCGGCCCTGTGTCATGCCGCCGCTCTTGTCCTCGCGGCCCTTGGTGGTCGCGCCGCTGCCGCTCTTGTCGGGAGCCTGGCCGACTGTACCCTTCTCATGGCTTCCGCCCATACGATCGGACTTCATGCCCGGTGATGGCGACTGCTCACGATGCTGAGGCGACTGCGCTCCACCGCCGGACGACGGCGCGCCCTGCTGCATAGTGGAACCCGCGCCACCCTCGCGTCCCGCGCCGGGGCTTTGCGCGTTCGCAATGCCGGTGCCGGTGATCAGCGCCGCCGCGGCGACGGAAATCAGAAAGCGATTTGTCATAAGTTCATTCCTCCAGTGCGTTCATTGCCCGGGCCAACAACGAAGCGGGAGGAGCGATGTTCCGGAACATTCGCGGTTTCATCGGGATTCTTTGGTGAATTCGCGGTGAACCGCAATGCCCGGAAAGCGACGCAATGAAACGACACGCAGCAAACGCGTTTGCTGTTCGCGTCGTCTTCGCAGCGCCATCAGACCAACAAAAAATCCGGCTGCAGCGCAGCCGGATTTCGTTGTCGCGTTGAAGGAGCGCGATGTGTCGTTCAGCAGGTCGCCTTGCCGCAGCGGGCGTTGCTGATCTTCTCGCGCAAGGCCTCGGCGCCGACCGCGCCGATCACGACCTGCTTGCCGATGACGTAGCTTGGCGTGCCGTTCATGCCGAGCGATTCCGCAAGCTTGAGATTCTCTTCCAGCGTGGCGCGCACTTCCGGGCTGCCGAGATCCTTTTCCAGCTTCGCCATGTCGAGGCCGGCTTCCTTGGCCGCAGCAAGCGCACGCGCCTTGTCGGCGGCGCCGCGGCCGCCGAGCAGCTTCTGATGGAAGTCGAGATATTTCTTGCCGGTGGGATCCTGCATGCGCACGGCGACCGCAACCTGGGCGGCCTCGACCGAACCCTGGCTCAGCACCGGAAACTCCTTGAGCACCACCTTGAGCTTCGGATCCGACTTCATCAGATCGAGCATGTCGGCCATCGCGCGCTTGCAGTAACCACAATTGTAGTCGAAGAACTCGACGAAGGTGACGTCGCCATCCTTGTTGCCGATGGTCACGCCGCGCGGCGAGTTGAAGATGGCCTCGGCGTTCTTTGCGATGGTCGCCTGATGCTTCTCGGCTTCGGCGACGGCCTGGCGCTTGCTCAGCTCGTTCATCGCCTCTTCCAGCACTTCCGGATGCGCAATCAGATACTCGCGAACGATCTTTTCGATGTCGCTGCGCTGCGCGTCGGAGAAGCTCTGTGCCGGTGCCGCCTGCGGCGCCACGCACAGGGCGAACGCGAACAGGGCGGGGGCGAGCAGACGGAACGAGGGCATTTGCTAATCCTTTTCCAGAAGCCGGCGAGGGGGCCAGAAGTCCCCTGCTACCCAGTACGTACTAACGCGAGCAAAGTTTACTGCTAGTTGTTTCTTTGCCCCGGAAGGGGCTTGGCGCTCACAATGTCGTCAGCCTTGACCCAGCCCGGCGTGCCGATGGCGAACCGCGTCTTGGCCCGCGAGGCAAGCTCGCGGGCGGTCTTGCTGTCGCCGCGCAGATAAGCGGCCTGGGCGGAGGCGAGGTCGGCCTGGGCATAGTCGCCCTTGCGGCCATAGGCCATCGCGAGCTGGGAGTAGCCCAGCGGCGCCTCGGTCTCCCGCGACACCGCTGCGCGCAGGATATTGATCGCCTCGTCGGTGTAGGCGTTGTTGTTGGAGGCCACCAGGGCCTGGCCGAGCAGCATCTCGATCAAGGGAGCGTTGTGGGAAAGCTGCACCGCCTTGCGCAGTGGTGCGATCGCCTCGGCCGGCCGGCCGCCCTCGAGCATCGCCTGGCCGCGCAGCTCATAGAAGTAGGGGTTGTTCGGCTGCTCCTGGATCAGCGAGTCGATCTGGGCGATCGCCGAACGCAGGTCACCGTGACGGTAAGTCACGATGGCGCGGGCATAGCGCGCCGGCAGGCTGCTGTTGGACGTCGTGTAGCGGCGATAGACGGTGTCGGGCTTTTCCATGAAGGCCGAGATCTTGGCGCGCACCATGTCATGGCGCAGCTGCAGCGCCGGATCGTCCTTCTTGTCCCAATAGGGGCTGGAGCGCGCCAGGCCCTCCAGCGCACTAACGCGATCGGCCGGCATCGGGTGCGACTGCAGGTAGGGATCGGCGCCGCGCGCGGCGAACAGGCTATCGTTGGTGAAACGCTTGAATGTCTCGTACATGCCGCGCGCCGACTGGCCGGTGGCGGTCAGATATTTGACACCGGCGCGGTCGGCGTTCTCTTCCTGCTGGCGCTGATAGGAGAGCAGGGTGCGGCGAATGACTTCCTGCGGCGCCTGTATCGCAGCGGCGCCGGCTTGTGTCAGTCCGCTGCCGGAGTATCCGCTGCGGGCGCCTGCCACCATCGCGCCGGCGCCGAGCAGCATGGCGATGATGAGCTGGGTCTGCGCGTTGGCGAGCTGCTCGCGGATCTTGGCGAGATGGCCGCCCGCGAGATGGCCGGTCTCGTGCGCGAGCACGCCGATGATCTGGTTCGGCGTCTCCGACTGCATGATCGCGCCGGTGTTGACGAAGATGCGGCGGCCGTCGGCGACGAACGCGTTGAAGCTCACCTCGTTGATGATCACCATCTGGATATTCTGCTTCTCCAGACCGGCGGCACGCAGGATCGGACGGGTGTAGTCGCGCAGGAGCTGCTCGGCTTCGGTGTCCCGGATCACCGGGAGCCCTTGTGCCGATGCGGCGATTGGCGTGATCGCTATCGCCAGGGCGGTGGCGAACGCAACGAGCCTGGCGGTCCTGCTGTGGGGCGCGATGGAGAGCATGGAACGGTCGATAGTGATTGGCTGCGGCCTTGAGAGGCTATATGTCCTTAGAAACCGCCGAATAAGGCTAGTTCGGGGCACCAAAGCCCCCGTTTCGGCAAATGCCGGGGTCAGATAGCAGATATCCATGCTGGAAGCGACATTAAGAGACCGTGCGCGAGGCCTGTTGCGGGCGTCGGGTCGCAGCGAAGTTCCGCCGTTCATGGTGATGGACGTGATGGCGGCGGCGGCGCGGATCGAGGCCGCGGGCGGCCATGTCATCCACATGGAAGTGGGCCAGCCGGCCGCGCCTGCACCGAAGACGGCCATCGCTGCCGCGCATGCCGCGCTGGAGGCGGCGCGGATCGATTACACTTCCGCGCTCGGCATCCCCTCGCTGCGGGCGCGCATCGCGCGGCACTATCGCGAGACCTATGGCTGCGAGGTCGATCCCGAGCGGATCGTGGTCACCACGGGTTCCTCCGGCGGGTTCATCCTGGCCTTCCTTTCGATGTTCGAGCCCGGCGACCGTGTCGCGGTGACGGTTCCCGGCTATCCGCCGTACCGCCACATCCTCACCGCGCTCGGCTGCGAGCCGGTGTTGATCGAGACCACGGGCCAGACGCGTCATGCGCTCACGGGCGAGGCGCTGCTCGCAGCCCATCGCAAGACGCCGCTGAAGGGCGTGCTGGTCGGCAGTCCGGCCAATCCCACCGGCACCATGATGTCGCGCGAGGCGCTGACCAGCCTGATGCACGCCGCGGAAGGCGCGGGCATCCGTTTCATCTCCGACGAGATCTATCACGGGCTCGATTACGCCTTTCCCGCGGTGACGGCGGCGGCACTCTCGCCGGATGCGCTCGTGATCAATTCCTTCTCGAAATATTTCTGCATGACCGGCTGGCGGGTCGGCTGGATGGTGGTGCCCGAGGTGCTGGTGCGGCCGATCGAGCGGCTGCAGCAGAATCTCTCGATTTCGGTGCCGACGCTGTCGCAGATCGCGGCCGAGGCCGCCTTCGACGGACGTGAGGAGATGGAGGCGATCAAGCACGGCTATGAGGAGAACCGCCGTATCCTGATAGAAGGTCTGCCGCGCGCCGGCCTCACAAAATTCCTGCCGGCGGATGGCGCATTTTACCTCTATGCCGACGTATCCGATTTTACCGCCGACAGTTTCGAGTTCGCCAAGGCCATGCTGGAAAAGGCCGGCGTTGCCGCCACGCCGGGCGTCGATTTCGACCCGATCCATGGCCGCGCCTTCATCCGCTTCTCCTACGCGCGTTCCGCCGACGAGATGCGGGAAGCCGTGACGCGGATCGCGCGCTGGCTGGGTCAATAATACCGCCAAGCGGAAAAATCCACGTCCACCATTGACTCCAACCGCCGATGCCCCTTGGCTAGCTGCGACGGAACGCCGCGCACGAAAGTCGAATAAGGCGGGCCGTAGCGGGAGGGGAGTAGCTGTCATGGCGGCAACGATCACGGTGGATGCGCCGGCGAGCCCGGCAAAAAAGGCTTGGTACAAGGTACTTTACGTTCAGGTGCTGATCGCGATCGTGCTCGGCGCCATCGTCGGCTGGCTATGGCCGGAGGTCGCCACCAACGACTGGATCAAGGCGATGGGCGACGGCTTCATCAAGATGATCAAGATGGTGATCGCGCCGATCATCTTCTGCACGGTGGTCTCGGGCATCGCCCATATCCAGGACGCCAAGAAGGTCGGCCGTATCGGCATCAAGGCGCTGGTCTATTTCGAGGTGGTCTCGACCTTCGCGCTGGTGATCGGTCTCATCGTCGGTAACCTGGTCAGGCCCGGCGCAGGTTTCGGCAGCGCGGCCGCCGATGCGGCGAAAGTCGCCGGCTATGCCAAGCAGGCGGAAGCGCAGAAGAGCGTCGACTTCATCCTGCACATTATTCCCGACACCGTGGTCGGTGCCTTTGCGCAAGGCGAGATCCTCCAGGTGCTGTTCTTCTCGATCCTGTTCGGCTTCGCCATCATGAGCCTCGGTGAGCGCGGCCACACGCTGCGCTCGTTCGTCGACGACGCCGCCCACGGCGTGTTCGGCGTGATCTCGATCGTGATGCGGGCGGCTCCGATCGGCGCGTTCGGCGCGATGGCCTATACCATCGGCAAGTTCGGCACCGGCGCGATCCTCAACCTGATCGGGCTGATCCTGACGTTCTATCTCACCGCGGCGCTGTTCGTGTTCCTGGTGCTCGGCATCATCGCGCGCATGGTGGGCTTCTCGATCTTCAGGTTCCTCGCCTACATCAAGGACGAGCTCCTGATCGTGCTCGGCACGTCGTCCTCGGAAAGCGCGCTGCCGTCCTTGATGGAAAAGCTGGAGCGGCTCGGTTGCTCGAAGTCGGTGGTCGGGCTCGTGGTGCCCACCGGTTATTCCTTCAACCTCGACGGCACCAATATCTACATGACGCTGGCGACGCTGTTCATCGCGCAAGCGCTCGGCTTCGACCTCACGCTCGGCCAGCAGATCACCATCCTCGTGGTGGCGATGCTGACCTCGAAGGGCGCCTCCGGCATCACCGGTGCGGGCTTCATTACGCTGGCGGCGACGCTCGCGGTGGTCGATCCGCGGCTGGTGCCGGGCATGGCGATCGT
>DASWVJ010000375.1:0-3934 GCA_036406295.1 Bradyrhizobium sp.
CGAGGCGATCATCACCTCGCGGCTGGAGCCGATGCCGCCGAAGGCGGTGCCGACGTCCATGCCGGCCAGCGCGAGGAAGAAGCGGGCGCTGGCGAGCAGCGCGATAATGGCGATGAGATCGGCGGACCAGCTGAACAGCAGCCCCGTTGCAAAGGTCGGCACCAGCGCCGCGGCAACCCAGGTGGTCGCAAAGATCACGTAAGGCGCCACGCGGAAGATCCACGACGCGTTGTCTGCGACCACGACCTCCTTCTTCAGGAGGCGCAAGAGGTCGCGATAGGGCTGGATGATCGGCGGGCCGCGCCGGCGCAGCAGCCGCGCCTTCACCTTGCGCACGAAACCGGTCAGCAGCGGCGCTGCCGCCAGCACCAGCAGCATCTGCATCATCTGCACGAGAAGGGCGGAAATCAGCTCCATATCGCGAGCACCAGCAGGAGCGAGACGAGCGAGAAGAACACGAGGCTGAGATACCGCCGTATGGTGAGGAATTGCAGATGATTGAGCTGCAGCGATGCGAACTCGACGGCGCCGGCAAGGGGCAGGTACAGCCAGGTCCAGATCGGATCGCTGACCACAAGCGAGAACCGCGCCGGCCGCATGTCCCCGGGCGCGGGCATCGTCACCTCTTCGCGCGTGGCCGAGGTGCGCGCCAGGAACACGCGGCGGATCGGCTGCGCGAAGCCGCTGCCGGAATATTGCGTGAGCGGACTGGGCTCGGGAAAGCCGCAATCCCAGGCCGGTCCGCGCCGGATCGCATGCGAGGCAAAACGGTGGATGGCCCACACCGCGAGCATCGCCGACATGGCGATGAACAGGAACACGAGCAGGCCGTTATAGGAGCTCACGCTCGAGACCGCCGGCATGATCGTCAGCCAGGGCAGGCTCGCCTGCAATGGCAGCGCGCCGCCCGTGAACTGGCGCGTGATTGGCGCGACGGCATCGATGACGAAGCCCGGCACGATGCCGGTGATGAGGCAAAGCAGCGCCAGCAGCGCCATGGCTGCGAGCGAGAATCGGTCCACCTCGCCAGCGGTCGCGGCTTCATTGCTGCGCGGCCGCCCGAGGAAGGTGATGCCGAACGTCTTGACGAAGGTTGCGCCGGCAAGGGCTGCGGCAAGTGCGAGCAGTCCGCCGACCGCCGGCACCATTATCTTCAGCGCCCATTGCGACAGGTCCGGGCTCAGCAGGATCGCCTGGAAGGTGAGCCACTCCGACACGAAGCCGTTGAGCGGCGGCAGTGCGGAGATCGCGGTGCAGCCGACCAGGAACAGGAAGCTCGTCACGGGCATGCGATGGATCAGCCCGCCGAGCCGGTCCATGTTGCGCTCGCCGGTCGCGACCAGCACGGCGCCGGCGCCGAAGAACAGCAGGCTCTTGAACAGGGAATGGTTGAGGACGTGCAGGAGCGCGGCGGTCATGGCGAGTGCGGCAGCGGCTGCCATCGCATTGGCGCGGAAGGCGAGCGCCAGCCCGAGGCCAATGAAGACGATGCCGATATTCTCGATCGTCGAGTAGGCGAGCAGGCGCTTGGCGTCGTCTTGCATCAGCGCCTGCAGCACGCCGAGCACGGCGGAGAGGCCGCCGACTGCCAGCACCAGCGCGCCCGACCACCACGGCAGGGGGCCTGCGAGGTCGAAGACGATGCGGATGAAGCCGTAGACCGCGACCTTGGTCATCACGCCGCTCATCAGCGCAGAGACATGGCTCGGCGCCGCCGGGTGCGCCAGCGGCAGCCAGGCGTGCAACGGCACGAGGCCGGCCTTGGACCCCGCGCCGATCAACACGAGCACCAGCACGATTGCCGCCGTCAGCGGCGTGCGCGTGCCGGCGCGGATAGCCGCGAAGGTGTAGTCGCCATCCGCACCGGCAAGCAGGCCGAATCCCAGGAGCAATGCGAGCGTGCCGATGCTCGCCATGATCAGGTAGACAAAGCCGGCGCGCCGGTTCTCGGGATCATGGTGGTACGCAATCACCAGCGCCCAGGAGGCGAGCGACATGAATTCCCAGGAGAGCAGGTAGCTGAATGCATCGTTCGCCAGCACGACCAGATTCATGCCGGCAAGGAAGACGGAAAAGAACGGCAGCACGCGGTGCGGTTCGTCCTCATGCTCGCCGTAGCCGAGCGCATAGAGGCTTGCCGCGGCGCCGCCGACGTTCACCACGGTGAGGAAGAACGCCGAGAGGGCATCGATCCGGAAATGTGCGCCGGTCCAGGGCAGGCCGATCGGCAGCACGAGGCCGGCAGGTGCGGCGAGGCCAACAAGAACGGCGATCGCTGCGGCCGCGGCAGCGACCGTAATCGTGAGTGTGGCGCCATAGACGATCGACGTTGCCGCATGCATGCGCGCGCATGCGACCGCCAGCAGCGCAGCTCCCAGCAACGCGGCAGCGCAAAGCAGGAGGAAGGCGGCCGAAGTCATCAAGATCCGCCCCTATGACTTCCTGCCCGTGATCTTGTCTTGTTCGGATGTGGGCGCAGTCTTCAAACGGATGCCGCGGCCTCCGCCCTGGCTGACGGCATTGCTGCCGATCAATTCGATGCCGGCCTTGTCGAGGGCACCGATCAGCTTCATCAGGGAATCGACATTGCCGCGAATGACGCCGTCGCTCGCCTCCATCCGCTGGATGGTGGGCACCGACAGTTCCGCCAATTCCGCAAGCTGGCGCTGATCGATACCGAGAAGGGCCCGTGCAGCCCGCAACTGTGCCGAGGTGATCATCGCGTGGTCGATTTCATGTGTAGTGCATCTGACGATGCCCAGCATATGTTAGATATCAACGCACACATGTCAACTATAATCGTAATACCATCCAAAGTGATGTATAAAACATCATCCGGTAATCTCAGCGATCCGGCATCCGCGCCATCGAACATGATAGGATGGGCCGTATAACCAAGGCCGGGCCGCCGTCATGACCGCCTCCGAGCGCCAGTCGCACTGGCAGAATGTCTATCTGAACAAGGGCGAGCAGCAGGTCAGCTGGACGCAATTCGATCCGCAGCCCTCGCTGGGCCTGATCGAGAAGTTTGCCGCTCGCCCCGACGCCTCGATCGTCGATATCGGCGGCGGCGCCTCGCGGCTGGTCGATGCGCTGCTCGCGCATGGCTTTTCCGCAATCACCGTGCTCGACCTGTCGGAAGCCGCCCTGCAATCGGCAAAGGCGCGCCTCGGAGGGCAGGGCGCTGCCGTGCAATGGATCGCGGCGGACGCGACCGCATGGCAGCCGCCGCTTCCCTTCGACGTCTGGCACGACCGTGCCGCCTTTCATTTCCTGGTCGATGCAAGCGACCGGGCTGCCTACATCGACCGCCTGCATGCCGGCGTGAAGCCAGGCGGTCACGCCATCATCGCGACCTTCGCGCCCGACGGCCCGGAGAAATGCAGCGGTCTGCCGGTGCAGCGCTATGACCCTGAAAGCCTGAGCAAGACCGTTGGCAGCGCGTTCGATCTGGTCGAACATCAGCCCCATCGCCACGTCACGCCCTGGGGTGCGACACAATCGTTTCAGTTCAGCGTGCTGCGGCGGCGCTGACCGACGAAGGAAAACAAGCGATGACCGAGACCGCCGCGCCGCGCCCGATCAGTCAAATCGCAAGCTACCACGCCCATGTCTACTACGATCCCGCGACGACGCGCGCGGCAGCCGAAGAGCTGCGCAACTGGATGGGCGAGCGGTTTTCCGTCACGCTCGGACGCTGGCACGACGTCAAGGTCGGGCCGCATGACCAGGCGATGTATCAGGTCGCCTTCGCCAAGGAAGTGTTTGCCGAGCTGGTGCCGTGGCTGATGCTCAACAGCGGCGGGCTCTCCATTCTGGTGCATCCGAATACGACCAATCCGAAGCGCGACCATCTTGCCGATCCGCTGTGGATCGGCACGCCGCTTCCCGTCCACGGCGACATCCTGCCGGAAGAGGCCGAAGCCGAGCTGCC
>DASWVJ010000376.1:0-19491 GCA_036406295.1 Bradyrhizobium sp.
CCCAGCGCCGCGAACAGCATGATGGTATCGGCCATGCCGCCCTCGCCGTTGCACTTGGTGGCATAGTCCGGAAGCATGTCGATGAATTCGCGGTAGCGGCCCTGCTGCCATAGATCGAGCACGCGCAGATCGACCTGGCGATTGAACTCGCTGGTAATCGAGGTCCAGGCTTCCGGCCCCAGCTTCTTGTTGGGCCAGAGCCGATGCGACAGCGATCCGCTGGCGATCAGCGCCACCCGCTCGCCGGATTCCTGGATCGCCCGCCGTGTCGCCTCGCCGAGGAGGCGGCTCTCCTCGAGTGAAGTGAACAAGGGTGAAGCCACCGAAACGACCTTGGCGCGACCGTCGGCATTCATGTAGTGCATTGGAACGATCGTGCCGTATTCAAGCCCGAGGCTTTCGACGTGGTGGGCCAGAACGTTCAGTCCGACCTTTGCAGCCTCAGCGGCGATCGCTTCCGCAAGCAATGGATCGCCGGGCAGGTTGTAGCGCAAGTCCCGGATCATCTGCGGCGCCTCATGGCTGGTGAAGGCGCCGCGATGATGTGCGTTGGCGTTGATGTGGTAGCCGAAATTGGACAGCCAATGGGTGTCGAACACCACGAAGGTCGAGACCTCGCGCTCGCTGGCGCGGCGGCCGAGTTCGCGTAGCGCGTTGACGCCGCCTTCTCGTGCCGACTTGAGGGGACTGCCCTCAGCCTCCGACAACATGAGCGATGGGACGTGGCTGACCTTGGCGGCGAGAACAAGCTGTCCCATCGGTCCCCCTACTCGCGAATTATTCGCAACGAATCGCCTGGGCCAGCCGCAACAGCAGAACGATCGAGACATTGCCGCGGCCGGCCTCGATCTGGGCGATGTAGCGCTCGGAGATGCCGGACTGGCGCGCCAGCTCCCGACGCGACATGTCGCGCAGCGACCGCAGGGTACGCACCCGCTCGCCGAGCTGGCTCAAGAACTCGCTTTCATAGAGGGAAAGAACCGTGCCGCCAGCCGAAATCGCCCCGGCCGGCTCCGGGGGTGCCTCATCGCGGAATTGTGCTGCCTTCGTTGACACGTTCGACCCTTGGACAGGGCATGATGGCCGGAGGCGAACGGCCGGACATTGATCGAGCGCAAACTCGGGGCGAAATTTGTGCGCTGGCCACACCCTGACCTCATCCCGAGAGCCACCTCACCGCGCCGCGAACGGCGCCTGGTAGGGCCGGCCGAACGGCACGCCGTTGACCACGGTCTGCACCGGCTTGAGCAGCAGCTTGCCGTCGCGCTTGTTGTTGCGGGTATCGACGAAGGTCACCGGCCCCTCGGCGAGTTCCATGATCGCGACGTCGCCGGGCGCGCCGACCTGAAGCGTGCCGAGCTTCGGCGCCCGGTTGATGATTTTCGCGGGCGCCGATGTCGCCATCGCCACCACCTGCTCGAGCGAAGAGCCCATCGCCATGAACTTGCTCATGACATTCGGCAGGTAAGGCATGCCCGGCGTATTGCCGGAGAAGACGTGGATGTCGGAGGAGATGGTGTCCGGCGTGCAGCCGCCGGGGATCGCCACTTCCGCCACCGTGAAATCGAAGCTACCGCCGCCATGACCGACATCGAACAGCACGCCGCGCTGCTTGGCGGCGAGCGCGGCCGGCAACAGCCTGCCGTCCTGCACGATGTTGGTGAAGACACCGCCGATATTCGGTGCGCCGGAATAGGCATGGGTCAGCACGTCGCCTGGCCGCATCAGGTCGAGGATGTCAGACATCAGCTCCTTCGTCTCGACGCCGCCGATATGCACCATCATCCTGGCCGGCCAGCCGCACATCTCGCAGGCCTTGATGCCCCGCTTGAGCGGCTCGAGCCCGTGCTTGGCGATCACGTTCTCCGACATCCGCACCTTGACCCCGAGCAGGAAATCCGGGTTCTCGGCCAGCGCCATCGCGCAGGGCTCCACCTGCGCATAGTCGATGTTGTAGAGCTCGGCGACCGGGAATCCCGACAGGCCGTTATTGGCGATGTGGATGAAGGCATAGATGCGCGCCCGCGATTGCGCGACGATATAGCGGCGCAGCGCCGCGATATTGTTGACCCCGGCATCGCCGGCCGAGACCACCGTGGTCGTGCACTGGAACTGGGCGAGCTCGTCGGCGGGGATGCCGATCGCGGAGCCATAAGGATAGACATGGGCGTGCAAGTCGACCAGGCCCGGCGTCACCAGTTTGCCCGTGGCGTCGATGGTTCTTGCGGCGCGCGCCGCCGGAATCTCATTCTCGACCGCCTCGATCACACCCCAGCGGATACCGATGTCGCGCTTGCTCCGCAGCGACTGGCTGGGATCGAGTACGTCGCCGCCCTTGATGACGAGATCGAACTTGTCGTTCGGCCCCATCGCGGCATCGGCGCGGCCGGCGAGTGCGGCAGCGGCGGCAGAACCACTCAATGCAAGGAAGTTACGGCGAGACAGTCCCGTCATGGCAACGCTCCCCCAAAGATGATTTCTTATGCCGCGATGATGCGCCGCTCACATGGCTTGCGCAAGCCGCAAACGGCTGGGCGCCCACACAAGGCTGCGCCGGCTGCCTGTCGCGGCCCGCTGCCGGATTGACGACATCGACACGCCGATGCATCAGCCGATCATCGATTGAACGGCGCGCGGCTGCGAAGAGTTGTCTGAACAGGCGTTCAGAAAACTCTTGCGGTTCCGACGGAACGTTTCTCTGCATCGGCTGTTCTCATCTCGCAATGTGAGGAGGACACCATGAAGAAGTTTGCTTATGTGCTAGCGGCGCTCGCTGCGATGGCGGTGGCTTTGCCGTCGATCGCCAGCGCCGAGACCGTCGTCATCAAACGCGGCGGCCATCATCCCGGCTGGCATGGCGCACGCGCCCAGATTCACCACGATCGTGGCTGGCATCGGGGTTGGCGTAACCACCACCATGGCGACCGCGTCGTAGTGATCAAGAAGCGCTATCACCGTTACTGAGTACTGAAGGCCGACACAGGAAAATGGCTCCTCGCGAGAGGAGCCATTTTTCGTGTTTACAGCTCACCGTCCCAGGTGGTGTCGCTGCGAAAGCAGGGACGACAGTTGTATGTAGCGCTAATCCCAATCCGGCCCGAAGCCGGGGTTCACGCAGCGCGTGTCTTTCGGCAGCACCGCGATGGCCTTGCGGTCCTCGTCGTCGAGCGACACCTTCAGCGCATCGAGATTGGCCTTTTGGCTCTCCGCCCGCGACGCCTTCGGGATCGCGGCCACGCCGTCCTGATCGAGCAGCCATTTCAGCGCCACTTGCGCCGCGCTGGCGTTGTGCTTGCGGCCGATCTTCGCAAGCCGCTCGTCGGAAGTCACGCGGCCCTGCGCCAGCGGGCAGTAGGCGACCAGCGGAATCCGGTGCGCGGCGAGATATTTCTTGAGCTTCGACTGATCCAGCATCACGTGGTATTCGACCTGGTTGCAGGCAATCGGCGCCCTCACCTCCTCGACCGCGATCTTCAGCAGCGCCGTGGTGAAATTGGCAACGCCGATGGCGCGCGTGCGCCCCTCCTCCTGCAGCTTCAGCATTGTCTCCAGTACGGCCGGCAGCTTCATGCTGCGCGAGGGCCAATGCACGAGATAGAGATCGACGTGGTCGAGCCGCAGCTTTTTCAGCGACGCGTCGAAGGCACGCCGGATGGCGTCCGGCGATAGATTCTCGTACCAGACCTTTGTCGTGACATGCAGTTCGCCGCGCGGCACGCGGCAAGCCGCGATGGCCGCGCCGATCGACTCCTCGTTGCCGTACATCTCGGCAGTGTCGATGTGCCGGTAGCCGAGCGAGAGCGCGCTTTCCACCGCGGCGCGGCAGGCATCGCCCTCCAGGCGGAAGGTGCCGAGCCCGAGCTTTGGCATGGCAATGCCCTGGGTCTTTATGGTTTCCATCGGAAGCTCCAGACAATCCCGGGACCGCCGAAGCGGCGGCCGGCCGCAATCGGCAAAGGGCCTGGTTGATAGACGGGACAAGACGGGCTAACAGCAATAGCCTGTCGGCAAAGACCTGAGCCAATCAAGATCGAGTTAGGAGACCATGGTCAAGGCGTTACATCGATGGCTGGAAGCCCACGGATTGCTCGCGATCGGCCTCGGCGTTCTCGGCGCGGTGACGATGCTATCCCTTCTGTTCGTGGTCGGCGGCTATTTCATCGTGAGCCTGGTCCGCTAGGCGCCGGCGCGGCTCAGATGTGCTGAGCCACCAATCGCCCTGGCCGCGCATCCGGCTGCGGCTCGATGTCGCCCGACCACAGGCAGGTGTCGTCGACGTCCTTGAGCGTCACCGTCATGACGCCGGTTTGGCCGTCGATATCGACCCGGCCGAAAAACTGCATCCCGAAACAGGGCGCGAGATTCTCGCCGTCGCAGCCCTTCTGATACATCGCCTTCGGCCCGAACGTGTTGTCGAGCTTTCCCGGCGCCCAGGTGCCGGCATGCAAGGGGCCGGAGACGAATTCCCAGAACGGCTCGAAATCCTGAAAGACGGCACGGCCGGGATCGTAATGATGCGCGGCGGTGTAGTGCATGTCGGCGGTGAGCCAGACGATGTTGCGCAGGCCCGCGCGCTTGATGAAGGCGAGCAGGTCCGCGACCTCATGTTCGCGCCGCTCCGGCGGTCCGTCGCCGAGCGCGATCGCATCCTCGCTGAACAGCCCGATCGGAAGATCGGCTGCGATCACCTTCCAGGTCGCATCCGACGCGACGAGCTCGCGCTTCAGCCAGGCGAGCTGGGTGGCGCCGAAGATGCAGGTGTCGCGGTCACGGCCCTTGTTCTCCGAGGAGTCGCGATAGCTTCGCATGTCGATCATGAAGACGTCGAGCAACGGGCCGTAAGCGACCTTGCGATAGATGCGGCCGCTGTCGGCGGGGATGTCGCGGATCGGCATGAATTCGTGGAAGGCGCGGCGGGCGCGCGCCACCATAAGCGAGCTGCCGTCCTCGGCATAACCGGTGTCGTCCGAGGTGCCGATCGGCGACCAGTCGTTGGTCACCTCGTGGTCGTCCCACTGCGCCAGCATGGGCACTTCGGCGTGGAATGCGCGGAAATTCTCGTCCAGCAGATTGTATTTGTAGTTGCCGCGGAACTGCTCGAGGCTGTGCGCGACAACGGATTTTTCCTCTGTCACCACGTTGCGCCAGATTTCGCCGTTCGGCAGCTTCAGCTCCCGCTCGATCGGGCAGTCCGCATAGATGTGGTCGCCGCAATGGATGAAGAAGTCCGCGTTGTTCCGCAGCATGGTGCGGTAGGTGCGATATCCCCCGCGTGCGGAATCGATGCCCCAACCCTGCCCTGCGGTGTCGCCGGACCAGAGAAAGGAGATCTTGCGCCGCCGCGAGGGCGCCGTGCGGAAGCGCCCGATCTGCGCCGCGCCGGCATGGCCGGCCTCAAAACCCTCGAAGCGGATCCGGTAGAAGATCTCCTGCCCCGCCGGCAAGCCGTCGATCAGGAGCTTTGCGGTGAGATCGCGTTCGGGCAGCGCGTCGATGGAAGCGCTGCGAACAATGCTGGCGAAGCTCTCCACCGTCGAGCATTCCAGGCGCATTCGCGATGGCCGGTCGGCGCGCGCCCAGATCACCGCCGAGTCGGCGGCGACATCGCCGGACTGGAGTCCGCTTGCGATCAGCGGCCGGTCGGCGGCGCGGCTGAGATAGGGCTTTGCGATACTGCCTAGCCCGGTGGCCGCCACCGTTGCGGCGGATCGGGCAAGAAACTGCCGGCGCGTGAGCGGCCGCTGCCTTGCCTTGCGAATCGCAATCGCCATCCGGCACATCTCCGTCGAATCGCGACGGAAAATGCCTGCTCAATTTGACTGCTGGCCGAAGGTTTCTTGACTCCCGGCCGAAGCTTTTACGACAGGGAGATGACTCTCGCGGAGAAGACGTTAACGCTTCCAGTTGCAGATGCCGCCGGACCTGCAGGGCCAGGTCTGGATACGCGTATCCATGGCCTGCGCGTCCAGCAGGTTGCTGTGACGGCGCACCACCTTGGTGCGCGCCGCGCCACGCGGCTTTGCCGCCTGCGCCTGCTTGACCACGGGCGCCGGCTTGACCCTGGCGGTACGCAGGATGTGCCGACGTTCCGCCTTAGGTCCCGCAGCGACCTGCTTGGCATCGGTGCGGGCTTCCACCGCCACGGGCGCGAACTCGGTCGGCGGCCCCAGCCGCTTCGGCGACAGTACTGCCTGCGAAAGGTCAAGACCGAGGAAATCGCCGGCGCGATATTCATCGGCACGCGCAGGCGCAACCAGCACCACAAGCGTGGCGCAGGCGACCGCGGCGAAAATGCGTTTCGAGGCCGTTATCGGGGCCATCAGCGTCTTCCTGAAAATCCGGTAGAGAACCCTCATTATTTAGGTACGCGTGCGCGTGATTCCAGCGCAGCCCGCCGTCAAGGTTACCGGGAAGGCAAGCAATCGGGCCGCTTTCCAGCTATTTTTTTCACCTGCGGCGGATTTGTTTGTCAGAACCGCTCTCGAGCAATCCGAAAAGCCCACCAGATCATGCCGGCAGTCTCGCCGGCGTTTTTCGGACCGCGACGCCGAAGGTCGTTATTGGGGCTTGAGAATTGGGAAACCAATGTTCGCGGAACTCGCTGACATCAAACGAAAAAACCTGTAGCTGTAATTCACCCAGATACCGTAGTCAGATACACCCTCAAGTTACGAGTACGAATCGATCCATTGAGTCCCCGATGCGGGCGCGATCGACAGGGGCAACGGACGGACCCAGCGACCCTTCCGTCATCAAGAATACTTCAAGCGAAGCGTGCCCTGGATGACGGCTCCCGTATTTCAAAGCGCCATTGTCATTAATGACCGGTTGCCCGATCGGAGCGAGAGCTGGCGATGGGTTGTTGCCGCGGGCCTGCTGGTGATCGTCCTTGCGATTCCCTTCGTTCTCGTCGATGTGCCGCCCGTGCTCGACTACCCCAATCACCTGGCACGATATTTCGTGCTGGCCCATCCCGATGATCCCTTCCTCTCGCAAATGTTTGCCCCGCATTGGGGGATACTGCCGAATCTGGGAATGGACATTATCGGCGCATCGTTGCTGCGCGTGACCGATCTTCACATTGGCGGCAGGTTTTTGCTCGCCTTGAGCCTGTTTGCGCCAATCATCGGGGTGGCGGTGTACCATCGCGCGGTCTTTGGCGAATGGTCCTGGTGGACGCTCGCCTCGGGACTGCTCGCTTACAACGGAGCGTTCTTCCTCGGCTTCGCGAACTTCCTGCTTTCGCTGGGGCTGGCGTTGATGGCGGGCGCGATGTGGATCGTATTGCGTCGCCGGAACATGCTGCTGATGCAGGTTACCTGCGGCGCCCTTGCCGCGACGATTATCTTCTTCTGCCACATCTTCGGTGTGGCGTTTTTCGCCCTGCTGATCGGCGCGCACGAGGCCGCTCTGTTGTGGAGACGACGAGAGTTAGGCACGCTCCCAGCCAGAGATGTTCTCGCTGCGGCAGGCCCGGTTGCAGCCGCGTTAAGTCCCGCAGTGGCGCTCTACCTCCTCAGCCCCCTGAACGCGGAATCGGCATCGGTTGGCGAGTGGGCGGGATCCGGCAAACCGTGGCGGATCTTCGCACCGTTCATGACCACAAGTGTCGAGCTGACACTGATCACCGGCATCACCGTCATCTTGCTGCTCATCCTGTTTCGCAAACGGCTCGAGCTCGCTCCGGGCTTGCCGCTCGCCCTGAGGGTTCTCCTCGTCGCGTTTATCGTGGCTCCGTCGAGCTTGAAGGGAGGCACCTTCGTCGACCTGCGCTTTGCGCTGATGATCGGCTTGTTGCTGTTCGCCGGTATCCGGCCTCATCTCACCGTTGCCGAAGCCGGCTTCGCAGGCCTTACCGTCGGCATTCTCATCGTGCTGCGCTCCGCCCAGGTCGGAGCGAGCTGGATCGACCACCGTCACGATCTGGCGGATTTGCGGGCTGCAATCGCCACGATAGAGCCTGGGACACGGGTCCTGGCAGCACGCGGTCACCCGGGATATCTGACTAGTGTCGAGCCGAAAAGGCGAGCATTGCCGGGAGTCTATCGGCTCGACGGACATCTCGCCGCGCTGCTGCTCAGCGAGCGAAAGGCGTTCTGGCCTCTGCTGTTTGCCGATCCCACCCAACAGCCGCTGATCATCAAACCGCCTTTCGACCGAATTGCGCAACCGGGATCGGAGCCGGTTGAGTGGCAATGGCTGGCGCAAGAAGCGCTTCCCCCCGCAGCGCTAAGGAACGCGCGCTACCTCGAACACTGGCGGCAAGATTTCGACTACGTGCTGTTGATCGATCCGCCCGTCGCGGTGCAGCCGCATCCCGGCCTATCGCCGCTCTACCGCGGGAACTATGCCCAGCTCTATCGGATTGACCACCAAGAGAGCCAGCCGCGTTCGCCTTTGACGGGACCCCGGGACTTGAGAGGGGCAATCGCCGATCAGGGCGCATCGACGTCGCCCGCGCCCGGCCGCCCCTGACCCGGCGCGGACAGCGATCAGCCGGCGCCTTCCAGCTATTTTTGCGTGACCTGCGGCGGATCATCGTCGGCGATGGCGCGCCAGGCGGCACCGTCGAGATCGTCGAACTGGCCGCTTTTCAGCGACCAGAGAAAGCCGGCGAGGCCCAAGCCGCCCAGCGCGAGCGCCAGCGGCACGAGATAAACCAGCACCTCCATCAGCGCACCTCCAATCCGACGCTGCGGGCGCGCAGCGCGTTGAGCATCACCAGCACCGACGAGCCGGACATGGCGGCAGCCGCAATCAGCGGCGTCGCCAGGCCCACAATGGCCACCGGCACCGCGAGCGCATTATAGCCGACCGCGAGCCAGATGTTCTGCTTCATCAGGTGTACAGCCTTGCGCGCGTAGTCGATGGCAGCAACCACGGGCGACAATTCCTTGCCGAGGAAGACGAGATCGGCGGTGGCCTGGCTCAAATGCGTGGCGCTGACCGGCGACATCGAGACGCTGGCCGCCGCCAGCGACGGCGCGTCGTTCATGCCGTCGCCGACCATCATCACCTTGCGGCCCTGCCGCTTCAGCTCCTCGATGCGCGCGATCTTGTCCGCCGGCGTCACCCCGGCGCGCCATACTTCGACGCCGAGCGCCTGCGCGGCGTGGTGGACCGCAGGCTCGCGGTCGCCGGACAGCAGCTCCACCGCGATGCCGCGTTGCTTCAGCGCGGCAATGGTAGCGACCGCGTCCGGACGCAACTGCTGGCGCACCGCGAAGACGTGACATTGCGTGCCGCGGCGGAATGCCACGACCGACACCTCGGGATCGCGGCTCAAGATTTCATTGGCAAGTCCGTCGGCGTTGCAGAACGAAGGGCTGCCGAGCCGGACTTCCACGCCATTCACAACGGCCCGCACGCCCTTGCCCGGCTCCTCCACCGCGCCCGGCAGCGGCGCTGTTGCCGCTGCGGCGCGCGCCACCGCCGCGGCCACGGGATGCCGACTTGCGAGTGCAAGGCGCCCGGCGAGGCTGAACACGTCGGCCGGGATGTTCTTGGCGTTGACGACGTCCAGATCCGGCAACGTCAGCGTCCCCGTCTTGTCAAAGACGACCGTGTCGACATCGGAGACGCGCTCGATGGCATCGCCCGAATTGATCAGCACGCCCGCGCGGAACATGGCGCCCGCCACCACCGTCTGCACGGCGGGGATCGCAAGGCCGAGCGCGCATGGACAGGTGATGATGAGAACGGCAATCGCCGTGACGATCGCATCGTGCCAGCTAGCCCCCCACGCGACCCAGCCGAGCATGGTGAGGGCCGCGGTGACATGCACCACCGGCGCATAGAGCCGGGAGGCACGGTCGGCGAGCTGCACGTAGCGCGAGCGCGCCTGCAGTGCGTTCTCCAGGAGCCGCGTGATCTCCGCGAGCAGAGTACCTTCGGCGGCGGCCGCAACCTTCACCCGCAGCGCGCCCGACACGTTCATCGTGCCGGCATAGACCGGCGTGCCCTTTTCCGCCGCGACATGCCGCGTCTCACCGGTGATCAGGCTCTGGTCGATCTCGGAGCGACCCTCGATCACTTCGCCATCCACCGCAGAGCGCTCGCCCGGCCGCAGCAGCACGATGTCGCCGGCGCGGATGCTCGCCGCCGGGACTTCGCTGATCTCGTCGGGACCGATGAACTTGGCCGCGGTTTCCGCCTTCAGCGCCGCGAGATTGCCAGCGACCGCGCGGGTCCGCCGTCGCATGTTCTGGTCGAGATATCGTCCCGCCAGTAGGAAAGTGAGCAGCATCACCGCCGCGTCGAAATAGGCGTGCTCGGCGTGATGAATGGTCTCCACCACGCTCATGCCGAGTGCAAGGATAACGCCGATCGAGATCGGCACATCCATATTGACGCCGCCGGCGCGAACAGCGCGCCAGGCCGACTGGAAGAACGGCTGCCCGGCATAGGCCGCCGCCGGCAGCACGATCAGCGCCGACAGCCAATGGAAGAAATCGCGCTGCTCCGGCAGCATGTCCGAGACGTTGCCCGACCATACCGGGATCGACAGCATCATCACGTTCATGGCCGCGAATGCCGCCACCCCCAGGCAGCGCAGCAGGAAGCGCGACTGCTCGGCTTCGACGATCTCGGCGCGCACCGGCTCGAACGGATAGGCCTTGTAGCCGAGCTCGGCGAGGCGATCGATCAGGGCTGCGGGATCGACCGCGCCCTTCTTCCATTCCACCGCGAGCCTGCGGTCGGTCAGGTTAACGCGGGCACGGGTCACGTCCGGGATCGCCGCAAGCCCGCGCTCGATCTTGGCCATGCAGCCGGCGCAGCTCACGCCCTCGACCGCGAGGTCGAGATGGGCGATGCCTTCGTCCAGCTCTTTCACGTAGTGCGAATAGTCCCGTGTCAGTGCCATGATGCGCCTTACTTCGTTTTGAGCATGATCTGATCCCGAAACCGACTTTCGACTTTGCGCTAACGCGGCCCTCCGGGTCGGGAACATGCCTTAATTCAGGATGACACGATTGCGCGACAGGAACAGCCGCGCCCCTCTCGCCTCACCCTCGATCACAAGATCCCATTGCCCCGGCAGCACGTCGATTGCACTGCCGCGATAGATGCCGATGCCGGACTCAGCGAGCTCGACGGCGCGGTCGACGCGCTTGTCGGTCGGCCGTTCCAGCCGTCCGGAGAACTTCATCCCCGACAGCGGCGTGCCATTGGCGTCGCGCGCATCAAGCCGCACCAGGGCAGCGCCATCGGCGCGGCGCTCGACATGGGCATCTATCTTCCAGTTGCGGCGGTCCTGATCCTGTGCCGCCAGTATTTCGCGTTCGTAAGCAAGACTGGCGCGATAGGCGCTGTCGACTTCCGTGCCCGGCAGGGTGTCGATGGCAAGTTTCATCATCACCACATTGACGCCGATGACGATGCCGAAGAACGCGATCAGGCAGAACAGGACCATTCGTCCCGTCAGCGGCCGCGGTGCCTGGGATGGATTGCGCATCGAAAAACTCCTGCCCGCTTCTCAAGGCGTCACGAAATTGTCTGTCGTAACCGCGGTCTCACCGAGACCGACGTCGGTGATACGAAACCGCACCGGCACCGACTTCTCCGTGTTGCTTTCCGCAGGCGCGGTCACCAGCACGCGCAGCTCGGTGGTCTGGTCGCGGCCGACAACGATCATCGGCCGGTTCTGCGCCACCGAATCCACGCCGACGACATGTACGGTGGCATTGATCGGCCCGTCGACATCGATGGCGATGACGCGGTCGAAGCCGCGCTTGTTGAGGAGGCGCATGGTATAAGCGTTGCGGATCGAGCCGTCGCTCAGCTTCACGGCGACAGGGTTGCGGTCATGCAGCACGTTGACGTCGAGCAGCGATCGCGTCAGCAGCGCGTAGAGCATGATGGCGCCGACGGCGGCGATCATGCCGCAATAGATCACGGTGCGCGGCCGGACGAGACGATAGATCTCCGGCTTGCCTTCCATGCGGCGCTTGATGTTGATGTCGTTGTCATAGCCGATCAGCCGCTTCGGCCGGCCGATCTTTTCCATCACGGTGTCGCAGGCGTCGATGCACAGCCCGCACTGAATGCAGTCGAGCTGCGGCCCGTTGCGGATGTCGATTCCAGTCGGGCAGACCGCGACACATTGATAGCAGTCGACGCAGTCGCCGACCGGCTCGCCCTTGGCGCGCAACTCCTTAGCCTTCTTCAGCGAGGTACGCTGCTCGCCGCGGTCGTAGCGATAGGTGACGTTGAGCGCCCATTCATCGGTCAGCGCCGCCTGGATGCGCGGCCACGGGCACATGTAGACGCACACCTGCTCGCGCATGTAGCCGGCCAGCACATAGGTCGTGGCGGTCAAGATGCCGATCCAGACATAGGCGATCATCGGCGCCTGGAAGAAGAGGAGCTCCTTCACAAGCGTCGGCGCGTCGGCGAAATAGAGCACCCAGGCGCCGCCGGTCCACCAGGCGATCATCAGCCAGATCGAATGCTTGAGCACGGTTTCCGAAACGCGCCTCAGATTCCACCCCGCCGCATCCTTCTTCATGCGCTCGCGGCGGTCGCCCTCGATCAGGCGTTCGACCGCGTAGAACAGATCGGTCCACACCGTCTGCGGACAGAGATAGCCGCACCAGATGCGGCCGCCGATCGAGTTCAAGAGGAACAGGACCAGGGATGCGACGATCAAGAGGCCGGTGAAATAATAGACTTCCTGCGGCCACAGCTCGATGAAGAAGAAATAGAAGCGCCGGTTGGGAAAGTCGATCAGTACCGCCTGGTCGGGCGCGGCGAGGCCGCGGTTCCAGCGCACGAAGGGCAGGAAATAATAGATGCCGAGGCAGACGCCCATCAGCGCCCATTTGATGCGCCGGAAGGTACCGGAAACCTTTTGCGGGTAAACCTTCTTGCGGGCTGCATAGAGCGGCCCATAGTCGAAATCTAGATCGTCCTGGAGGCTGGTATTGCTCATTGACTAGGCCGTCTCACGGGGGGCGGCGGGAAATATATGTCCCACCGCTCCCATGAAGATTGATGCATCTCAAAGAAGGCGGCGGTTACTGCCCACCGCCCAGCGAATGCACATAGACCGCCAGGGCCTTGATGGTGGCCGGATCGAGCCGGCTGGCCCAGGCCGGCATCACACCGGCACGGCCATTGGTGATGGTCTCGACCACGGTCGCCTCGTCCGAGCCGTACAGCCAGATCTTGTCGGCCAGGTTGGGCGCGCCCATCTCCTGGTTCCCCTTGCCGTTATCGCCATGGCACGAGGCGCAGTTGTCGGCAAAGATTTTCGCGCCCGCGGCAGCGTCATAGCCGGGGCTGGTCGGAAGACCCGACAGCGAGCGCACGTAATTGGCGACGGTTGCGATCTCCGCCGGCTTGAGGATGCCGTCCTTGCCGAAGGCCAGCATCTGGCCCTCATGGGCCTTGGCATCGCCCGACCGGGCGCCAAACTGGATCGTCGCTTCGATCTGCTCCAGCTTGCCACCCCAGATCCAATCGTCGTCGTTGAGGTTGGGATAGCCCTTTGCGCCGGCGCCGCCGGTGCCGTGACAGGGCACGCAATTGTCGCCGAACGCCGCCTTGCCCCTTGCACGCGCCAGCGCCAGCAGCGCCGGATCCTTCTCGATCTCGGCGAGCGGCGTTGCCGCGAGCTTCACCATCTTCTCGCCGCGGATGCTTTCGAGATTGGCGAGTTCGACTCGCACGGAAGCGCGTGTTGAGTAGTTGAAGAGACCGGGGGTGTAGCTCGTGATCAGCGGCCAGGCCGGATAGACGATCCAGTAGCCGATCGACCAGATGATGGTGGCGTAGAAAGTGAGCAGCCACCACCGCGGCAGCGGCGTGTTGAGCTCCTTGATGCCGTCCCATTCATGGCCGGTGGTGGACTTGCCTGTGGCGTGGTCGATTTCGCTGTGGTTCGTCATGGCTGATCAATCCTCACGCAACGGCATTTTCGACGCAGCGTCGAAAGTCGCCTTGTTCCGCGGCCAGAGCGCGTAGATCACGACGGCGATGAAAATCGCGACAAAGAGCGGCGTCCAGAGCGACGTCACGAATTCCGACACCGGGTTCGAAGCGGTTAAGACTGCTTTCATGTGACTGCCTTCAGCGCAAATTGGCTTTTTCGTTGTAGAGCTTGAGGTCGACGAGCGTGCCGAGCATCTGCAGATAGGCGACCAGGGCGTCCATCTCGGTCGGATTGCCGCCCTTGCCGTCGAAATTGCGCACCACTGCCTTCGGGTAGCGTTTCGTAAAGGCATCGGTGCCGGCGTTATCGGGATCGGCTTGCGCCTTCAGATCGGCGGCGGCGTTGGCGATCTGATCGTCGCTGTAGGGCACGCCGACGGTGCGGTTGGCACGCAGGTGATCGGCAATGGATTCCGAGTCGAGCACGGTATCCGCCAGGAACGGATAGCCGGGCATGATCGACTGCGGGACGATGGCGCGCGGGTTCTTCAGATGGGTGACGTGCCACTCGTCGGAGTATTTGCCGCCGACGCGCGCCAGGTCCGGACCCGTCCGCTTGGAGCCCCACTGGAACGGATGGTCGTACATGCTTTCGGCTGCGAGCGAGTAATGCCCGTAGCGCTCGACCTCGTCGCGCAGCGGCCGGATCATCTGCGAATGGCAGAGATAGCAGCCTTCGCGGACAAAGATGTTGCGCCCCACGAGCTCCAGCGGCGTGTACGGCCGCATGCCCTCCACCTTCTCGATGGTGCTCTTGAGGTAGAACAGCGGCGTGATCTCGACCAGGCCGCCGATGGCGATCACCAGCAGGATACCGACCAGGAGGATGATCGAGTTCTTTTCCAGGATTTGATGTCTTGCCCAGACTGACATTTCTCTTTCCTCACTCCGCCGGCTGCAACGCGGGCGACGTCACTTCTTCCTCGCCCGCACGCACGGTCATCCACAGATTGTAGGCCATGATCAGCGAGCCGATCAGGAACAGCGCGCCGCCCGCGGCGCGGATCACGTAGAAGGGATGCATCGCTTCGACGGTCTCGATGAAGGAATATTCGAGGAAGCCGAGCGCGGTGTAGGCGCGCCACATCAGGCCCTGCATGATCCCGGACACCCACATCGCGGAGATGTAGAGCACGATGCCGAGCGTCGAGATCCAGAAGTGCCAATTGACCAGCTTCAGGCTGTAGAGCTCCTTCTTGTTCCACAGCCAGGGCACGAGACAGTACAGCGCGCCGAAGGAGACGAAGCCGACCCAGCCGAGTGCACCGGAATGCACGTGGCCGATGGTCCAGTCGGTGTAGTGGGACAGCGAGTTCACCACCTTGATCGACATCATCGGGCCTTCGAAGGTCGACATGCCGTAGAAGGCGACGGAGACCACCAGCATGCGCAGCACCGGATCGGTGCGCAGCTTGTCCCAGGCGCCCGACAGCGTCAGCAGGCCGTTGATCATGCCGCCCCAGGAGGGCATCCACAGCATCACCGAGAAGGTCATGCCGAGCGTCTGCGCCCAGTCCGGCAACGCCGTATAGTGCAGATGGTGTGGGCCGGCCCAGATGTAGAGGAAGATCAGCGCCCAGAAGTGGATGATCGACAGCCGGTAGGAATAGATCGGCCGGTCGCAGCGCTTGGGCACGAAGTAGTACATGATGGCAAGGAAGCCGGCGGTCAGGAAGAAGCCGACCGCGTTGTGGCCGTACCACCACTGGAACATCGCATCCTGCACGCCGCCCCAGACGATGTAGGACTTCGAGCCGAGCAGCGACACCGGCAGGCCCGGATTGTTGCCGAGATGCAGCACCGCGATCGTGACGATGAAGGCGAGATAGAACCAGTTGGCTACGAAGATATGCGGTTCCTTGCGCTTGATGACCGTCACCAGGAACACCAGGAGATAGGCGACCCAGACGATGGTGAGCCAGAGGTCCGCGTACCATTCGGGCTCGGCATATTCCTTGGATTGGGTGACGCCGAGCAGATAGCCGGTGCCGGCGATCACGATGAAGAAGTTGTAGCCGAGCACCACGAACCAGGGCGCAAGATCGCCGGCGAGGCGCGCGCGGCAGGTCTTCTGCACCACGTAGAAGGAGCTCGCGATCAGCACGTTGCCGCCGAAGGCGAAGATCACCGCTGACGTGTGCAACGGGCGCAGCCGGCCGAAGCTGATCCACTGCAGGTCGAAGTTCAGCGCCGGCCAGGCGAGCTGGCTGGCGATGATGAGGCCGACGAGGAATCCCGCAATGCCCCAGATCATCGCCATTGCCGCGCCGAACTTGATCGGGCCCATGTTGTAATTCGGTCGGCCGTTGATCTCCTGCGGCGGCAAATTGGCCGGGCGCTCGAAATAGCGATTGAAGATCGCAAAGCAGGCCCAGAGGCTGAACGCAGCAAAAAGCGCGGCGTGGAAGGCAAAGGCACCGTCGGCCGCCTTGGCTGCGACAAACACAAATACAAAAGCGGACACGGCGGAAAGCGCGCCGAGCCCGGCTTCGCCTTGCGTCATCCATTTTGCGGCTGGGGATTGTGTCATTCTCGGATACTTTCGTGAGTGGCCCGGTCTCACAGATCACGCTTCCGCGAGCGCAAGATTGATTGAGATCAAGCCTCGCCGGATTTCCCCGCCGGACGTCTGCAACGGGAACCAGCGAACCCTCGCCGCCAAAAAGCGAATGCCGGCGGCAATTTAGGCCACCGGCATCAGCCGCGCATAATCTCTGGCTCAGGGCTTCACGGAGCGCGAAAGGCCAAGCTCATGGACGATCGCGTCATCTGTCGGCTGTCGGCCCGAAAGCCGCTTCGTGCGGGCGATCAGCCGGCGGGCGACGGGAAATTCGCGAGGGCCGACGATGCAGCCGCGGCGCCTCCTTTAGAAACTGCGGCGCTTGATTTTCGAGCTCTCGACATTCGGCGACATCCCGCGGGTGCGGCGCTCGCCCCAGTACAGCACGGAGCCGAAAATCACGAACACGCCGACAATGACGGCAGACAGAATCATCACGTCGACAGGCATTGTTTCCTCCTCTTTTGTCGGAACAGCCTGTCATGGGAGTGCATCAGCGGTTTTGAGCTGCATCAAATTTGCGGATGGAGCGGCGCCGGCCGGCCGCCGTTGACACGGATCAACCGGCAGTGGAGGATGCAAAATCGGTTCAAAATCAACGAGCAGAGCGCGTGATGCGACACTTTCTCGGCGGCCTCGCCGCCACCCTTGTCATGACCAATACCGCGCTGGCCCTTACCCCTGCCGAGCAGCGCGGCAAGAATTTCGTCGTCACCAATTGCTCGCGCTGCCATTCGGTCGACAAGGTATCGCCAAGCCCGCTGACGATCGCCCCGCCCTTCCGCAACCTGCACCTCAAATATCCGATCGAGACCCTGCAGGAATCGCTGGCCGAGGGCATCTATACCGGCCATCCGACCATGCCGGTGTTCAGGCTCGAGCCCGACCAGATCAACGACGTGCTTTCGTATTTGAAGAGCCTGGAATAGCGTCCTCCACTCAGACCGTCCGCACCGTCCAGGCGATCAGTTCGCGGGCGATGCTGGAAAAGGCCGTGTCGAACGCGGCGACCACCGCCGGCGGATCCATCCTGTCGACCGCCTGGCTGGCGCTGAAGACACGGGCGGCGACGACCTTACCCTCCTTGTTCAGAAGCCTGGCCGAGAAGGCGATCTTTGCGGCCGGCGTCGATCCCGTGACCACCTGAAACTCCCTGATATCGATCAGGAGCTGGTAGTCCACCTCCACGCCGTCGGCGCTCCGCAGCGGGGCGCGCGCAATGTCGTAGTTCTCGAAGCTCTGGATCAGCCGTGCCTGCAGCAGCCGCGGGATCGTGTCGGCCCACTGCGCGTTGGCGAACTCCGCCAGCTCATTGGGCGGCGAGAACAGGATGCGCTGGGTGTCGAACATCACCACCGTCGAGGGCTCGGGAATCACCAGCTGTCCCTTAAGCGGCTGGCCGGGAGTTGCGGGTGCGGCCGCGGCCTGCAGATTGTAGACGGTCTTCGGCGGCGGCGTGCTGGCTCCTGTCATGCGCTCGAGCCCGGCGACGATGCTGTCGAGCTTGCCGGTGTTGCGCGCCAAGCCGTCCGAGAAGGTCTTGAGATTCGCGATCATGCCCTGCAGCGGCTCGGCGTTCTCGGCAAGGATCGTATCGACGCGCCGCAGCGCATCGCGCGCGGCCTGCGTCATGCTCTGCCCCGCGCCGGGCTCGGCGATCAGGGTCGGCACACTGCCGGCGGCGATCTGCTTGCCGCCTTCCAGCGCCACGACCGGCACGCCGGTCAGGCCCTGGAAATCCAATCCCACCCTGGTGTCGGCGCGCACGGGCGTTTCGGCTGCGACGGCGATCGTCGCATTGACGCGGCGTGGATTGTCGGTTGCGAGCTTCAGCTCGGTCACCTCGCCGACCCGGATGCCGTTGAACAGCACGGAGGCGCCGACCAGCAACCCGGGCACCGGCCCGTCGAATTGCAGGTGATAGGTGCTGCGCGCGCCGATGCCGGCCGAATTGTGCAGCCAGTAGACGAAGCCGAACACGGCCATGATGGCCGCGACCACGAAGGCGCCGACGATGACGAAGGGGGCTCGGGTTTCCATGTGCGTTCTCAGTCCGGTTTCTTGTGCAGCATCAGCGAGCGCTTGCCGTGGAAATAGGCCTTCACCCAGGGATGTTCTGAACGCAGCAGGTCGTCCATCGACCCGATCGCGACGATTTTGCCGTCGGCGAGCGCAGCGACGCGGTCGCAGACGGTGTTCAGGCTGGCGAGGTCATGGGTCACCATGAAGACCGTCAGCCCCAGCGTCTTCTGCAGCGTTTTGATCAGCGCGTCGAAATCGCCGGCCGCGATCGGATCGAGGCCGCTGGTCGGCTCGTCGAGAAAGACGATCGCCGGGTCCAGCGCGAGCGCACGCGCCAGCGCCACGCGCTTGGTCATGCCGCCGGAAAGCTCCGACGGCAGCTTGTCGCCATCCTCGGGTGACAGCCCGACCATTTCGAGCTTGGCATCCGCAATCTCGTCCATCAGCGACTGCGACAGCGAGAGATTTTCGCGCAGCGGAAACTGCACGTTCTGCCGCGCCGTGAGCGAGGAGAACAGCGCGCCCTGCTGAAACAGGATGCCCCATTTCGGCGCGCCGAAATGCCCGTTGAGCCCGCCGGCCGCATCCGCATCCCAGCCCATCACCTCGATGCGTCCGCCCATCTTCGGGATCAACCCGATGATGGTGCGCATCAAGACCGATTTGCCGCCGCCGGACGCGCCGACGAGGCCCAGGATCTCGCCCCTGACCACGTCGAGCGACAGATGATCGATCACGATGCGGCGACCGAAGCCGACCACGAGGTCGCTGACGCGGATCGCATATTGATCGGTCACGGCGTCCACTTCTCACATCCCGATCGAGGCGAAGAACACGGCGAACAGTCCGTCGAGCACGATGACGAGGAAGATCGATTTCACCACCGAGGTCGTGGTCTGCCGGCCCAGCGATTCCGCGCTGCCTTTCACTTTCAGCCCCTCGCTGCAGGCGATGATGCCGATCACCAGCGCCATGAA
>DASWVJ010000377.1:0-8756 GCA_036406295.1 Bradyrhizobium sp.
TGGCGTTCGGATTGCACCGATTGCACGGAGCCGATGACGCGGCTGCGATCATGAATCTTTCCGCGAAGGGCGATCTCGATGAAGCCGCCGCCAATCTTTTCGGTTATCTTCGTGCTCTCGATGCAAAGGGAGCAACGACCATCGCCGTGATGCCGATCCCGAGCGAGGGATTGGGCGAAGCCATCAACGACCGGCTGCGCCGCGCAGCGGTGGAAAGAACATGATCCCGAAAAGTGGGTACCGGTTTTCGGACTAGATCATGCTCAAGAAAAAGAGACTGACAAGGAAGAAGACGAAATGAACATCGTCCAGCCTGCCGCGCCGCCCCTGCCGGCCGAACTGATTGCAAAGTTCCGCACCATCGTCGGCGACAAATATGCCGTGACGGATCCGGCCGATATCGCCCCTTACACCACGGAGGAACGCAACCTGTTCCGCGGCCGCTCGCCGCTGGTGCTGCGCCCAGGCTCGACCGCGGAAATCTCCGCGATCTGCAAGCTCGCCAACGAGCATCGCATCGCGCTGGTGCCGCAGGGCGGCAATACGGGCCTCGTCGGCGGGCAGACGCCGCACAATGGCGAGGTCGTTGTCTCGCTGCGCCGCCTGGATAAAATCCGCGAGGTTGATACCGCCTCCAACACCATGATCTGCGAGGCCGGCGTAATCCTGCAGGTGGCACAGCAGCGCGCCGCTGAAGCTGGTCGCCTGTTTCCGTTGTCGCTCGGCGCGGAAGGAAGCTGCACCATCGGCGGCAATCTCTCCACCAATGCCGGCGGCACGGCTGCGCTCGCCTATGGCGTGGCGCGCGAGATGGCGCTCGGGCTCGAGGTCGTGCTCGCGGACGGGCGCGTGCTCAACGCGCTGTCGAAATTGAAAAAGGACAACACCGGCTATGACCTGCGCAACATCTTCATCGGCGCCGAAGGCACGCTCGGCATCATCACCGCGGCAACGCTGAAACTTTTCCCGAAGCCGCATGCGGTCGAGACCGCCTATGTGGGCCTGAAATCGCCGGCGCAGGCGCTGAAGCTCCTGGAGATATCGCAGAACGAGGCCGCCGGCAGCCTCACCAGTTTCGAGCTGCTTGCCGACATCGCGGTCGACTTCTCGATCCGTCACGGCATCAATGTCCGCGATCCCCTGACGAGCAAGCATCCCTGGTACGTGCTGATGGAGCTGTCGTCGCCGCGCGACGACGCCCGTGCTGCGCTGGAATCGATCCTGGCCAAGGGCATGGAAGAAGGCATGGTCGATGACGCCGTCATCGCCGCGAACCTGAGCCAGCGCCAGGCGTTCTGGAAACTGCGCGACGAGATGTCGGCTGCGCAGAAGCCGGAAGGCGGCTCGATCAAGCATGACGTCTCCGTTCCCGTCGCCGCCGTGCCCGCCTTCATCGAGGATGCCAATGCGGCGGTCGTGAAGCTGATCCCGGGCTCGCGGCCGGTGCCGTTCGGCCATCTCGGCGACGGCAACATCCACTACAATGTCAGCCAGCCCATCGGCGGCAACACCGCCGACTTCATGGCGCGCTGGCACGAGGTCAACAAGGTCGTCTTCGATATCGTGCTGCGCATGGGCGGCTCGATCTCTGCCGAACACGGCATCGGCGTATTGAAGCGCGACGAACTGCCCGACGTGAAGGACAAGGTCGCCATCGAGCTGATGCGCAGCTTCAAGGCGCTGCTCGATCCCAATGGCATCATGAATCCCGGCAAGGTGCTGTGAGCGCGTCCGCCCCTGTCGCAGCGCTTGCCGTCGCCGATATCAGGGATGCCGATGTCGGCGATGTCATCGCGCTGTGGCAGCGCTGCGGCCTGACCCGGCCGTGGAACGATCCGGCCAGCGACATTGCGCTGGCGCGTCAAAACCGGAACTCGACCGTGCTGGTCGGCCGCACGGACGGCGCCGTTGCCGCAACCGCCATGGTCGGCCATGACGGCCATCGCGGCTGGGTCTATTACGTCGCCGTCGATCCCGATTCCCGCATGAAAGGTCTTGGCCGCGCCATCATGGACGCTGCTGAAGCGTGGCTCCGCGCGGCCGGCGTGCCGAAGCTGCAGCTCCTGGTCCGCCGCGAGAATGCGAAGGCCGGCGCGTTCTACCAGTCGATCGGCTATGAAGAGGCTGACACCGTCGTTTACGCAAAATGGATCGACGGCCGGACGACATCATGAGGATTTCCGACCGCATCCGCGTCAAGGATATCCGCGCGCTCTCCAAAGGCCATTTCAAGCTGAATGCCGTCAGCTTCGACTGGCGGCGCGCCGACGGAGACTGGCAGTCGCAGCAGCGCGAAGTGCTTGACCGCGGCGATGCCGCCGCACTGCTGCCCTACAATCTCGGCAACCGCACCGTCGTGCTGGTGAGACAGTTCCGCTACCCCGCCTATGCCAACGGCTACGATGGCCTGCTGATCGAGGCTGCCGCTGGCCTGCTCGACGACGCTTCACCCGAGGAGCGCATCCGCCTCGAGACGGAGGAAGAGACGGGTTACCGGCTGCACGAGGTTCGGAAGATTTTTGAAGCCTTCATGAGCCCCGGCGCGCTTACGGAAAAAATCCACTTCTTCGTCGCCGAATACGAGCCCTCGATGCGCGTCAGCGCCGGCGGCGGCCTGGCTGACGAGGGCGAGGAGATCGAGGTGCTGGAGCTCTCGATCGATGAGGCACTCGCCATGATCGCCGATGGCCGCATCGTGGATGCCAAGACCATCATGCTGCTGCAATACGCAGCGCTGCAGATTTTTCTGCTAGCACCCACAAGCACAACTGTCGTCCCGGGCTGTGGCCCCAGCAGATCCCAGCAACACCCTGTGGTTATGGGCCCCGGCCTTCGCCGGGACGACAGGTGAACATGTGGCGCACGCTTGCGCACTTCGCAATTCAGAACAGGCTCCCCTGCCCGTCATCGCCCCCGCGCCCCGTGGCCTTCTTCACCGCCGCCCGCTTCGGCTTCGGCGCCTCAGCCGCGCGCTGCTCATCCGTGATCGGCAGCACCAGCTGCGCGTCGTCGTTGTCGGCGGAATTGACCCGCGTCGAAATCTCATGCCAGGCGAACTCGCCCGCTTCCGGTCCCGTCAGCATCGCCATCACGCCTTCGGCGGAATCGGAGGAGCAGTCGAGCCAGCGCTTGAAGGCGCCCTCCGCGATCGTCACGGGCACGCGGTGATGCAGCACAGCGAGATCGGGACTCGCCGGCGCAGTGACGATCGCGACCGTATCCACCTCCTCGCCGTTCGGCCCGATCCAGGTCTCCGCGAGGCCAGCAAGGCCAAAGGGCTTGCGGTCGCGGCGGTAGATGAAATAGGGCCGCTTGCGATCGGCCGAGACATGCCACTCGTAATAGCCGTCGGCCGGGAGCAGGCAGCGCCGCCTGCGGATCGCATTCTTGAACGCCGGCTTGTCCTGCACACCCTCGCTGCGCGCGTTGATCAGCAGCGTGAACTTGCGCGGGTCCTTGACCCAGGCCGGTACCAGCCCCCAGCGCATCAGCCGGAAATGCCGCGCGCCGCGGTCCAGGATCACGACCGGAACAGGTTGGGTCGGCGCAATGTTATACCTCGGCGGGAAATTCGGCTGCTCGGCGTAGCCAAATACCTGCCGGATCGCCGCCGGCGGCGATGTAATCACGAACCGTCCGCACATTCGATAACCCAGAGAAAGGCTTGTTCAGCCCCCTTTAACCCCGAACATTAACACTGCCGCAGATGAGTTCAGGCGCCTCCCCATCAGCGCGATCCAGACTTCCGACGGACATCGACGGTGCCCGCGCGGCGCAGCTACGCGCGGCCAACATCAACCCGCGCACGGGGCTTGCCACCGACTACCTGAATCATTTCAACGAGGCCATCATGCTTCTGGAAATGATCCCCGACATGCCCGAATGTGCCGAAGACTTTCTGCTCTGGTGTCCGCTGTCCTATGCCGAGCATTTCACCGCCTCCAACTTCAAGGCCCGCGACCTCGCCATCGAGGCCTATGAGCAGGCCCATCCCGCCGTCCGCGGCGAGTTCGACCGCATCACTTCGACCATGACCTCGATCCTGACCGCGGTGGGCCAGGCCATGCGCGAAGTCCAGCAGGACAAGACGCGGGCTACCCTCGCCGAGCAGGCGACCGGCTGGGTCAAGCCGCTGGTGGCGCTCGCGGGCGGCATCATCAATGGCGGCAGCGAGGCCGACATCGACACCATCATGGCGGGTTGAGCTGCCGTGACTCCCATCGATCATCCGCAGCGACCGCAACTCGCCGTCAGTGCCGCGATCTTTCGCGACGGCCGCGTGCTCCTGGTGCGCCGCGCCCGCTCCCCGGGCAAGGGCTTCTATTCGCTGCCCGGTGGCCGGGTCGAATTCGGCGAATCCCTGCATACGGCGCTGCACCGCGAGGTGGATGAAGAGACCGCCATCAAGATCGACATCATCGGGCTCGCCGGCTGGCGCGAGGTGCTGCCGTCCCCCAGCGGCGGCGGGCACTATCTGATCATGTCCTTTGCCGCGCGCTGGAAGGCGCTGGAACCCGTCCTCAACGACGAGCATGACGACTTCAAATGGCTGAAGCCGGAGGAGTTCGGCGAGCTCAAGATGACCGGCGGCCTTCAGGAAGTGATTGAGGCGGCCTGGCGGATTATTAACGCGTAGGGGCCGCATGATCCGGAAAAGTGGACACCGGTTTTCCGATCAAGATCATGCTCAAAACAAAGCCCTTTGTGCCTTGCTTCTAGCCCAATGCAGGGGCATATCGGGCTCGATTATGCCCAAGCACCTCGCCGCCATTTTTCTGCTGATTTCAGCCGTCCTGACCGCCCCCGCACGGGCGCAGGATGCGCCCGCGCCCTTCGACGGCGACCTGCAGCGGCTGGCCGAGATCCTCGGCACCCTGCATTATCTCCGCGGCATTTGCGGCAGCAATGAAGGGCTGAAATGGCGCAACGAGATGCAGGCACTGATCGATGCCGAGACCCCTTCCGGCGACCGCCGCGCCCGCATGGTCGCGGCCTTCAACCGCGGCTATAACGGCTTTCAGCAGACCTACCGCAGCTGCACCCCGGCAGCCACCGTCGCGATCCGCCGCTACATCGAGGAAGGCGTGAAGATTTCCCGCGACCTGACGGCAAGGTACGCGAACTGACATGGACACCATCTTCTTCGACCTCGACGGCACGCTGACCGATCCCAAGCCCGGCATCACCGGTTCGATCCAGTACGCGCTCGACAAGCTCGGCCGTCCCGTCCCCTCGCAGGACGAGCTCGCCTGGTGCATCGGCCCGCCGCTGCGCGCGAGCTTTGCCAGGCTCCTTGGCGGCGAGGAAGACGCCGACCGCGCGGTGGCGCTTTATCGCGAGCGCTTTGGCGAGGTCGGCCTGTTCGAGAACAGCCTCTATCCCGACATCAAGGCGACGCTCGCCGCACTGAAACCGCGCGCCCGGCTGTTCGTCGCCACCAGCAAGCCCCACGTCTTCGCCGACCGCATCATCGACCATTTCGCCCTGCGCCCCTATTTCGAGCATGTGTTCGGTTCCGAGCTCGACGGCACCCGCGTGCACAAATACGACCTGCTCGCCTGGGCGCTCGAGCGTACCGAAACCGATCCCTCGCGCGCGCTGATGATCGGCGACCGCAGCCATGACATCGTCGGCGCGAAGAAGAACGGCATGGACGGCATCGGCGTGCTCTACGGCTATGGCAGCCGCGAGGAACTGGTCGAGGCCGGCGCCGCGCACCTTTGCGCCACGCCACGGGCGATCCTCGACCATCTCACGGCGGCATTCGGCTGAAGCCGGAACTTTCCCTCCAAAAATAAGAGCCGCGTTAACCTTTCCTAAAGAACTGCCCTAGGCGGGGCAGAAGCCCGTGCTACACAGCCCTTCGCCGGATGCGTTCCGCCCTGGAGCGCGTCAAGAATCCGTTGAGTGCAATGAGCCTTCCTGCGTCCTATTCCATCGCCCGCGAACCCTTGCCTGATCACGAGCAGAAGCAGGCAGCGCTGAGCTACCTCAACGAAGCCTGGGCCGAAGCCCGCCACGACGGCGTCGACGGCGATTGCATGGCGCAGGCCAGCATGTTCGCAGCCCTCGCCGAGCTGGTCACGACCTATGGCGAGGACGCCGTGGCCAAGTTCGCCGAAGGCCTCCCCTCGCGCGTGCGCAACGGCGAGTTTTCGGTGAGGCTGGCGAAGCAGTAGGCGAAGCTCCGCCCGCTGACGACATCAGCCGATCGCCGTACCTCCTGGATAGATCTCATTGTTTCTCCGTCCGCGTCGCCGCGAGGATGGGCGCCCAGCGCGCGATCTCGGACCGGACAAAACGGTCGAAGGCCGCCGGGTTGCGCTCGGCCTTGGCCGGCACCGTCCCGCCGAGCTGGGCCAGCCTGTCGCGCACGGCAGGCTCATCGAGGGCCTTGTCGAGCGCCTGCGCAAGCCTGGCGATCACTTCGGGCGGAGTGCCCTTGGGCGCAAACAGCCCGGCCTAGACGCTCATCTGATAGTTGACGTCAGCTTCCCTCGCGGTCGGCACGTCCGGCAGCATGGGCAGGCGCTCGGCAGCGGAGACGGCATAGGCCTTGACCGATCCCGCAAGAACCGACTCCGCCACGCTGACCGACTGCTCGCAAAGGAAGTCGACATGGCCTCCCACCAGGTCATTCAACGCAGGACCTGAGCCGCGATAGGCCACGAGCGTTGGTTTTGCGCCGATCTGTGCGGTGAACAACAGGCACGCCATGTGCGAGGACGCGCCGATGCCGCCATGCGCCTGTTTCACCGCCTCGCCCTGTTGCCGCAGCAGCGCAACGAATTCCTTCAAGTCACGTGCCGGAAAGTCCTTTCGCGCGATGACGACGGCCGGCGAATGCGCGGTGATGCCGACAGGCGCGAAATCCGTCAGCGGATCGTATTTGACGTTCGGCGTCAGCACCGGTGCCGCCACATGCGAGCCCATGGCCGCCGCAAGCAGGGTGTAGCCGTCGGGTGCGGCGGCGGCCACGCGCGCACTGCCGACGGTGCCGCCGGCGCCGGCGACATTCTCGATGACAAAGGATTGCCCGAGAATGGCGGACATCTGGTTGGTGACGATGCGCGCCACTACATCGCTCGCGCCTCCCGGGGGGAACGGCACGATCACCGTCACGGGCCTCGATGGATAATCCTGCGCGGGCGCCGAACCAATGCCGGCAACGAGCGCCGCGATGCAGATAGCCGGCCAAACGCTGATACGTGTCATGACGCAACTCCCGCCCGCGCGATCGCGCGGTCACTGGTTTCAGTCACACTTCAGTATCTCCGCGACCTCCACGCGGCGCCCCTCCCGCGCCGAGACAATGCCGGCCCGTACCACCGCAAGCGATCGCGTCGCGTACTCGCCGTCGACTTCATGCCGGCCCTGCCCGCGGGCTGCGGCGGCAAACTCCTCAAGCTGCTCGACCAGCGTGTCGTTTTTTGCGCACCCGACCGCCACGGGCGCATTTTCGCCGCGCTTGAGCACGCGCAGCCCGTTGTGCAAATCGTAGTAGGCGGTGGCGTCCTTGCCGTAGACGTTCATCTGATAGTACTCGGACGCCGAGGCGTAGCTCGCATTCAGCGTGGAGAGCGCGCCGCTTTCGTGCTCCAGGAGCAGGCTCGCCACATCGGGGTTGTCGCCCGGCAGCACCAGTTGCGCCAGGCGTCCGTGCACGGCATGGATCGGCCCGATCAGGTATTCCAGAACGTCGGTGTAGTGGATGCCGATCTGCAGCATTACGCCGCCGGGCATGCCGGCGGCCTGGTAGCGCCAGGAGGTCAGATCGATCTTGCCGAGGCGGTCGCGGCTGATGTTGGCCTCGGCATTGACGAGCTTGCCGAACACACCGTCATCGATCTGCTGCCTGATCCAGCGGAAATGGCTCTCGCGCCGCCGCTGATAGCCGAGCGCCAGCACCACGCCGGCCTTGCGGCAGGCCTCCGCGATGGCGCGACCTTCAGTGACATTGTTGGCGATCGGCTTGTCGAGGAAGACGTGCTTGCCGGCACCGGCCGCGGCACGGGTCGTTGCCAGATGCGCATCGTTCGGCGTCGTGTTGATGATCGCTTCGACGGTGGTATCGGCCAGCATGGCCTCGTAGCTTTCGGCCGGCCGGCAGCAATACTTTTCCGCGAACTTTTTCCGCTTTTCCCCGGAGCGGGTGTAGCAGCTGACGATTTCGAGCTTGCCCGAGCGCTGGATGGCATCGGCCAGAACGTCGGACCACCATCCCATCCCGATGCAGGCTACGCGCAGAGAACCAGAACTCACCATTTCCCCCTCCCCGCGGATATTTCGCCGGCTATGTCCAGCTTAACCCGATCGACTCGACGGCCGCTTTCGCAATGCGCAAATCGGTCTCCCAATCGCCGCCGCTGACGCCGACACCGCCGATACATTCGCCGTCAGCCAGCACGGGCACGCCACCCTCCATGGCGGTCCATCGCTGCGACCCGGCAGCAAGCGCAAGACCGATCGCATGGCTGACGTCGAGATCCTGACCGGCAGCACCCTTCGCCGTGGTCGGGCGCCGGTTTGACGCCGCACAAACCGCCTTCGTCGTACAGGAGTGCAGGGTATGGAATCTGCCGCCGTCCATGCGTTCCAGCAGGATCACGTGTCCGCCGGCGTCCACGATCGCGCAGGAGATCGCGACACCGGCCTGACTGGCCATGTCGATGGCCGTCGTCATGATCCTCTTGGCGCCCTGATAGGTGAGGCGCTTGCTCTCGGCCACGTACATGTCAGGAGTCCCGGTCGGAAGA